>RGHD01000029.1 GCA_010024385.1 Actinomycetota bacterium | reverse complement strand
TCCAGCGATTGGATGAATCATTACTTCGCGCTGATTAACTTTCACCAACGCTTCAGGGCTTGAGCCCACAATTGTTATTCCCTCATTGAAACGGAACAAATACATATATGGACTTGGGTTATTTAGACGTAGCATCCGATAAACATCGATACCATCAGCAGAACATGGCATTGAAAAACGTTGAGAGAGCACAATCTGGAAAGCTTCTCCGGCCAATATCTCCTCTTTTGCTATTGCAATCTTTGACTTGAACTCATCAGCACTCATGTTGGCATCAAAGGTTGGTGAAGCATGTGAATCGATCTGTGCAATTTCACCATCTAGGGGAGCTGCCAAATCTTCTTGCATACGATCTAAACGTTCGTTGCATGAATAAAAAGCTTCATCAATTCGATCATCGCTTCCATCCCAGTTAATGGCATTAGCAATTAAAGTAATGGTTCCATCACTGTGATCTAGAACTGCCAAATCACTTGTCAACATAAAACTCAACTCTGGAAGTGGCAGATCCTTTTTCGAAAGGCTGGGAAGTTTTTCTAATCGCCGCACAACGTCATAGCCCATGAAACCAACTAGCCCACCCGTTAAAGGAGGCAGTCCGGCAATGGTGGGCGATTTCAAATGTGCTGCAGAAAGACGTAGAGCTTCAAGTGGATCTATTCCAGTTGGTGCACCAGCAGGTGCTGTCCCCTGCCAGTAAGCCTTTCCATCTTTTTCACTTAGTGTTGCTTCACTTCGCACACCAATAAATGAATACCGTGACCAAGCACCACCATGTTCGGCAGATTCCAATAGAAAGGTATTGGCAGCGTTCTTAGCTAATTTTCTATAAACACCCAATGGTGTTTCTCCATCTGCAAGCAGACGCCTGGAAACTGGAATCACATTTGAGATCTTGGCGTAAGAGCGAAATTCTTCTAGGTTCATTCTTACTTACCCAGCGCAATTGGGGTGTGGAAGCAGGTTCTTTCACCCGTATGGCAAGTAACACCTGTTTGTTCCACATGCAGTAGTAATGCATCACCATCACAATCCAATGCAACAGAGATTACTTTTTGGAAGTGACCAGAAGTTGCACCTTTAACCCATAGTTCATTTCGAGAGCGTGACCAATAGGTTGCTTTTCCTGTACTAAGAGTCAGCGCAAGAGATTCTGTATTCATATAGGCCAGCATTAAAACTTCATTCGTCTTTGAGTCTTGAATCACAGCAGGAATGAGCATTGTTGGATCCTTAAGCAAAGCTATAACTGCCGGATCAAGTGAGCTCATGGAGTAATTCTGCCTTACCCAACGGGCACGGCGCGCACGGGATAATTGTGCGAACTAAGGTAGGTCTTCACATCCTTTATACGGTGTATTCCAAAGTGGAACACGCTTGCAGCAAGAAGTGCATCGGCCCCAGCATCCAGGGCTGCGCCAAAATCAGCCAAAGTTCCAGCACCGCCACTGGCAATCAATGGCACAGTTGAAACTGAACGCATCGCACTAATCATTCCAATGTCATAGCCAGCACGGGTTCCATCAGCATCCATTGAGTTAAGAAGAATCTCTCCCACACCAAGTGCGCATGCTTTTTCAATCCAGGCGATTGCATCAATATCTGTTCCTTCTCGACCACCATGAGTTGTGATTTCAAAACCTGACTCAGTTCGTGCACGGCGCGCATCGATGGAGAGAACAAGGACTTGTGAACCAAATCGATCTGCAATCTCTGCGATTAATTCAGGTCGGGCAATTGCTGCAGTGTTAATTGAAACTTTATCTGCACCCGCTCGAAGTAAGCGATCCACATCAGAAACATTTCTAATACCCCCGCCAACCGTGAGTGGAATAAAGACTTGTTCAGCTGTTCGGCGAACAACATCCAACGTTGTCTCTCGTCCATCAACGGTTGCTGAGATATCCAGAAAAGTTAACTCATCGGCGCCTTCTGCCCCATAGAGAGCGGCCATTTCAACTGGATCTCCAGCATCAACAAGGTTTGTGAAGTTGACTCCTTTAACAACTCGACCATTAGTGACATCCAAGCAAGGAATGATGCGAACAGAAAGAGTCATCGCCCTGTAACTTTCAGCGCTTCTTGCAAAGTAAAGGCGCCGGCATATAAAGCCTTGCCAACGATGGCGCCTTCAACACCTGTTGAATTGAGTTCACACAGAGCTTGAATATCCATCAAAGAGGATATTCCACCACTAGCAACTACTGGTTTAGATGTTGCTTCACAAACTGATTTTAGAAGTTCCAAATTAGGCCCAGCCAACGTGCCATCCTTTGTTACATCAGTTACTACATAGCGAGCACAACCATCTTTATCTAATCGTGAAAGTGTTTCAAAGAGATCTCCACCTTCTTTGGTCCACCCACGCGCAGCAAGCACGTGCCCCCGCACATCAAGTCCAACAGCGATGCGATCGCCGAATTCAGCAATAACTCGAGCAGTCCATTCTGGATCTTCTAGGGCAGCTGTTCCAAGATTTACTCGCGTGCAACCAGTTGCTAATGCTCTGCGCAACGACTCATCATCTCTAATACCACCAGAGAGTTCGACTTTAATATCAAGTGCCCCAACAACTTCTGCTAAGAGTTCAGCATTACTTCCACGGCCAAATGCGGCATCTAGATCAACAAGGTGTAACCACTCAGCCCCTGCTGCTTGAAATTCAAGTGCGACGTCAAGCGGTGCGCCATAAATACTCTCTTGGGCTAGTTCACCTTGCACCAAGCGCACAGCACGCCCATCTTTAACATCTACTGCAGGCAAAAGCTCTAAGTAACTCATAGTGCACTCACCCAATTCTTAATCAAAGCTAGCCCTGCATCTCCGGACTTTTCTGGATGAAATTGCGTTGCCGAAACATAGCCATCTTCAACCACTGCCAAAAACTTTTCACCGTGAAAGCTCCACCCCTGCATTTTTCCAACTGCTTTCTTGGCTGCATAAGAGTGAACAAAATAGAATGACTCTCCTGCAACTCCCTTTAATAAGGTGGAGTTCGCATCACTTTCAACGCTATTCCATCCCATATGCGGAAGTATTGGTGCCTTCAAACTCGAGACTTCACCTTCCCAAACTCCAACACCTTTGTGGTTTCCATTTTCAGCATGCTCGCTACCTTCTTGAAAAAGAATCTGCATTCCAATACAAATTCCAAGAACAGGTCGTTCTCTCGCAATTCGCTCAAGAATGATTGCTTCGCCATCAACAGATCTCAACCCCTGCATACATGCAGCAAAGGCTCCCACACCAGGAACAACTAAACCATCAGATTCAAGTGCTGTGGCAGGATCAGATGTGACAACTACATCAACACCAGAAGTAGCAAAGGCTCTTTGTGCCGAACGTAAGTTGCCAGAACCATAATCAAGAATTGCGATCAAAGAGAGCCTTTAGTTGAAGGAATACCTGCAACTCTGCCATCGAGTGAGACCGCATCACGCAGTGCACGTGCAACGGCTTTGAACTGTGCTTCAAAAACATGGTGTGCGTTTCTTCCTTCAAGCACACGGATATGCAGTGCAATATGAGCTTCTGCAACTATTGATTCCCAAATATGTTTTCCGAGTGTTGTATCAAAAGTTCCTATGAGCTCAACAATCTCTGGCTGACGGTGGACCAAATAAGGACGACCAGAGAGATCAACTGCGGCTTGAACTAAAACTTCATCGAGTGGAACCATAGAATCACCGAAGCGGCGAATGCCTGCCTTGTCCCCCAGAGCCTCACGTAGGGCTTGGCCAAATGCCAGTGATGTGTCTTCAACACTGTGGTGAGAATCAACTTCAACATCACCTGTTGTCTTAATTGTGAGATTAAAGCCTGAATGCTTACCGAGCTGAGACATCATGTGGTCAAAAAACGGCACACCAGTAGAAACATCGATAACGCCTTGTCCATCTAGGTTGAGCTCAACTAAAACATGTGACTCCTTAGTTGCTCTTTCGACTCGTGCAGTTCTCATGGTGGCCTCTCTTTAGATGAGTTCTTTTAATGCAGTTATAAATAATGTGTTTTCGGCTTCATTGCCGACAGTCACTCGCAAATACCCTGGTAGTCCGACATCTCGAATTAGGACGCCTTTACCGAGTAGTTCACGCCAAAGTTTAGGGGCTTCGGCGTTAAATCCCGTAAACAAGATGAAGTTCGCGCTGCTCGAGACAACCTTGAGCCCGAGTGCGTTCAACTGCGCAGTCAGCGCCTCCCGAGCGCGTATCAACTCAGAGACATATCCCAGTAGTTCATCTTTGAAATCTATAGCAACTGATGCTGCTGCTTGAGTCAATGCACTTAAGTGATACGGCAATCTCACAAGCATCATGGCATCTTTTACCGAACTATCACAGACCATGTATCCCAAGCGTGCTCCTGCAAATGCAAATGCTTTACTCATTGTCCGTATAACAACAACATGAGGATTCTTAGCTAGGAGTGTTACTGCAGATTCTTCAGTTGAAAATTCTGCATAAGCTTCATCCACAATAAGTAGACCATTTACCTTTGCCACAGCATCAGCAAGTGACTTGATTTCTGAGATTGAGACAGATCCACCAGTTGGATTATTAGGCGTTGTGATAAAAGTCAATGCTGGCTTGACCTGCATAATTTGCTCAATAGCAAGTTCAACATTTAGTGAGAAATCCGAATTTCGCTTTCCATCGAGCCATTTTGTTCCACACACCTTGGCAATGAGTGGGTGCATTGAATAAGAGGGAGTGAAACCAAGTGCATTTGCCTGACCAAAAGCTAGAAAAATAGATTGAATAATCTCATTACTGCCATTTGCTGCCCAAATGTTATCCGAGGTGAAATTTACCTTAGACGTTGAATTGATATAGCCAGCTAACTTAGTTCGCAGTTCATTGGCATCACGATCGGGATAACGATTCAAATTCGCAGCTGCAACCATCACAGCAGCAGCGATTGCTTTTTGAAGCGCGGGTGAAGGTGGATAAGGATTCTCATTAGTGTTTAATGAGGCTTGAGCAGGAACCTGCGGTGCACCATAAGGAGTAAGAGGAGTTAAGTCCTTTCTCAAAGGCAACCAAGTTGGCCAATTCATTTACGAATTTTCCAATCTAATTGTCATTGCTTGGCCATGTGCGGGTAAATCTTCTGAATTAGCTAGCGTCACAACTGTCGGGACTAATTCCGTGAATGCTTTTTCGCCATATTCTATGAAGTGAAGTCCACGAAGAAATGTCTGAACAGATAATCCACTTGAGTGACAAGCACATCCGCCTGTAGGAAGAACGTGGTTAGAGCCTGCGGAGTAATCTCCAAGTGAGACAGGTGAGAAACGTCCGATAAAGACTGCTCCAGCATTTCTAATTTGTGCAGCATCTTCGCGCGAATTCTTCGTCTGAATTTCTAAGTGCTCTGCAGCATAAGCATTAACGACATCAATTCCCTGCTTCATGTCATCAACTAAGACAATTGCTGACTGAACACCTGAAAGCGCAGCCGTAATACGTTCCTTGTGCTTGGTCCTTCCAATTTGGAACTTAAGTTCGGCCTCAACGTTGTTGGCTAATTCAATTGAGTCGGTCACCAAAATCGCTGCAGCGATTACATCGTGCTCAGCTTGGCTAATTAAATCTGCTGCAACATCACTAGCTCGAGCAGAAAAGTCAGCGAGAATAGCAATTTCAGTTGGGCCAGCTTCTGAATCAATTCCAATCACACCACGTAGTGCGCGTTTAGCGGCAGCCACATAGATATTGCCTGGACCTGTAACGAGATCACTCTTTTCACACAGACCCTCAACACCATAAGCAAACATGGCAATCGCCTGGGCTCCCCCAACAGCAAAGACTTCAGTTACACCAAGTAATGCACACGTTGCCAAAATAGTTGGATGAGGCAATCCAGCAAACTCTTTTTGTGGAGGTGAAGCCACAGCGATGGATGAAACCTTTGCAATTTGCGCTGGCACGACATTCATGACAACGCTACTTGGATACACCGCCCGTCCACCCGGAACATAGAGACCCACACGATCAACTGGGACCCACTTTTGAGTAACAGTGCCACCGTCAACAACGTTCGTGGTCTTATCAGCTCTTACCTGATCGTTATGAACTTTTCTCACTCGTTCAATTGAAAGCTCTAGCGCTGCTCGAATTGCAGGATCTAATGATGCTAATGCTGAATTTAAAGCCTGCTGTGGAACGCGAATAGAAGCTGGAGTTACTCCATCGAATTCTTGCGCCAATTTAATGAGTTCGCCTTCTCCACCGGTTTTAACTCGGTGCAGAATTGGCTCAACTAGAGCCATAGCTTGGGCGACATCTAAAGCTGCACGCGGAAGTTCGGCGTTATATCCAGCCTTGTTTAAGGCTTTGCCACGAAGATCAATGGTGCGAATCACATGCTGATTGTAACGGCTGAGCCCAACGAGGCGGACTTGAATTTAAACCAGGCAGTTAGGCCCAAGAATAGATTTGAGATCTGCGCTCAATGATGGAGAAGCTGTGACGGATGCATCAATCTTCATAACGGTACTACTTCCATTTTCACTCAAAGACAGATGAACTTCTCGCTTACCTGGATGTGAACGCAAAATCTCCTTGATGCGATCAACAACTGGTGGCGTGCACTGAGACATTGGAATTGAAATCACAAGAGGGCCGGTTGGACCTGCAGAAATATCTGGCATAGACATTTCAAGGGCTGTAAATCTCAGATTCTCTTCACGGCGATCAACGCGACCACGAACAGTCACAATTCGATCTTCAGTCAGAGACATTGAATACTGGTTGTAGGTATTTGAGAAGAAAAGAACTTCCAAAGATCCCTCAAGATCTTCAATTGTTACTACGGCCCAAGAAGCACCTTGCCTTGAAACCTTGCGAGTAACACTAGTAATTAAGCCGCCGATAGTGACAACTGATTCATGTTGCGCGCCTTCATCAACTAATTCGCTGATAGACATATCGGTATTGGCTCGAAGCACATGTTCAACACCTAGAAGTGGATGATCGGAAACATAGAGACCCAGCATTTCGCGCTCATAGCTCAGCAACATTGCCTTATCCCATTCACCCGTTGGGATCTCAATATCCAAGCCTGAAACTTCAGTGATTGCTTCTCCGCCGAATAGATCAAACTGGCCAATGGCCTCAGCACGCTTACTCTCAATAACAGAATCAATTGCCTCCAAGTGAACAGCAATCAAACCTTTACGCGTTGCTCCAAGGGAGCCAAATGCTCCCGCCTTAATCAAGGATTCAATTGTCTTCTTGTTACACACCTGCGCATCAACTTTTGCTAAGAAATCACCAAAGGATGTGAATCGACCTTTACTCTCACGCGCAGCTTTAATGGATGCGACAACACCTTCGCCAACATTTCTAATGGCTGCAAGACCAAAGCGAATATCTTTTCCACGCGGGGTGTATTCACCATTAGATTCATTGACATCAGGTGGTAACACCTTGATTCCCATTCGGCGGCACTCACTCAAATACAGCGCAGATTTATCTTTATCATCTCGGACGCTAGTTAAAAGCGCCGCCATGTATTCAGTGGGAAAGTTAGTCTTTAAATAAGCAGTCCAATATGAGACAACACCATAGCCGGCAGAGTGCGCTCGGTTGAAAGCGTAATCAGAGAATGGAATAAGAACGTCCCACAGGCGTTTGATTGCAGCAGTTGAGAAACCATTTGCCTTCATGCCCACTTCAAAAGGAATGTATTCCTTATCCAAAATATCTTTGTTCTTCTTACCCATCGCCTTACGTAAAAGATCCGCTCGTCCAAGTGAGAATCCAGCAACTTTTTGGGCAATAGCCATTACTTGCTCCTGATAAACAATCAGGCCGTATGTGTCACCAAGAATCTCCTGCAATGGTTCTGAAAGCTCATGGTGAATAGGTTCAATTGGCTTTCGCTTATTTTTGCGATCGGCATAGTTGTTATGTGCATTCTCACCCATAGGACCTGGACGATAGAGAGCGATAACAGCCGATATATCTTCAAAAGAATCCGGAGACATAGATTTAAGCAACGCACGCATTGGTCCACCATCTAGCTGGAACACACCCAGAGTGTCACCGCGAGAAAGGAGTTCATATGTCTTTTTATCATCGAGTGTTAAATCCTCTAACACCACATCAATGTTTTGGTTCTCTTTGATGTTAATTAGTGCATCATCTAGGACAGAGAGGTTGCGAAGGCCCAAAAAGTCCATCTTAAGTAAGCCAATTGATTCACATGCACCCATATCAAACTGAGTGATGATTGCGCCATCTGCTTCACGGCGATGAATTGGAATGACATCAAGTAATGGTTCGCGCGAGAGAATTACTCCAGCTGCGTGAACACCCCACTGGCGCTTTAATCCTTCAAGACCACGCGCCGTATCAACCACGCGTTTTGAATCTGGATCTGATTCATACAATGAGCGGAACTCCCCCGCTTCCCCATAGCGATCATCTTTGGGATCAAAGATTCCACTAAGAGAAATATCTTTACCCATCACCGCTGGCGGCAAAGCCTTCGTTAACTTCTCACCAATGACGTATGGATATCCAAGCACGCGAGTTGAGTCCTTAATCGCCTGCTTTGATTTAATGGTGCCGTACGTGATGATCTGAGCAACTCGATCTTCACCATACTTATTTGTTGCATACCGAATCATTTCGCTGCGACGACGCTCATCAAAGTCCAAGTCGATATCAGGCATAGATATACGTTCTGGATTAAGAAAGCGCTCGAACAAAAGTCCATGCTCGAGCGGATCTAAGCCTGTGATGCCAAGTGAATATGCAACAAGAGAGCCTGGAGCCGATCCTCGACCTGGTCCAACTCGAATACCAACTTTCTTTGCATGTCCAACTAAATCGGCAACAACAAGGAAGTAACCAGGAAAACCCATCTTCTCCATCACACCAAGTTCATATTCAAGACGAGATTCATGTGCGGGAGTCAGCTTTTCACCTAAGCGCTCTCTCATGCCACGAACTGCTTCCTTTTTAAGCCACGAATCTTCAGTCTCTCCCTCTGGAACATTAAATTGCGGAAGGAGGTTTTCATTTTCTCGCATGGTCACATCACAACGCTCGGCAATAAGTAATGTGTTATCGCAACTCTCTGGAATCTCTTTAAAGAGCTCTCGCATCTGCGCAGGAGTTTTGACATAGAAAGAGTCGTTATCGAACTTAAATCGCTTGGGATCAGCCAATGTAGAACCAGATTGAACACACAGTAGGGCCTCATGTGCCCCAGCATCTGATTGCAATGTGTAGTGCAGGTCGTTAGTGGCAAGGAGTGGAAGACCTAACTCTTTTCCAAGCTTGAGCAAGTCAGCTTTGACACGGCTTTCAATATCAATTCCATGATCCATTACCTCTAAAAAGAAATTGCCTTCACCGAAAATATCTCGGTAGTCACTTGCAGCCTTTAATGCCTCTTTGTATGCACCCATTCTCAAGCGAGTTTGAATCTCTCCACCTGGGCAACCAGTTGTTGCAATTAACCCTTTGGAATATTTAGCTAAAAGTTCTCTATCCATGCGCGGTTTGTAGTAATAGCCCTCAAGGGATGCAAGTGAAGAAAGACGAAAGAGATTTCCTAGACCAGTATTGTTTTCAGCCAAAATAGTCATGTGCGTATAAGCGCCGCCACCTGAAACATCATCTTCACCACCACTTGCCCACTGCACTCTTTTTTTATCAAAGCGAGATTCAGGTGCAACGTAAGCTTCAATACCTATAATTGGCTTAACACCAGCTTTTTTCGCTTGTTTATAAAACTCATAAGCACCAAAAACATTTCCATGATCTGTTATTGCAATTGCTGGCATTCCTTGGCGTGCAACTTCCTGAATTAAATCGGGAACACGGGCTGCACCATCGAGCATTGAATACTCGGTGTGGACGTGCAGATGTACGAAATTCTCAGAATTCATGGTGGTCGTAGATTATTACTTAAGGCAGAACTGCATCAGATAGCAACGCTAATGAGCGTGTGAGATCGGCTGGGTATGGAGCTTCAAAACTCAGGTGTTCGCCGGTAATAGGGTGCTCAAACTTGAGCTCCTTGGCGTGTAGCCAAGGTCGTCTCATCTCTAGAGATTTAGCCAAAACGGGATCTGCGCCATAAGTAGTGTCGCCGACAAGTGGATGGTTGAGTGCAGAGAAGTGGACTCGGATTTGGTGTGTACGACCGGTCTCTAATTCAACCTTAACTAAAGAAACTCCTCGATAAAACTCAATTACTTCATAGTGGGTTATGGAATCTTTACCTGTTGCCACTACTGCGAAACGATGATCCTCTTTTGGATGTCGATCAATCGGAGCATCAATTGTTCCACTAGTTGGATCCATATGACCTTGAATCAGCGCATGATAAATCTTGTCTACTGTGCGATTTCTAAAAGCATCTTTTAATACAGTAAATGCGCGATCACTCTTTGCAACAATCATTAATCCGCTAGTTCCGACATCTAGGCGATGGACTATACCTTGTCGCTCTGCAGCTCCACTTGTTGAAATTGAATACCCAGCTGCCATCAATGCGCCAACAACTGTTGGTCCCGTCCATCCTGGACTTGGATGGGCAGCACATCCCACAGGCTTATCAATAACCACGATTGCATCATCGTCATAAACAACAGAAAGGCCCTCTAGCGGTGTGAGCGGAATTGGATCTTGATTAATTGGAGCTGGCATTAACACATCAATAACTTGGTTAGCACTCACGCGATCTGATTTAGCCATGGCTTTTCCAGATGTTCTGATATCGCCATCTTCGAGCAACTTAACTACTGCTGTGCGCGAAAGGCCCAGCACACGGGTGAGAGCACTATCGATTCGCTCACCAGCTACGCCTTCTGGCACTGACAGGGTGCGCTTTTCACGATTACTCATTTCAACTCTTCTTTTTTAATAGGCGGAATATTTCGCACAGTCAAAACAACGGAAATAAAGGCAGCAACCACGATTGCCGTGTCTGCAATATTGAATATAGGCCAATGTGGCAGTTGCATCCAATCAATGACGTGCCCACGCAGCAGCCCGGGTTCTCTGAATATGCGATCGGTCAGATTTCCCAAAACTCCACCCATGACTAAGCCCAAAACAACTCCCCAACCCCTTGACGTCAATGAGGGTGCGTAATAAGCAATTGCAATTAATACGGCAATTCCAAAGAGAGAGAGAAACAAAGTTGCCCCTACAGCAAAAGAAAAGGCTGCTCCAGAGTTTCTAACGAAGGTCAGTTGGAAAAGTGAGCCAATAACTTTTACTGGATCTCGGTTGGACAAATAATTTACTGCCCAGATTTTGGTTGCTAAATCCGCAAGCCAGATAAGCAAGGCAACACCTAAGAGTGTGCGCCACACGCGCACTGCTAGCGCCGTTCTTCCTTCTGCTTGCAGATCATGCACAAAGTGGCCCGAGGAAATACTTGTAAACGGGCCTTTCCAATTGCACTTCCACATTCTTCGCAGTTTCCATAGGTTTTAGAGTCAATTCGATCTAAGGCACGCTCTGTTTGCAAAACCATGTCACGGGCATTAATCACTAGTGACATTTCATGTTCACGTTCAAAAGTCTTAGTACCTGCATCAGCTTGGTCATCTCCAGCGCCTTCACCAGATTCTTGAATAAGTAAATCCATCTCCACTTCAACTTTTTCCAGCTCAACTCTAAGACGTGCTAGATCTTTAGAAATCTCAGCACGAATACTCTTTAGTTCAGCTGCTGTCCATGGAGATTCACTGTCACTGACAACAATTGGTGTTGGAGCTACTTTGATTGGCTTCAGCGGTGCAACTTTTTTACCGCTCTTAGCTGGACGTGGTGGTGGTGGCATTACCAATCGGCGCTCTTCTACTACAGGGGAAGATACTGGTGCAGAAATTGTTGAGACTGAAACTGTTTGAGATTTTTCATCAACAGTCAGAGTTGTCTTTGATGGAAATGGCTTACCTGGAGCCTTCTTTACTGGAATGCTCTTTAGCGCAGCTTTTTTAGTGGAGGCTTTTTTGCCTAGAGGCTTTTTAGCTACCTTCTTCTTAACGGCAGCCTTCTTTGCAGCAGCCTTCTTGGCGGACGCTTTTTTCGCTGGAGCCTTTTTAGCTACCTTCTTCTTAACCCCAGCCTTCTTTGCAGCAGCCTTCTTGGCTGCTGCTTTCTTGACCGGCTTCTTAGGCATGTCGCGAACCTTAATGCTCTTCAGGGGCTACTACCAATTAGCCACGGGCATTTTTTGGCTTAACTAGACGATAGTATTGAGCCACTACCGCAAATGAGCATTGACGGGGCCATCACCTCACGAGCTTGCTAGAAGAAGTGGTGTAAACCATCTAGAACTAGCCGCGGATAGAAAAAGTGAAGTGGCGTGAATTTCACGCAAGGCGGGTGGTACCGCGAGATCTGCGCCAGCAGGTCACGTCCCTCCAGAGTTCTTTCCTACTCGTGGAGGATTTTTTATGTCATTTCGCGCAATTCCTGCAGCCGTTGATCTGCCTGCCGTCGAGCACGAAATTTTAAAGTTCTGGCGCGATAACGAAATTTTTGAAAAAACTCTCAATGCTCGAGAAGGTGCACCTGCATGGATGTTTTATGAAGGTCCACCAACTGCAAATGGAATGCCTGGCGCTCACCATATTGAAGCTCGTGTATTTAAAGATGTATTCCCCCGCTTTCACACAATGAAGGGAAAACATGTAATCCGCAAAGCTGGTTGGGATTGTCATGGTTTGCCCGTTGAAATTGCTGTTGAAAAAGAGTTGGGCTTTGCAGGTAAAGGCGATATTGAAAGATATGGAATCGCAGCATTTAATGACAAGTGCCGTGAGTCAGTCCAACGTCATGTTGGTGCATTTGCAGACATGACACACCGCATGGGCTTCTGGGTTGATTTCGATGAAGCATATTGGACTATGTCACCTGAATATGTTGAGAGTGTGTGGTGGTCTCTAAAAGAGATCTGGAAAAAGGGATTACTCGTTCAAGATCATCGCGTTGCACCATATTGCCCACGCTGTGGAACTGGACTCTCAGATCATGAATTAGCACAGGGCTATGAAACTGTCACCGATCCTTCGGTTTATGTTCGCTTTCCTATTACCTCCGGTGATTTGGTTTCACTCAACGCCAGTTTCCTAGTGTGGACAACGACCCCATGGACTTTAGTTTCAAATACTGCAATTGCAGTGCATCCAGAAGTGGATTATGTGGCTGTTGAAGTCACTATCGATGAAGTCAGCGAAGTCCTTGTTGTTGCAGAGGCCTTGCTGGATAGCGTTAAGGGTGAGAAGAAGATTCTCAAGAAAATGCTTGGAAAAGAGCTAGAACGCACAACATACAAGCGCCCCTTAGATTTCGTAGAGATTCCAGATGCCCATTATGTAGTTCTTGCAACATATGTGACAACTGAAGATGGAACAGGACTCGTTCACCAATCTCCAGCATTTGGCGCTGATGACTTAGCGGTGTGCCGTGCATATGGACTACCTGTTGTTAATCCGATCGCACCTGATGGACATTTCTTAAAGGAAGTCGACGTTATAGGCGGAATCTTCTTTAAAGATGCAGACAAACTATTAGTCAAGGAGTTAAAGGCACGTGGTGTTCTCTATAAGCACCAACCATATGAGCACACCTACCCGCATTGCTGGCGTTGTCACACACCTTTGATGTATTACGCGCAACCTTCCTGGTATATCCGCACCACGTCAATTAAGGATGCGCTGCTTCGTGAAAACTCAGCAACTGATTGGCACCCAGAGACAATTAAAGAGGGGCGCTATGGCGATTGGCTCAACAACAATATCGACTGGGCACTTTCTCGTAATCGTTATTGGGGTACTCCACTTCCTATTTGGCGCTGTGAAAACAAGCATGAAATCTGTGTTGACTCACTGGCTGAATTAGGAACACTTGCTGGTCAAGAGCTCTCAAATCTTGATCCACACCGCCCATTTGTTGATGACATTACTTTTGCTTGCGCAGATTGTGATTCCACAATGGTGCGCGTGCCAGAAGTTATCGATTGTTGGTATGACTCTGGAGCCATGCCATTTGCCCAATGGGGATATCCGCATAAGGAAGGCTCTGTTGAAAAGTTTAAAGAGTCATATCCTGCTGACTTTATCTGCGAAGCTATCGACCAAACACGTGGCTGGTTCTACACACTTATGACTATTGGTACTTTGGTCTTTGATAAATCCTCATATAAGACTGTCCTTTGTCTTGGACATATCTTGGATAAAGATGGTCGCAAGATGAGTAAGCACCTTGGCAACGTCCTAGAGCCAATGGCCCTCATGGATCAACACGGCGCAGATGCTGTTCGCTGGTACATGTTGGCAGCAGGCTCACCATGGGCTGCGCGTCGTGTTGGCCATGATGCAATTAATGAAGTGGTTCGAAAGACACTTCTAACCTATTGGAACACTGTTTCTTTCCATGCCCTCTATGCCAAAGCATCTAACTTTGATTTGAGTCAGCGAACAAAGATTGCAGAACGACCACTCATGGATCGCTGGATAATCTCTGAACTCAATCTCTTAATTGAAGAAGTAGATGGCTCACTCAGTGATTTTGACTCACAAGTTGCAGGTCGCGCACTGGCTAGATTTATCGATGATCTTTCTAATTGGTATGTGCGCCGTTCACGACGCAGGTTTTGGGATGGAGATGTCAGCGCCCTTTCCACTCTTCACGAGTGTCTAGTAACTCTGACTCAACTTCTCTCTCCTATGGTTCCCTTCATTACAGAACAAGTTTGGCAAGAGTTGGTAATCCCTGCCGATTCTTCTGCAGTTGCTTCAGTTCACCTTTCAAACTTCCCAGTTGCAGATGCAACTGTCATTGATCGCGAACTTGGAAAGCAAGTTGCACTGACCCGTCGTATTGTTGAACTGGGTCGAGCATCTCGCGCTGAATCTGGCATCAAGATTCGTCAACCTTTGGGCCGTGCCTTGATTGCAGCAAGTGGTTGGGCATCTTTGCCAGAACAAATGCGTGAGCAGATTGCTGATGAGCTCAACGTTATTGATCTCCAAGACATCGCTAGCGCTGATGGCGATTTAGTAGATATCTCCATTAAAGCTAACTTCAAATCACTTGGTGCAAAATTTGGTGGCGCAGTCCAAGAGATTGCTAAGGCAATTGCTGCCAGTGATGCAACTGCCCTTGTGAAAACTTTGCGTGCATCTGGGACGACCCAGCTAGGTAGTTGGGAAATCGCTCTGGATGATCTGGTTATTACAGAAGTTCCCAAATCTGGCTGGATGGTGGCCTCTCATGAGGGTGAAAGTGTGGCACTTGATCTAGAGCTCACACCAGCACTTATTTCCGCTGGCCATGTGCGCGAAGTGATTCGCTTTATTCAAGAGCGCAGAAAGAGTGATGGCTTTGAAATCTCAGATCGCATCAATGTGAAGTTCAATGCCCCCGCCCAAATTGCCGCAGCCATTGCCAGCGATGAAGGGCATATCAAGGATGAAGTACTGGCATTGTCCATGGTTCAAGACTCAACACTTACAGTTGAAGATAATGAACTTGGAATTGCAGTCTCACTTACTAAAGCGAGCGAACTAACCCCATAAGTAATTGCACGCCGAAGAAGAGAACAATAAAAGATAAATCTAGGCTCACTGCTCCGAGACGAAGTGGTGGGATGTAGCGCCCAACAAATGCCATTGGCTTGTCTGTGATGCTGTAAACAAGCTCAACGAGTAAAAGAACAATACCTTTAGGTCGCCAGTTGCGTGCAAACATACGGACATAATCAAGAATTAAACGAGCAAGTAATGCGAAGAGAAATAACTGCAGGACGTTAGCAAGTAACGCTCCGATACTCAACTTATATCAGCTCTGATTAAAGAAACTTGCTTGAGCTGCAGCAGACTTGTCTTCAACACCAATTGAAACATTAGCTGGAGACAAAAGGAAGACCTTCTTTGTCACTCTCTCAATGGTTCCGTGTAAGCCAAATGCTAGTCCACTTGCAAAGTCAACTAAACGCTTGTGCTCTGATTCATCCATGTCAGTCAAATTAATGATGACTGGATTGCCTAAACGAAAGTGCTCACCGATTGTGCGGGCCTCGTTATAAAAACGTGGGTGCAATGTGACGATGCGATCTAGGACTGGTAAATCTAATTGCGGTGCAACTTCTGCAGATGAGGTTGTAACTACTGAAGAAACTGGACGTGGTGAGCGCGGTTTGATTCGCACATCACTTGATGTCGTTGCTACAGGAGTTGAAGTTGCAATTGGTGTATCAAATTCTGGGTCGTCCATCAAACCTAAGTAGTTCGCGACGCGCTTGAGTGCATTAGCCATAGGTAAACGGTACCTGTAGGCCTAGCGGGAACCCAGGATTTGGCTACCTATCCGAATATGTGTCGCACCATGGGCAATGGCCTCTTTAAAGTCCCCACTCATGCCAGCAGAGAGGTATTTTGCCTGAGGAAATTTGCTCTTAAAAAGATTGTGAATCCGCTGAAGATTTACAAAAGCTTGAGTTCCAGGATTATCGATTGGTGCCACTGCCATAAGGCCTTGGATCACCACTCCTGGTAGGCGTGAAACTTTAGATGCTAACTCCTCTAATTTATCTGGATCCACTCCTCCTCTAGATTCAGGTGGATCATCAAGTGAAACTTGGATGAAAATAGATTTAGCTGAATCAGTACTTAAATCAGAGATCAATTGTGCATGCTTTATCTGATCAACTGAATGTATAAACTTAGCCCAACTGCAAATTGATTTTAATTTATTGCTCTGAATCTGCCCCTGAAAATGCCAATTAATATCTTTTGGCAGTTCTACAGATTTCTTACTCGCCTCTTGGTCCCGATTCTCACCAAAGTCGCGAATACCTAGCGAATAAAGAATTTTTAGATCTTCAACTGCAAATGTTTTAGTGATGGTTTTCATGATAAAGGTAAATTTATAGAATATGA
>RGHD01000028.1 GCA_010024385.1 Actinomycetota bacterium | reverse complement strand
TTCTCAGAGCGCAAGAATCTTCTTGTAGTTGTCTCTCGTACTGAAGATCTTGCATGGCGCTCACTTCGTAACGCTGATGACCTACATCTTCTTGTTCCAGATCAGTTGAACGCCTATGACATCCTAAAGAGCGATGACATCGTCTTCTCTGAAAGTGCGATCAAGGATTTCCTAGCTGGCCCACGTAAGGTGGCAAAGGCTGTTGCACGTGAGAGCGAGGTCAACGCATGAAAGATTACCGCGATGTACTAGTAGCACCTGTTGTCTCTGAAAAGAGCTACGGCCTGCTTGATGAAAATAAGTACACATTTATTGTTTCACCAGATGCTAATAAAACAGAGATAAAGATCGCTGTTGAAAAAGTATTTGGTGTAAAGGTGCTTAGCGTTAACACCATGAACCGTCAGGGTAAGAACAAGAAGACCCGTTTCGGTGATGGAAAGCGTAAAGACACAAAGCGCGCAATTGTGCAGGTAGCAGCTGGCGACCGTATCGACATCTTCGGGGGACCGGTTTCCTAAGGGAAAGCGGACTTCTAAGAGAAAAGGATCATCATGGCACTTCGTAAATTAAAGCCAACGACCCCGGGTCAACGCGGCGCAAGCGTTCCAGATTTCGCTGAAATCACACGCTCAACTCCAGAAAAATCTTTGGTACGTCCAATCCACTCAAAGGGTGGTCGTAACAACGCAGGTCGCATCACTGTTCGTCACCAAGGTGGCGGTCACAAGCGTGCGTATCGTTTGATTGACTTTGTCCGCAACGATAAAGATGGTGTGCCAGCAAAGGTCGCTCACATTGAGTACGACCCAAACCGCACAGCACGTATCGCTCTATTGCACTATGCAGATGGAGAAAAGCGCTACATCATCGCTCCTAATAAATTAGAGCAGGGTGCAACCGTTGAAAACGGTCCAAAGGCAGATATCAAGCCAGGAAATAACCTGCCACTTCGCAATATTCCAGTAGGTACAACAGTTCATGCAATTGAACTTCGTCCAGGTGGAGGAGCAAAGATTGCTCGTTCAGCTGGTGCATCAGTTCAGCTTGTTGCTAAAGAAGGTGCAACTGCACAGCTCCGTATGCCTTCTGGTGAAATTCGTAACGTTGATGTTCGTTGCCGCGCAACTGTTGGTGAAGTTGGAAACGCAGAACAAGGAAACATTAACTACGGAAAAGCAGGCCGTATGCGCTGGAAGGGCAAGCGCCCATCAGTTCGTGGTGTTGTTATGAACCCAGTAGATCACCCACACGGTGGTGGTGAAGGTAAGACTTCTGGTGGACGTCACCCAGTGACTCCATGGGGTAAGCCTGAAGGTCGCACTCGTAAGAAGAAAGCATCAGATTCAATGATCATCCGTCGTCGCAAGTCGAATAAGAAGCGGTAGGTAGGAGCCCTCATGCCAAGAAGTCTCAAGAAGGGTCCATTCGTTGATGGACATCTACAAAAGAAGGTAGATGCTCAAAACGATGCCAATACAAAGAACGTGATCAAGACCTGGTCACGCCGCTCAATGATCGTTCCTTCAATGATCGGTCACACAATTGCAGTCCATGACGGACGCAAGCACATTCCTGTTTTCATTACTGACGCGATGGTCGGACACAAGCTTGGTGAATTCTCACCAACTCGTACATTCCGCGGTCACGTTAAGGGCGAGGATCGGAGAGCAACACGTGCCTAATACAACAAATAATCCTTTGATTGCTCGCGCAATTTTGCGCGACATTCGCCACACACCACAGAAAGCTCGTCGCGTTGTCGACTTGGTCCGTGGAATGCGCGCAGATGAAGCTCTCTCAGTTTTGAAGTTTGCTCCACAATCAGCTGGCTCTGATGTGTTCACTCTTCTTAACTCTGCAGTTGCTAATGCAAAAGCGCAAAACCCAGCTATTCGTGATGCTTCAGAACTTTGGGTTGTTGAAGCTCTCGTTGATGAGGGTCGCACAATGAAGCGTTTTCGCCCACGTGCACAAGGTCGCGGTTTCCGTATCTTGAAGCGTTCATCACATATTTCAGTTGCAGTTAGCGATGTAAAAACCGCTAGCAAGACTATGAACAAGAAGGGAGCGACCAAGTAATGGGTCAAAAAGTAAACCCACACGGCTTCCGTCTCGGCATTACAACTGAATTCAAGTCACGTTGGTATGCAGACAAGTTGTACAAGGATTACGTCAAGGAAGATGTCGAAATCCGTCGCTTGATGCAGAAAGGTATGGAGCGCGCTGGTGTATCTCGAATTGAAATCGAGCGCACACGCGATCGCGTCCGTATCGATCTACACACTGCTCGTCCAGGAATTGTTATTGGCCGCCGTGGTCAAGAAGCAGACATCCTGCGTCAGCGTTTAGAGAAGCTAACTGGCAAGCAAGTTCAGCTCAATATTCTTGAAGTTAAAAACCCAGAAATCGACGCACAACTTGTTGCACAGGGAATTGCCGAGCAGCTTGCTGCACGTGTTTCTTTCCGTCGCGCAATGAAGAAGTCAATGCAGACTGCAATGAAGTCTGGCGCACAGGGCATTCGTGTTCAGTGTGGTGGTCGTCTAGGTGGGGCAGAAATGTCACGCTCTGAGTTCTATCGCGAAGGTCGCGTTCCATTGCACACACTTCGTGCCGATATTGATTATGGCTTCTATGAGGCACATACAACTTTCGGTCGCTTGGGTGTAAAGGTATGGATTTATAAGGGCGAAATTATTGGTTCACGTGCAGAACGTGCAGCAACTGCTCTTGCAGAAGCACGAGCACCAAAGCCAGAGCGTCGCGGACCACGCAATCCTCGTGCTCCTCGCGGTGAAGTAACTGTTTCTCACACTGCACCAACTGTGGAAGGAGCTGGGAACTAATGTTAATTCCACGTCGTGTTAAGCACCGTAAGCAGCACCACCCATCCCGCAGCGGAGCAGCAAAGGGCGGAACAGCAGTTGCATTCGGCGATTTTGGTTTGCAAGCTCTAGAGCCTGCTTACGTAACAAACCGTCAGATTGAATCTGCACGTATCGCAATGACTCGTTACATCAAGCGTGGTGGAAAGGTTTGGATCAATATTTATCCAGATCGTCCACTAACCAAGAAGCCAGCAGAAACTCGTATGGGTTCTGGTAAAGGTTCACCTGAATGGTGGATTGCAAACGTAAAGCCAGGGCGCGTTATGTTTGAAATCTCTGGTGTTACAGAAGCAATTGCAAATGAAGCAATGCGTCTTGCGATGCACAAGCTTCCAATGAAGTGTCGAGTAGTAAAGCGTGAGGAGGCATAAGTGGCTATTACAACTAATGAAGAGCTACGCCAATTGTCAGCTGAAGAGTTAACAGGCAAAGTGCGCGAGTTGAAGGAAGAACTATTTAACCTTCGATTCCAAGCAGCTACTGGTCAACTTGAAAGCCACGGTCGCTTAAGCGCAGTGCGCAAAGAGATCGCACGTGTTTACACAATCATTCGTGAACGCGAACTAGGAATCGGAGGAGCTGCGTAATGACTACATCACCGGCAGAGCGCAGCGACCGTAAGGTCCGTGAAGGAATTGTTGTGAGCGACAAGATGGATAAGACCATTACTGTTGAGGTATCAAATCGTGTTAAGCACGGTATGTACTCTAAGGTTATGTCTCGCTCTAGCAAGTTAAAAGCACATGACGAGCAGAACACTGCCGGCATAGGCGATCGTGTACTCATCATGGAAACTCGTCCACTCTCAGCAACAAAGCGCTGGCGTTTGGTCGAGATTCTCGAGAAGGCAAAGTAAGGGTGAAGGTGGATAACTAATGATTCAACAAGAATCGCGCCTACGCGTTGCGGATAACACAGGAGCTAGAGAGCTTCTCTGTATTCGCGTGCTCGGTGGATCCAAGCGCCGTTATGCCGGTATCGGAGACATCATCGTCTGTTCTGTTAAGGATGCAATTCCTGGCGGACAAGTGAAGAAGGGTGAAGTCGTTAAGGCTGTCATCGTTCGTACTGTAAAAGAGCGTCGTCGTCCAGACGGTTCTTACATCAAGTTTGATGAAAATGCCGCAGTGATCTTGAAGGCTGATGGCGAACCACGTGGAACCCGTATCTTCGGACCGGTTGCACGCGAACTTCGCGATAAGAAGTACATGAAGATCATCTCGCTTGCACCGGAGGTGTTATAAACATGGCCAAGATTAAAAAAGATGACACTGTTTTGGTTATCGCCGGAAAAGATCGTGGCGTAACTGGAAAAGTTCTATCTGTCGATGGAAACCGCATCCTTGTTGAAGGTGTTAACCGCCAAAAGCGTCACACCAAAGAAACAACTGGAGATCGCGGCGTCAAAGTTGGCGGAATCATCACCGTTGAAGCATCAATTCATATTTCAAATGTCATGGTCACTGATGGCGATGGCAAGGCAACTCGTCTTGGCGTTCGCAAGGATGACGAAGGCAAGAATGTTCGCGTTTCACGTCGCACCGGAAAGGACATCTAATGTCAACAGCGTTAGACGTACGTCTTAAGGCTAAGTACAAGAGCGAAATCGCTCCAGCACTTAAAGCCGAATTCGGATTAAAGAACGTGATGCAGATTCCAAACCTGACCAAGATTGTGGTTAACATGGGTGTGGGCGATGCAGCTCGCGATTCTAAGCTTATTGAAGGTGCAATCCGCGACCTAGCAACTATTACTGGACAAAAGCCACAGGTTACTAAGTCACGTAAATCAATTGCGCAATTCAAGCTTCGTGAAAATCAGCCAATCGGTGCACACGTAACAATACGCGGAGATCGTATGTGGGAGTTTGCAGATCGCTTGCTTTCAATCGCACTTCCACGTATCCGTGACTTCCGTGGTCTATCACCAAAGCAGTTTGATGGAAAAGGAAACTACACATTCGGTCTAACGGAGCAGGTTGTATTCCCAGAAATCGAACAGGACAAGATCGATCGTCCACGCGGTATGGATATCACCATTGTTACTACAGCTAAGAACGATGAAGAAGGTCGCGCACTACTTAAGGCGCTCGGCTTTCCATTCAAGGAGGCATAAGAGATGGCAAAGACATCACTAAAAGTTAAAGCAGCTCGCAAGCCAAAGTTCAAGGTTCGCGGCTACACCCGTTGCCAGCGTTGTGGTCGTCCACACGCTGTCTACCAAAAGTTTGGAATTTGTCGCGTGTGCTTCCGTGAAATGGCGCACCGTGGTGAACTTCCTGGCATCACCAAGGCATCTTGGTAATCCGTTCTATCCAATAACTACAACGAAATAGGTCCCTCAAGGAAACCAGTTCGAGAAAGGCCACGAGGCCACGTATGACAATGACAGATCCGATCGCAGACATGTTGACTCGTCTGCGCAATGCGAACTCTGCCTACCATGATTCGGTTTCAATGCCGTCATCATCGGTAAAGGCGAGAATTGCAGCGATCCTTCAATCTGAGGGTTACATCGCTTCATATCGCATTGAAGATGCAGAAAATGGAGTGGGTAAAAACCTCATTCTAGAACTTAAGTTTGGTGCAAACCGTGAGCGTTCAATCGCAGGTTTGCGTCGAGTCAGCAAGCCAGGACTTCGCGTTTACGCAAAGTCAACAGCTCTACCAAAAGTACTTGGTGGACTTGGCGTTGCAATTATTTCAACTTCATCTGGATTGCTAACTGATAAGCAAGCCAATAAGCAGGGCGTAGGCGGAGAAGTTCTCGCCTATGTATGGTGATCGATAAATGTCACGTATTGGTCAGATGCCTATCACCGTCCCAAACGGCGTTGAAGTAACAATCGCTGGACAGAACGTTGCAGTTAAGGGACCAAAGGGTTCACTTACACTCAACGTTGCTGAGCCAATTCAAGTTTCACATGCAGAAGGTGTAATCACAGTTGCACGTCCTAACGAAGAGCGTGCAACACGTTCTCTTCACGGCCTCTCTCGCACACTTGTTGCGAACATGGTTGAAGGCGTGACAAAAGGTTACACACTTACAATCGATATCGTTGGTGTTGGTTACCGCGTTGCTGAAAAGGGTAAGAACCTAGAGTTCCAACTTGGTTACAGCCACAACATCGAATTCCCAGCACCTGAAGGAATCACCTTCAAGGTTGAGTCACCAACTAGGTTCCATATCTCTGGAATTGATAAGCAGTTGGTTGGCGAAGTTGCTGCCAAGGTTAAGAAGCTTCGTAAGGCTGATCCTTATAAGGGTAAGGGCTTACGTCTGAGCGATGATGTCGTTCGCCGCAAGCAAGGAAAGACGGGTAAGAAATAATGGCTATTGGTGTAAAGGTCCGCAAAGGTTCGGCTACAAATGCCCGTGCCCGTCGTGCTTTCCGTGTTCGCAAGAAGGTTTCTGGAACAGCACAACGTCCACGCTTAGTCGTTTCACGATCATCACGTCACTTGTTCGTGCAGGTTATTAACGATGAGCTAGGTAAGACAATTGCTTACGCTTCAACAATGGAAGCAAATTTCCGTACTGATAAGGCCGACAAGAGTGCAAAGGCAAAGGCTATTGGTGCGTTAATCGCATCACGTGCAAAAGATGCTGGCGTTTCAACTGTCGTCTTTGACCGTGCTGGTAATAAGTATCACGGTCGCATTGCAGCAGTTGCTGAAGGTGCGCGCGAGAATGGATTGGAGTTCTAATGGCTGAGACAACTACTCAAGCTCCTGCAACAGCAGGCAACGAGCGTGGTAATTCAGGCAAGGGTCGCGGTGAACGCCGTGAACGCCGCGATGATCGCGAAAAAGAAAAGAACCCATTCATGGAGCGCGTTGTGTTCATCAACCGCGTGTCCAAAGTTGTTAAGGGTGGACGTCGTTTCTCATTTACTGCTCTAGTTGTTGTCGGTGACGGCAATGGTCAGGTCGGTATTGGTTACGGAAAGTCTAAGGAAGTTCCAGCAGCAATTGCTAAGGCAGTAGAAGAAGCAAAGAAATCTTTCTTCACTGTTCCACGCGTTCAAGGAACTGTTCCTCACCCAGTACAAGGTGAAACAGCTGCTGGTGTAGTTCTACTTCGTCCAGCAAGCCCAGGTACCGGAGTTATCGCAGGTGGTCCAGTGCGTGCAGTACTTGAGTGCGCAGGTATCACAGATGTATTGACCAAGTCTCTTGGATCTAACAATGCAATCAATATGGTTCACGCAACCGTTGCTGCATTGAAGATGCTTGAAAGCCCAGCACAAATTGCTGTGCGTCGTGGTCGTCCACTAGAAGATGTTGCACCTGCAGCAATTATCCGCGCACTACAGACAACGGTAGGTGCATAATGCCTCGCTTAAAAGTTACTCAGATTCGTTCGAAGGTTGGCAATAAGCCAGAGCTTCGCGACACACTTCGTTCATTGGGCCTCAAGCGCATCAATGATGTTGTTGTTAAAGAAGATCGTCCAGAAATTCGGGGAATGGTTCACGCTGTTCGTCACATGATTACAGTTGAGGAGGTTGAATAAAGATGACGCTAAAACTTCATCATCTACGTCCAGCCCCTGGTGCTAAGAAAGCTAAGATTCGTAAGGGTCGCGGTGAAGCATCAAAGGGTAAGACGGCCGGTCGTGGTGGCAAGGGAACTCGTGCTCGTAACACAGTTCGCGCAGGTTTCGAAGGTGGTCAGCTGCCTCTCGTAATGCGTTTGCCAAAGCTACGTGGTTTCAAGAACCCAGCTCGCATCGAATACCAGGCAGTCAATGTTTCAACTATTAACGCGCTTTTTCCTAAGGGTGGAGACGTAACAGTTGCAGACTTGATCGCTAAAGGCGCAGTTCGCGACAGCCTTCCAGTTAAGGTTCTCGGCAATGGCGAAATCGATGTCAAAGTGACTGTGACCGCACATGCATTTTCATCATCGGCTGTCGACAAGATCACTGCTGCTGGTGGAAAGACAAACGTTCTTTAATTAATAAGCACGACTAAAGATTAAAAAGGAAGAGGAGAAGATCAATGCTTTCAGCATTTGCTATGGCCTTCAGGACACCAGATCTGCGTAAGAAGATCTTCTTCACTCTTTCCATTATGGCGCTATTCCGTTTTGGTTCAGTTGTCCCAACACCAGGTGTTTCATATACAAACGTTCAAGAATGTTTGAAGACTGTTCAATCAGGTGGACTCTTTGGTCTAATTAACTTATTTAGTGGTGGTGCGCTGATTCAGCTTTCTGTATTCGCACTTGGCATCATGCCTTACATCACTAGCTCAATTATCATTCAGCTTTTAACTGTTGTTATTCCTCGCTTTGAAGCACTCAAGCAAGAAGGACAATCTGGAACTGCAAAGCTGACTCAGTACACACGTTATTTAACAATTGGTCTTGCAATCTTGCAGTCAACAGGTTTGATCGCAGTTGCTCGAACACCAGGGCGTTTACTAGCAGGTTGCGATCTACCAATCATTCCTGATACTTCATGGCAACGTATTGTCACCATGATCTTCGTTATGACTGCAGGAACATCTGTAATCATGTGGTTGGGTGAATTAATCACTGATCGCGGTGTTGGTAACGGTATGTCAATCTTGATCTTCACATCAATTGCTGCCTCATTCCCAAGCCAGCTTTGGTCTATTAAATTGCAAAAGGGCTTGTTTGCTTTCATCTTCGTTCTAGCTGTTGGTGTTCTAGTTGTTGCAGCCGTTGTATTTGTTGAGCAAGCTCAGCGGCGAATTCCAGTCCAATATGCCAAGCGCATGGTTGGCCGCCAGGCATACGGTGGAACAAGCACATACATTCCAATCAAGGTTAACCAGGCTGGGGTTATCCCAGTAATTTTCGCTTCATCACTTCTCTACATTCCCTCGCTCATTGTGAACTTCACAAATAGCCAGGCAGCATGGGCAGTATGGGTAAGCCGAAACTTTGTTAAGGGTGATCACCCAATCTATGTTGGGGCATATGCAGCACTTATTATTTTCTTTACATATTTCTATGTTGCGATCACATTTAACCCAGATGAGGTTGCCGAAAACATGAAGAAGTACGGCGGATTTATCCCTGGTATTCGTGCAGGTCGCCCAACTTCTGAATATCTCCAATATGTTCTCTCACGCATTACAGCCCCAGGTTCTTTGTATCTGGCACTCGTTGCCGTTATTCCTATCGGTGCACTTGTGCTCTTTGGTGCAACACAAAATTTCCCATTTGGTGGAACTGCAATCTTGATCGTTGTGGGTGTTGGTCTTGATACTGCAAAGCAGATCGAGTCACAGTTACAGCAGCGGTCATATGAGGGATTCCTTAAGTAATGCGCCTTGTCCTGGTTGGTCCACCAGGCGCTGGAAAAGGAACACAAGCACAATTCCTTGCAGCGCATTATTCAATTCCACATATTTCTACTGGTGACATTTTCCGGGCCAATTTAAAGGCAGGAACACCACTTGGTCTTCAAGCTAAAGGCTTTATGGACAATGGTGAGTTAGTACCAGATTCTGTAACAAATGAAATGGTTAAAGATCGTCTCACTCATGATGATGTTGCTAACGGATTTTTACTAGATGGATTCCCTCGAAATGTTGCACAAGCTGAAGTCTTGCGGGCAATTTTGGCTGAGAAAAAGACACCGCTAGATGCAGTTCTAGAGTTTTCATTAGCTAATGAAGAGATAGTTGCCAGATTATCTTCACGTCGCACATGCAAAGAGTGCGGACAGCCATCAGTTGGTGTTGATAAATGTCCACAATGCGGGGGAGTTGTTTACCAGCGCGAGGATGATAAGGCTGAAGTTATTGCACGTCGTCTTGAGGTTTATCAAGAACAAACTGCACCGATCATTTCCTTTTATCGCAATGAAGGCTTACTAATAACTGTTGGTGCACTCGGAAGCGTTGAAGACATAACAGCACACGCTATTTCGGCGCTAAGTCGCGTTTCAGAATAAACTAGTGAACGTGGCAATTCAGATCAAAAACATTGAGCAGTTAAAGCTCATGCGTCGTGCTGGATTACTTGTAGGGCAAACTCTAGAACTCCTACGTGAATCAATTAAGCCAGGCATGACAACAGATGCGCTAGATGCAATTGCTGCCGCAAATATTAAACGCGCTGGCGGCACATCAAACTTTTTGGGTTACCACGGTTTCCCAGCCACAATTTGTGTTTCGATTAATGAAGAGATTGTTCACGGTATTCCAGGTTCAAGAATAATTCAAGATGGTGATGTTGTTTCTATTGATTGCGGAGCAATTATTGAAGGCTGGCATGGAGATGCAGCGATTTCAATTGGTGTTGGTTCTGTAAATCCAGATGATCAGAAGTTGATGGATGTGTGTGAAGAATCTATGTGGCGGGGGATTGGCGCAGGAAAACAAGGAGCAAAGCTCTCTGATATTGGTTATGCGATTGAGCAATATGTAAATTCACAAGGTAAATATGGAATTTTGCAGGAATATGGTGGTCACGGAATTGGTACTGAAATGCACCAGGAACCACACGTATTAAATTTTGGTCGCGCTGGGCAAGGACCAGAGATAGTTGCAGGGTTAGCCCTTGCAATTGAACCAATGATTACCCGCGGATCAGCTCGAACTAAAGTATTGAAAGATAATTGGACAGTGGTCTCAATTGATTCATCAAGAGGTGCACACTTTGAACATTCTTATGTGATCTGCCCTGATGGCAAGCCTTTTGTGCTCACAGCCATTGATGGCGGTCAGAGTGACCTAAGACGCCTAGGTATTGAGATATCAAGCCTGCTGGTGTAAATAATTAATCGTTTTGTTACACGCAAATGCTTAACATTGGCTTGAAGACATACTACTTTCTACCCAACCTTCACCCTCGGAGGTAGAAATCATGGAGATCATCATCGATGAGAAAGAATACTTTTATTCGTTTCGCTGTTGCGGCAACTGCAGTTGCTGTTCTAGCAGGAACAGCGATTCCAGCAAATGCTGCAGTTAAGCCGGCCATTAAAGCAACAATCGGTGATGACTGTACTCAGGCATCAACAGGCAAAAAAGCTCCAGGTCGTGGAGTTGATGGATCAGATCTAACTTGTATGGTTGTTCCAACAGGTTCATATAAAGGTCAAAACAAATGGTGGTATGCAGATGTCAAGCCACTCAAGGCTATTGACTGGACAATCCCTGCTAACCCAGGCGGATATTCACTTACAGCAGATGCAATCACAAACTCTCTAAAAGCAGAAGGATTGTTGACTTCGACTACATCTGTTTATAAGCCAGGTGCTGGTGGAGCAGTTGGTCTTGGCGCATTCCAAGAAATCAAGGGCAAGCCGGAAGCTGCAATGGTTACTGGTATTGCAATGACTGGTGGACTTTATTCAAACAAGTCAACACTTAATCTTCTAGCTTCAACACCAATTGCAAAGATTTTGCGCGAATATGAAGGAATTGTTGTTCCAGCATCTTCTAAGTACCGCACATTGAAGCAATTGATGGATGACCTTGTTGCAAAACCAAATGTGGTTGCTATCGCAGGTGGTAACAAAGGTGGAGTAGATCACCAAACTATTGGTCTTCTTGCTCAAAAGGCTGGCGTAGATCCAACTAAGTTGAACTACGTTGTTTACTCAGGCGGACCTGAAGTTATTACTTCACTTCTAAGCAATGCAACACAGGTGGGTATCTCCGGTGCACTTGACTTCGCACCATATGTTGCATCAGGAAAAATGCGTTATCTTGGAGTTTCATCAGCCAAGCCAATCTCTGGCATTAAAGCTAAGACATTTGTTTCACAAGGTTATGACCTTGTATACGGAAACTGGCGTGGAATCATGGCCCCAGCTGATCTTTCAAAGGCTGATTACCTCAACTTCGTTAAGGTAATTGACATCATGCACGTTTCACCAGCATGGAAAGCTGAGCTTACAAAGAACAAATGGGACAACGAGTTCGTAGTGGGAACTGCTTTCAAGTCATTCCTTGAAAAGCACATCCCAGAAATCAATGCAGTTATGAAGGGCCTTGGAATCTAATTGATTCTAAAGATCTCTAAGCAGGGTAAGGGGGAGCTGGTATTTGCCGGCTCTCTCTTCCTGCTTGGGATATTTGTAGCTTGGGATACATCACGGATGGATGTCCCGCAGGGTTCATCAATTGTTAGCCCTCAAACTTTTCCATACATGGTTGCCGCCTTCACTTCATTAGTCGGCTTCATTTTAATTCTAGATGTTTTGCGTGGCCGCCTCGGTACACCCGAAGGCGATGAACCAGGAGATCCATTCGTCGGTGCAAACTTTAAGACAATGGCAATTATTGCCGCCGCTATTGCTCTCCATGTGATTTTGCTCGAGATTGCTGGTTATGTAATTGCAGCCACAGTCTGTTTCTTTGGAGTCTCATATGGATTCGGCTCAAGAAGATACCTCAAAGATTTAGGCATTAGTCTGGCTTTTGCATTAGTCGTCTATTTCTCATTTACAAAAGGCCTTAACATCAATCTACCTTCAGGCTTCTTTGAAGGAGTGTTTAAAAATGGGTAATAGCTTTGCGATGTTGATGGATGGTTTCCAAACCGCCTTCACACCTACGAATTTAATGTTTGGACTCCTCGGAACATTCCTTGGAACACTCGTTGGAGTATTACCTGGAATTGGGCCTGCTCTAGCAATTGGATTACTACTTCCTGTTTGTTTAACGGTTAATCCAACTTCTGCATTAATAATGTTTGCCGCAATTTTCTATGGTGCAATGTATGGCGGATCAACTACATCTATTTTGCTAAATACCCCAGGTGAGAGTGGCTCGGTGATTACTGCCCTTGAAGGCAACAAAATGGCCAAAGCTGGCCGTGCCGGTGCTGCACTAGCAACTGCTGCTATTGGTTCATTCGTAGCTGGAACAATAGCCACATTGTTATTGGCTTTTGGCGCTCCTTGGATGGCCGATGTTGCATTGACTATTCAGCCAGCAGGTTATTTATCGCTGATTATTTTGGCCTTTGCAACAGTTGGCACTCTACTGGGTTCATCAAGAATTCGTGGTTTAGTGGCACTTGCAGTGGGATTGGTTATCGGACTCATCGGTGCTGATCTTCAATCAGGTGCACTGCGATTAACTTTTGGCAATATGAATGCCATTGATGGAATTGAAACAGTTACGGTTATTGTGGCAATTTTTGCATTAGGTGAAGCGTTATATCTTGCAAGCCGTCACACATTAGTGCGCACTGAAGTCCTTGAGATGAAAGGCAAAGCCTGGATGACACGGGAAGATTTCCGTCGCTCATGGAAACCATGGCTACGTGGAACTGCAATTGGTTTTCCACTCGGAGTTATACCAGCGGGTGGTTCAGAAGTGCCAACATTTTTAAGTTATGGTGTTGAAAAGGCTTTGTCTAAAAATAAAGATGAGTTTGGTAAAGGTGCAATTGAAGGCGTTGCTGGACCAGAGGCTGCAAATAATGCAAATGCTGCAGGCGTCTTAGTTCCAATGCTGGCGCTAGGCTTACCAACTTCTGCAACTGCAGCCGTGGTTTTAGTAGCTTTCCAATCTTTTAATATTCAACCAGGACCGATGCTTTTCCAGACTAGTCCGGAAATTGTTTGGGGATTAATCGCCTCATTATTTATCGGTAATGCTTTGCTTTTAGTACTTAACCTGCCTTTAATTAGATTCTGGGTGTTGTTGCTTAAAATCCCAACACATTATTTATATGCAGGAATTACTACCTTTGCCTTATTGGGTGCTTATGCCCTAAATAACTCCACCTTTGATTTACAAGTGGCATTGGCAGTGGGATTTATTGGATATTTGTTCCGCAGATTTGGTGTGCCAGTCACACCTTTGATTATTGGTGTAATCCTTGGACCGTTAGCTGAACTGCAATTCAAGCGTGCGCTACAGATTAGCCAAGGGGATTGGCACATCTTGATTGCGGGTGGATTCCCAAAGATCATCTACGGCATTTTATTGCTCGTGATTATTGGGCCATTGGTTTGGAACTTTAAGAAAAAATTCGCAGTTAAAAAGTAAATGAGTTCAGACAAGCTCTTGCCCTGGGCTAAGCCTTTACTTATTTCATCCACCCTCACCCAAGCAACTATCTATGTCTTGCGCCCGATGATTACTTATCGAGCGCTAGAGCTTGATGCCAATGCAGCACAAATTGGTTTGATTGCATCGGTTTATGCTCTTTTCCCAGTTTTGCTCGCACTTCAATTTGGTAAGTGGGTTGGGCGAATGGGTGAAGCTAAATTCATTATCTTTGGAACGTTAGCAATGTTGGTAACTTCTGCAGGACTTATGGTTACTAATTCAATTCTCTGGCTTTCAATTGCTGCAGCTTGTGCTGGCACTGCACACTTAGCGTGCATGGTGGGTGGGCAGTCCATGGTTGCACTTCGTGCACCACGTCAGAGCTATGAAAGATACTTTGGATTCTATACTTTCAGTGCATCAGTTGGACACATGCTTGGCCCGATAATTGCAGCAGTTGTTGCAGGATCAAATGGAAATCTTCCCAAATCAACATCTAACGCCTTCTTACTTGGAGTTGTGTTAACAATCTTTGCACTCTTCCCAGTCATAAAATGGAGAAATGAGCGACCATCAGTTGTTGCAGGGCAAAACTCTGAAGGAACATATCGGACTGCCTTTAACTTAATTAGGCGTCCAGGAATCCTTGCAGCAATTTATATCTCTCTTGCAATCTCATCAGCTGCCGATGTTTTGGTTGTTTTCTTACCACTATTTGGTACCGAAAATAACTTCTCGCCTTATGCAGTAGGTGCCATTCTTGCAATTCGTGCAGCAACAACGATGCTTTCAAGGTTTTTTCTTGGAAGACTAAGTGAGCGATTTACAACCTTCCAGCTGCTATGGTGGAGCACAGTGATCTCAGTTGTTTCATGTGCTGCAATGGCTTTTGCACGCACCCCACTCACACTTGGTTTAATTGTTTTTGTTGCAGGCTTCTCACTTGGAATTGGACAACCTTTAACGATGTCATTAGTTTCTCAAAAGACTCAAAGTGAAGAACGAGCATTAGCCGTCTCTGCCCGATTGATGGGAAATCGAATAGGACAGTTTTTAGTGCCGGCAGCAGCCGGTATTGCAGCGGCGGCTTCTGGGGCAGGGGCGGTCTTTATTGGCCTCGCGGTGCTTTTGGGTAGCTCGCTTTTCAGCGTGAAAAAAGAGTAGATGTGGCCTGAGTTACACCCATGTAATTCATTTGGGCCGATTTCCCTTATCTGAGCCCGCCCTCTAAACTACGACTTCGCTTGTTTCACGCTCAAAACAGAAATGTGGTTATAGCTTGGCTGGTAAAGATGGTGCTATCGAAATGGAAGGCACTGTTGCTGAAGCTTTACCTAATGCAATGTTTCGCGTGGAGCTAACAAATGGACATAAGGTCCTTGCTCACATAAGCGGCAAGATGCGAAAGAACTACATTCGCATTCTTCCTGCCGATCGTGTGATCGTGGAAATGAGTCCGTATGACCTTACAAAAGGTCGAATTATTTATCGTTACAAGTAACGAAGGAGCACAACGACATGAAGGTCAATCCAAGCGTTAAGAAGATTTGCGATAAGTGCAAAGTCATTCGCCGCAAGGGTCGCGTCATGGTCATTTGTGAAAACCTTCGTCACAAGCAGCGTCAAGGATAAATAAGCACGAACAAACTCGTGATACGACTTTTAGGAAACTAAAAGACCTTTGGACTGGTAGGCCAGAGAACAGTATTGCGGAGGACCTCCAGATATAGATAGGTAGATACATGGCACGTCTTGTCGGTGTGGATCTCCCGCGCGAAAAGCGCTTGGAAGTCGCACTCACTTATATTTTTGGAATGGGTCTTACCCGTTCTCAAAAAACATTAGCAGCAACTGGGATTAGCCCAGACATTCGTGTGAAGGACCTGCAAGAAGCAGATCTAGCAAAGCTGCGCGAATACATCGAAGCAAACTTCAAAATCGAAGGTGATCTTCGTCGTGAAATTTCTGGCGACATTCGTCGCAAGGTTGAAATCCAGAGCTACCAAGGCATTCGTCACCGTAAAGGACTTCCTGTTCGTGGTCAGCGCACACATACAAATGCGCGCACACGTAAGGGTCCTCGTAAGGCAATTGCAGGTAAGAAGAAGGTGACTAAGTAATGGCCGCAGCTAAAACTAAGACTGCCCCAGCAACTAAGGGCAAAGTTAAAATTCGTAAGAAGGAAAAGAAGAATGTTGCTGTTGGTAAAGCGTTCATTAAGAGCACTTTCAACAACACAATCATTTCAATTACCGATCCAACAGGCGCTGTTATCTCTTGGTCATCATCTGGCCAGGTTGGTTATAAGGGCTCACGTAAGTCAACTCCTTTCGCAGCACAGCTTGCAGCAGAAGCTGCAGCTCGTCGCGCACAGGAGCATGGCTTAAAGAAGGTAGATGTCTTCGTTAAGGGACCTGGTTCCGGACGCGAAACTGCAATCCGTTCATTGCAAGCAGCTGGTTTGGAAGTTGGTGCCATCTCTGATGTAACACCTGCTCCACACAATGGTTGCCGTCCATGCAAACCACGTCGAGTTTAAGGAAGGAAGAGAATAAATGGCTCGTTATACCGGAGCAGACTGCAAGCGTTGCCGTCGCGAAAAAGTAAAGCTCTTCCTTAAGGGCGCAAAGTGCGATGGACCAAAGTGTCCAATCGAATCACGTCCATATCCACCAGGACAGCATGGTCGTGGACGTTCAAAGGAATCTGAGTACCTATTGCAGATGCGCGAAAAGCAAAAGTGCGCACGTATTTATGGTGTTCTAGAAAAGCAGTTCCGTGGTTACTACGAAGAGGCTAACCGCAAGCAGGGTAAGACTGGTGAAAACCTTCTTGTCATTCTTGAGACACGTCTCGACAACGTTGTGTTCCGTGCAGGCTTTGCAAAGAGCCGCGACATGGCACGTCAGCTAGTTCGTCACGGTCACTTCTTGGTAAATGGTAAGAAGGTAAACATTCCTTCATTCCGTGTCTCTGCAATGGACATCATCGATGTTCTTCCAAAGTCATTGGATCTAACACCATTCATCGTTGCTAGCGCAGAGCTTGGCGAGAAGGCAGTTCCAGCATGGATGGAGGTTGTTGGTTCACAGATGCGAATCATCATTCACTCAGTTCCTGCTCGTGCAGTCATCGACACACAGGTTCAAGAGCAGCTAATCGTTGAACTTTATTCCAAGTAATTTTTAACGCCCTTCGGGGCATGCGGGCAGTACTTAGTAAGACCCTTGATTGAAGGATCAGGGGAAGAGCGGAAATCAAATAGTGGATTTCCCCGAATGAAGAGGAGCAGCAGTGCTAATTGCACAACGTCCAACTCTCAGCGAAGAAGTAGTTTCTGAGCATCGCTCACGGTTCATCATTGAGCCACTAGAGCCAGGCTTTGGTTACACACTTGGCAACAGCATGCGTCGTACATTGCTTTCATCTATTCCAGGTGCAGCAGTTACAAGCATCCGCGTTGCAGGTGCGCTACACGAGTTCACAACACTCGAAGGCGTAAAGGAAGATCTCACCGATATCGTTTTGAACATCAAGAACTTGGTGCTTTCATCAGATAACGATGAGCCAGCTGTTGTTTACATCCGCAAGTCAGGTGCCGGTGTAGTTACTGGTGCAGATATTGCAGTTCCAGCAGGCGTAGAGGTTCATAATCCTGAGCTTCACATTGCAACACTTAACGGCAAGGGAAATCTTGAGATTGAACTTACAGTTGAGCGCGGTCGTGGATATGTAACTGCTGTACAAAACAAGCAGGCTGGCGCAGAGATCGGTCGCATTCCTGTTGACTCAATCTATTC
>RGHD01000027.1 GCA_010024385.1 Actinomycetota bacterium | reverse complement strand
AATGCGAGAAATGATTGTGCCAAGTGCCATGATTCCTGAGGCACGGAAGAGTTCATTAGATTTCATCTTTGCGCCCCTTTCTAACTCGGCGGACACTTTGAGCAACGGCTGCAAGTAGGAGCAGGATGGCTGCTCCCGTGGTAAACCATGTCACACGTTTATCAATAACAGTTGAATTAATCTGAAGGATAGATGCCGGTACGACATCCACACTCGTAGCATCGGTGATTTGGGCAAAAATTGTGGTTTCCCCCGGGGCTATTACATCCAAGGTGAGCTCTAACTGTCTTTTAGAGTTGGCCGGCACAACAACGCCGGCAAAGTTCTCCACGACCACTCTTGTATTCATTGGCGTCATTTCAACATTGACCATGACATCAACATCGAACTCATTAATTATTGTTACTGGCAATTTTGCAGAGTCAGTTGTGACTTGATATTTGCCTGGATTAATCCGCAACTTTCGAACTTGGGCATCTACCGCAGCCTTTGCACTATATGAGAAATAGTCGCGCGAATCTTTATCTAAAGATGGTGATAAAAGACGACTTAATCGTGCTCTCATCAACATCAATTCTGGATCCTCAACAGCGCGCGATAAACGGGTCAGGGCCTTACGGCTATCGCTGTAGTTCTTTTTTAACACCGGGCTGAGCTTTGATTTACCCGTGCTCCAGCCACCATCAGGCTCACTGCGCACGATACGTCCCAAAGCAACCTGTAACTGTGATTTGCCGAATGCGTAATACATCTTTAATTCACTTGGAGCTAAAGAAGTAGCAAGAGCAACATCAGGATTTCCATAAGCAAGTGCTACTACTTCATTTGCTCTAGATACTTTCTGTAACTGAGTTAGCCAATCAGAGGCGATTTTGGAACCAAGAGGCTGGGCATCAGTTGCTAACTTGTATTCACCAGTCATCGCAATAACTTCATCGATTAATGCTGGATCAATAACCCAGATTTTCGAACGTGAGGCCGAGACATAAACCAATTGGCCCAATCTTCCTGATGGTGTTAACTCTTGTGCCAAATCATCATTTCTAAATTCACCAGTAAAGGTCTGATGAGCCGGGCTAACAATTCGAACTATTGTTGAATCTGCTTGGACAGGTGATAGCGGTGCAAGCAAGAAGAATGCAGTAAGTAGTGAACCTATAAGTTTTCTCATGCGCCCAACTCGCCACTTCTAGCGATGAGCTTCTTTTCATCTGGATAGGCTAAGCGATCCACGATTTCAGCTAATGGGAACCAAGAAACTTCATCTACTTCACTAACTTGTGGAGTTAATTCTCCGCTTACTTCAGCAAATATAAAGTGGTGCACAGTTTTGTGAATGCGTTTGCCGCCAGCCATAAACCAAAAATCAATAACACCCAAAGATTTAGTGATGGAAGATGTAATTCCAGTTTCTTCTGCCACCTCACGGATTGCAGCTTGTTCTGGAGTTTCACCTTCTTCTATGTGACCTTTTGGTAAAGACCACAAAATGCGCTTTCCAGTCGAATCCTTATGATCGATTCGACCGATTAATAAGCCTTGTGTGCCAGTTGAATCGATAACTAATCCGCCAGCGCTGATTTCATCCACACGCTTGGCGTAAGGGCGTTTGTTTTTTGGGTGAGGAGTTTTTTCAGGGCTGGAAGAACTCTTTGTTTGGGGGCCGCGGTTAGCGGGGCGCTTGCGCTTCCGCTTCTTCTTCGTACCTTCGCTGCCCGCACCAGGTGCCGGGATCATGGAGCAAGGGTACTGCTCTAACCTTACTTATTGTGAGTAACGCATTAGGAGCCGCGGGCGAGTTAGCCATTCGCTCACTGATTGAACGAGCCCCGCTGGCAAGTTCTCTAGCGCAATCCTTTAAAGCCAAAGGCTTTACTTTGGCATTGGTTGGCGGACCTGTTCGCGATGCGCTTTTAGGAAGATTGGGAAATGATTTAGATTTCACAACAAATGCGCTGCCACAAGAAACAAAAAAGATTTTAAATGAATGGGCAGAAAATGTTTGGGATACCGGTATTGCATTTGGAACCGTTGCGGGTAAACGTGGTGACACAACTGTTGAAGTAACTACCTATCGCAGTGAACATTACGATATTGATTCACGCAAACCATCAGTTGAATATGGCAAAGATATCAACGGTGATTTATCACGTCGTGATTTCACAGTTAATTCAATGGCGTTGGAGTTAACTACTGATAAGCCTGAGTTTATTGATCCATTTAATGGTTTGAAAGATTTAGCAGAAAAAACTCTGCGCACACCAGCTTTACCCAACGATTCATTTAATGATGATCCACTTCGTATGATGCGTGCTGCGCGTTTTGCTTCTCAATTAGATTTTGAAATCGAACCTACAGTATTGGCATCGATTAAGGAGTTAGCACATCGTATTTCAATAATTTCAGCAGAGCGCATTCGTGATGAATTCACAAAGATTCTCATGTCGAATAATCCCCGCAAAGGAATTACATTATTAGTTGATACTGGTTTAGCTGATTTAGTTCTACCAGAGATTCCTAAGCTGCGCCTGGAAGTCGATGAGCATCACCACCATAAGGATGTCTATGAGCATTCCATTACAGTTCTAGAACAAGCGATTGAACATGAGGACCGCCTTGGTGGTCCCAACCTTGTTATTCGCCTTGCCGCACTGCTCCATGACATTGGAAAACCAAAGACTCGTGCCTTTATAGAAGGTGGCGGAGTTTCATTTCATCACCATGAAGTAGTGGGTGCCCGCCTTGCAAAAAAGCGTTTATCTGAACTTCGCTTTGATAGTGAGACAGTTGAAGCTGTTGAGCTATTAACTACCTTGCACCTGCGCTTTCATGGCTACGGAGATGGAGAATGGACTGATTCTGCCGTGCGCAGATATGTCCGAGATGCCGGTGATTTACTGACTCATTTGCATGTTCTCACTCGCGCTGATTGCACCACTCGTAATAAAACTAAGGCTGCGCACCTTGCAAGTGTCTATGACTCATTAGAAGCACGCATCGCAGTTTTAATGGAACAGGAAGAGTTGTCAAAGATCCGCCCGGATCTAGATGGCGAGCAAGTAATGAAGTTATTGAACTTAAAACCATCACGTGATGTTGGTGCAGCGATGGATTTTCTTATGGAGCTACGTCTTGAGCAAGGACAAATCGGTGAGGAAAAAGCCACCGAGGCTCTACTTAACTGGTGGAAAGACAGAAGCGCGAAGTAAGCGCACTCCCACTAACAAGTAAGCCGCACTCACACAAAGTGGAACAGTTGCACCCAAACCAGAAGTTGGAAGCAAGAGCGCTGCTATTAATCCACCAGAGACAATCGCACCATTTACAACAACGTCATAGACGGCAAATACACGGCCACGGTAGTAGTCATCAATTTTGGATTGAACAAGTGCGTCATTGGTGACTTTTAAGTTTTGACCGCAGAATGAAGCTAAAAAGGCTGTGAGGATTAATGTGACCTGAGTTTGTGTTGCTGCCAGAATTAGCGGGCATGCAGCACTTGTAAGCATTGCAAGACGAATCCAGCGATGGCGGCCAACTTTTGAAACACCGTAGGGTGCTAGAAATGCGCCAAGAAAGACGCCAATTCCAGCAAAGGAAAGGGCGAAACCAAATCCTTTCAGGCCTTGCTCAGGAAAGTTAGGATCATTAAAAGAATTTCGCTCAAGCAATAGAGCTGTAAGAGTCAATGCTGTTAATCCCCCGCGGTGCACAGCAGTTGCCAAGATTCCACGGGCAGCATCAGAGTGAATGCGCAGGAATTGGAAACCTTCGCGCATCTCAGTAATGCCTTGCATAAAACTTGCTTGTTTCTTTTCATGCTCTAGTGGGCCGATTTCAGTCTTATTTAACCGGCTAGTTAAAAGGGCAGCGGTGAAATAACCACCGCTAGCAATGAGAATTAAGAGCGCATCAGCATGATTGGCAATAGCTAATGAATCAGTAATTGCGCGCACTCCCACACCAATACCACCGCCAACCACAACTAAAACAGAGCCACCGGTAACAGCGGTTGCATTTGCAGTGATGAGGGATTTTGAATCAATGAGTAGTGGTAATCCGGCAGAGAGTGCTGCAAGGATTAAGCGGTTGATACCAAATGCAATGAGAACAACGGCAGTTAAGGCAACACCAGTTGTTCCACTAAAAACAAATAGTGCAACGAGTAATAAGTTTGCACTACGAGCAAGATTTGCAAAAAATAATGCGCGCTGGCGTGAAACACGATCCAAAATTGTTCCAACAAATGGCCCAACGATTGAATAGGGCAATAAGACAACTGCAAAACCAAGGGCTGCATTTAATGCATTTGCTTGGCGCTCAGGAGAAAAAAGAACAAAAGAAGCCAAAGCGCTTTGAAAGATGCCATCGGTTGCTTGCCCTGTCCAGCGGATTGCAAGCAAGCGGGAGAACCTGGGGTGTCTGAGTAAACCGAGGAAACTCATAATGAAGAGCGTACTGGCTTAATTAGGTTTATTCTTTACCCCAATGAAATCTAAACGCTCATTCATCGACTATTCACTCGATAAGCGCGCCACTTTACTGGCCCTCTTTCGTGGTGTTGTTGATGCGTGCGACGCTGACCCCTACTTAATGCGGGCAGCCAAGTGGCATGGCGAGAAAGTGAACCGTAACTGCCCGGTATGTAAGAAGAATGAACTTGTTGAACTTCGCTACACATTCGGTGAACAGTTGGGTCAGTACTCAGGTCGCATTAAGAATGAAAAAGAGTTAATCGAGATGGAAAGCGAGTTCGGAGAGTTTCGCGTCTATCTTGTTGAGGTGTGTAGAGGTTGTTCTTGGAATCACCTATGTGCCTCATTCATTTTGGGTGATGGATACGAACGCAAGGCACCCCGCAAGGTACGCACCTTGGAGGACGAGGATTACGCCACACGGTAGCCTTAAGAAATGCGTAAGTTACTGATCAGATCAGCTGTCTTTTTAGGCGGCTTTGGCTTCATTGCAGGATCAGTGCTTTTCGCCCTTGCTTACTTCACTGTAGATATTCCAGACCCCAACGCATATGTGAATTCACAGTCAACGATTATTCAATATTCCAATGGCGAAGAAATCGGGCGCGTTGGAACTCAGAACCGACAGATTGTTCCACTGGCAAAAATTCCACTTAATGTGCGCCATGCAGTACTTGCGGCCGAGGATAGAAATTTCTATTCCAATCGCGCCTTCTCTGTCACTGGAATTTTGCGCGCAGTTGTAAACAACTTAAGGGGTGGTTCACTGCAAGGTGGGTCAACGATCACTCAGCAGTATGCAAAGACCGCCTTTTTAACACCAAGCAGAACAATTCAAAGAAAGATAAAAGAGTTAGTTATTTCTATCAAGCTAGAAAACCAGCTCTCCAAAGATCAAATCTTTGAAAGTTACTTAAACACTATTTACTTTGGGCGTGGCTCTTACGGTGTGATGACTGCTTCCCAGCAGTATTTCAACCGCAATGTAGATCAACTAACAAATTCACAAGCTGCAATCATTGCATCTATTCTGCGCTCGCCAGGCTTGTATGACCCAGCTTTTAAAGAGGGAAATCTTGAGCGTTTACAAGCGCGCTTTGATTATGTTAAAGAAGGAATGATTGAGGCTGGCTGGTTGGATGAAGAAGCCGCAGCGAAGATGAAGTTCCCAACCATTGCACCACGTTCAACCTCAGGGCAGTTAAGTGGTCCTAAGGGTCACATCATTGAAGCAGTTACTAAAGAGTTAGCTAAGTTAGGTTTTAGCCAAGAGCAACTTCTAGTTGGTGGTCTTGTCATCAAGACAACGCTTGATCAAAGAGCGCAACAATCTGCCGTTGATGCAGTTAACAAGTTTTATCCATCTAACGCACCAGAGAACTTACGTATTGGTTTAGTAGCAATTAGGCCTGGAACAGGTGAAATCGTGGCACTTTACGGTGGCCGAGACTACTTACAGCGCCAACTCAGTGATGCAACACAATCTATTGCACTAGCTGGTTCAACCTTTAAACCTTTTGCAATCGTTGCAGCACTTGAACAAGGCATTCCTTTAACCTCAATGTGGAACGGTGATTCACCACAAACATTTGATGATTTAGGAAAGCCATACATTGTTTCTAACTACGGCGATGAAGGTTGGGGTCAAATAGATCTGCTCTATGCAACCAAGCACTCAGTCAACACAGTGTTTGTCCCTCTTGGAATCAAAGTGGGACCAGCAGCAGTTGTTGATGTTGCACGTCGCGCAGGTATTCCAGAATCAGTTGCAATGATTCCAACACCTTCTGTTGTTCTAGGTGTTGCAAGTCCGCGTGTGATTGATGTTGCAAATGCATATGCAACTTTTGCGGCTCAAGGAATTAAATCAAAGCCATACTTAGTCTCCCAGGTTATTGGTTCTAACAAGGGTGTTTTGTATGAAGGAAAGCAAGAGACACAAGAAGTATTTAGTAAAGAGGTAATGGCTGATTTAACTTATGCTCTCAAAGGAACAATTACTGGTGGAACAGGTGCAGCAGCCTTAGCTCTTGGTCGCCCAGCTGCAGGTAAGACTGGAACTTCCCAGTCCAACGCATCTGCATGGTTTAGTGCCTACACACCGCAGTTAGCAGCCTCCGTTGCCTTATTCCGAGACAGCGCATCTGAATCACTTAATGGAATTGGTGGATTAACCTCTGTAACAGGTGGAACGTTCCCAGCCAGAATTTGGACAGCGTTTATGAAGGGCGCACTCAAAGGTGAACCAGTAATGGATTTCCCAGCCCCTTCAAATATCGGTGGACTTGATCCAGTTGTTATGACTTCTGGTGGAAAGCAAAAACCTAAACCGTAATGGTCATGCGCACGCGGGCATTACTTGCACTAGCAATCTTTGCCGCCCTGCTCTCGTTTCTTAAGTTTTCACCCTGCCAGAGCACTAACTGGGCCACGCCAGATCAATACATTCACGCTTGTTATAGCGATCTGCCTTCTCTTTTTGGTGAGCGAGCAATGGCTGATAACAAGTGGCCTTATGCAAGTGATACTAACTCGGTTGAATATCCAGTACTTACTGGATTAGTTATGTATGCAACCTCTTTTGTTGCCCATTCACCTATCTCTTACTTTAACTTCAATGCATTTCTATTAGCCCTGCTCTTTATTGGAGTTGTGTTTATCGTTTATCGAATAAAACCAGAGTTCACATATCTACTTCCCCTTGCACCAGCCATGATTGCTTCCCTCTATATCAACTGGGACCTCTGGGCAATTACCACCATGATGCTGGCAATTTATTGGTTTGATAGAAAAGCTTATTTGTATAGCTCACTTGCACTAGCGATCTCAATTTCAACTAAGTTCTTACCAGTCTTTTTACTTCTTCCCATTCTCTTTATTCTCTGGCGTTCAAATCAAATCAGGGAATTAGTTAAGTATGCCTTGACAACAGCTGCGCTGTGGTTGGCAATTAACCTTCCCTTTGCTCTAACTACTCCAACTGGATGGTGGCGCTTTTATAAACTTAATGTAGAGCGAGAAGCCGATTGGGGTTCTCTTTGGTTAGCTTTTAATCATCTAGGTTTGGGCCTTGCTAACTTGAACTACTTAACAATCTTATTATTACTCATAGGATTAACTTCTTTTGTAGTATTTCTCTTTGAATTAAAGAACACACCTACTTTGGCATCTGTGGCTTTTATAGTTTTAGCAATCGTGATGGTTGCTAGCAAGGTCTATTCACCGCAGTATGTATTGTGGTTAACACCGCTGGCAGTAATTGCACTTACTAATAAAAAAGATCTGCATGCTTTTTGGATCTGGCAGAGTGCAGAAACGCTCTATCACCTTGCTATCTGGCAGCACTTAGCGCTTTTCACTGGAGCAAAATTTGGTTTGCAGCAGGGTGGCTATGCCACCATCACGCTAATCCGCATTGGCGCCACCATCTATCTGGCCTGGGTCCTCATAAAGCGGGCTCTTGAGACCCGAAATACACAGGGATCCCTGTTCGATTTACTCTTTGAGGGTTCTAAGCCTTACCCTTAACCTCCCCGAACCGGCCCCCTAGGTTGGTTTGAGGAAAGTATTAACCCTCCTGTCACGGAAATACCGTGGCCGTCTTAGTCCAGAGGAGGTCGGGTTAACGCATGCGTCACTATGAACTTATGGTCATTCTTGATCCAGAACTTGAAGAACGCACAGTCACACCAAGCCTAGAAACATATCTCAAAATCATTAAAGACAGCGGTGGAATCGTCAACAAGCTCGACTTGTGGGGCCGTCGTCGTATGTCTTTTGAAATTGCGAAAAAAGGCGAAGGTATTTATGCAGTCATCGATATGAACTGCGAACCAGCTGCAATCAAAGAGTTGGATCGCCAACTCAATTTGAATGAAGCAATTCTGCGCACCAAAGTAATTCGCCCAGAATAATTAATTAAGCACGGACTCCACGAGTAGAGATGAGGAAATAGTTATGGCAGCAGGAGATACAACAATTACGATGATTGGCAACCTTGTCGATGATCCAGAGCTTCGCTTTACCCCCTCGGGTGCAGCGGTTGCAAAGTTTCGTGTAGCTTCAACCCCACGCTATTTAGATAAGCAAACTAATGAATGGAAAGATGGCGAGAGCCTTTTCCTTCAGTGTCAGATTTGGCGTCAAGCAGCTGAAAATGTTGCAGAGTCACTGACAAAAGGAATGCGTGTCATTCTCTCTGGTCGCTTAAAGCAACGTTCTTATGAAACTAAAGAAGGCGAAAAGCGCACTGTCTTTGAGGTAGAAGTTGATGAAGTCGGACCATCACTACGTAACGCAACTGCAAAGGTCACTAAGACCCAACGCGCTGGCGGAACAAGTGGCGGATTCTCTGCACCTGCTGCAGCTGATTCATTTAACGATGATCCTTGGGCAGCAGCTTCTTCTACGCCAAGCGGCGGAGGTTGGGGAGCATCCTCAACAACCGACGAGCCACCGTTCTAAACCAACCTATCCATCCATTCCTAGTACCAAGCTTTAAAAAGCAACTGGACTAGGGCCCGAAAAGGAGCACCACAATGGGAGCAAGAAATAACAAGACTCTTCGTGAACCGAAGAATAAGGGCGCAAAAGCCGCTGCCCTTAATAAGAAATTTAAGAAGAAGCCATGCAGCTTCTGCCAGCAGAAGGTCACCTATATCGACTACAAAGATATTGCCACCCTTCGCAAATACATCTCAGATCGCGGCAAAATCCGCGCTCGCCGCGTTACAGGTGCCTGCACACAGCACCAGCGTTCAATCGCAACTGCGGTAAAGAACAGCCGTGAAGTAGCACTACTTCCTTACACATCAACAGCGCGATAAGGGGAACTGACTATGAAACTCATTCTTACTCGTGAAGTTGCAGGCGTTGGTTCGCCAGGAGATGTTGTAACTGTTAAAGATGGCTTCGCACGCAACTACTTGTTGCCACGCGGAAATGCAATTGCATGGTCACTTGGTGGAGAAAAGCAGATTCAGAGCATTCGCCGTGCGCGTTCTGCTCGCGAAGTGCGCGATATCGACCATGCTAAAGAGATCAAAGCCAAACTTGAGTCAGCAAATATTGTTGCCAAAGCAAAGGTTGGCGCAAAGGGCGCTCTCTTTGGTTCAGTAACAGATAAAGATGTTGCTAGTGCAATCAAGGCAGCCGTTGGTCTAGATATCGACCGTCACTCAATTAAGACTGCCGGGCATATCAAGAAGGTTGGAAACCACGATGTGAAGGTCGCACTTGGCCACAATATCGTTGCAAAGATTACAGTCTCCGTAATCTCAGAATAAAACTAATGAGTAAAAGGCCCGTCGCTTATGCGGCGGGCTTTTTTATTTCGTTGTAACTGCCACTAAAGCTTTTTTGAAGTACTCACTTGTGAATTCACTTCTTGCTAAATCATATTTAGACATTCCCCACTCCCAAAAATCAAATTCAATCTCACTTACTGAATCTTGAATCGATGCCCACAGAGTCCATCCATACTTTGCCATCAGCGCCCATAGCCAAGCACGTGCAACTTTGTCGGGGCGGTGTGCGCCGTAGTAAGCGGTGACTAACTCTTCTAGCGCCTCTATAGGTTGAAAGGCCTCTGCCCAGACGTTGCCAATCTCAAAGCAGGCATCGTTATTTCCTGAGTATTCATAGTCAATAAGCCAGATTTTTGTGCCATCATCAATGAAATTGCCCGGCAATAAATCATTATTACAAGGCACTAAACCCTCAAAGAGAACCTCAAAAGCTTTTTTGATTTGGGCAACCATAGGTTCAAAATCCACATAACCATCTGGAACTCTAAAGCCCTGCTCCTTTACTATCTTTAAATAATTACTCTGCGTATTAAACATATTGAACTCATGATCAAAAGGCTCAAGTGCGTGCAGATTACGCAAACTTCTAGCAATACGGGGCAAGTTAGCTGCAACATCATCGGCCCCATAAGTTTTGCCACTAATGTAGGAGATAAGAAGTAGACCTTCACCGGGTATGTAATCCAACACTTTGGCCCCCACGCCGCCTTTGCCGGCAATAGTGGTGTTTATAAATTCTGATTCGCGATTAATAGAGAGTAAGGATGAGGAGTTACTAGAGACTCGGGCCACATATTTATTCTCTGGGGTTTCTATAAGAAAGTTTCTATTGGTTAATCCCCCGGATAGTTCTTTAATAGAAGTGCGGGCTTTGAGCAGGGCGATTTTATTGAAACGTTCACCGAACTCTTGCTCAAGGGCACTATCGTCAGACACGCATTCAGGATACATTTCATATGTGGCCGTGTCAGTACTCCCAACCAGAGCAAAAATCATCATTATTGGTGGTGGCGTGGGTGGAACTTCGGTTGCCTATCATTTAGCCGAGCTTGGCGAAAAAGATGTCATTTTACTCGATCGCAATGAACTCACCAGCGGCTCCACATTCCATAGCGCAGGTCTTGTAGGTCAACTGCGCGCAGATCCAACGCTGACGCTAATGAATATGCACTCCGTTGATCTCTATAGAAAACTACAACAGACTGACACGCCCCCAAGTTGGCGCGAGTGCGGCAGTATTAAGTTGGCCTCCACACCTGAGCGCATGCAAGAGATCCGCAGACAAATTGGTTGGGCTAAAACATTTGGTTTAGATTTAAAAGAGATTTCTCCTAAAGAGGCCCAAGATCTCTTTCCTTTAATCGACCTAGAAGGTGTTGTTGGCGCTTGTTATATGGCCTCAGATGGCCAAGTCGATCCTTCACAGCTGGCAATGGCGCTGGCAGCCGGTGCAAGAAAACAAGGTGTTCAGATCTTCACACACACCAGAGTCCTTGAGATTAAAACAACCAATGGACGAGTCAGCAGTGTTGTTACCGATAAAGGTGAGATTGAATGCGAAATAGTTGTTAACTGCGGTGGCATGTATGCACCGCAAATAGCACGCATGGTCAATGTTCGTGTGCCAATTGTTCCAATGAGTCACCAATACTTAATAACAGAGAACTTTATGCCACAAGATGCACCATTTTTGCCTTCCCTTCGTGATCCAGATAATTTGATCTACTTCCGCCAAGAAGTATCAGGTCTGCTGATGGGTGGATATGAGCGCACATCAAAAGCGTGGTCTGCTGACTACAACAATATTGATGACATTCCTGCAAACTTTAATAACTCGTTGTTGGCTGAAGATTGGGATCGCTTTGCAGATATAGCTGAAGCTTCACAAAAGCGTGTTCCTAAGATGGCAGAAGTTGGAATCAAAAGCTTTATCAATGGTCCAGAGGGCTTCACACCAGATAATGAGTTCTGTTTAGGTGAAACATCCGTTGGTGGTTTCTTTGTTGCTGCAGGTTTTTGTGCCCACGGTATTGCAGGAGCAGGTGGAATCGGCAAAGTGATGGCCGAGTGGGTTGTTGCAGGTGAGCCAACGATGGATCTGTGGCATATGGATATTAAACGCTTCGGTGCATCCTATGAATCCCCAGATTTCACTCTGCAGCGCATTACAGAAAACTATGAGCAGTACTACGACATTCACTACCCAAACGAAGAGCGCAAATCAGCACGGCCTAAATTCACCTCCCCTGTCTATGAATGGCACAAAGCACATGGGGCGGTCTTTGGTGAAAAATCTTCATGGGAGCGTGTCAATTTTTATTCAACCAATATCGGCGATGATGCACTGCGTCCAAAGGATTGGCTAGGAAATCACTGGTCAAGTGCGGTGCAAGTAGAGCACCAGGCAACGCGTGAAAGGGCCGGTTTATTTGATGAATCCAGCTTTGCAAAAGCCCGCATAAGTGGCGCGCGAGCAGGTGAATTCCTCAACTATGTATGTGCAAATAATGTTGTTAAAGGTGTTGGCAAAACAACATACACACAAGCACTTAACTCAAAAGCCGGTATTGAATCTGACTACACCGTCACACAAACTGCAGATAATGAGTTCATGATTGTTACTGGAACTGCCTTTTCAGTCCATGATTTTGGTTGGTTAGAGAAAATGCGCCGCGAACATTCATTTGATGGTGTTGAGATCACTAACATTACAAAAGAACTTGCTTGCTTTGGAATCATGGGACCAAAATCCAGAGCGATTCTACAAACGTTAACAAGTGCAGATCTCTCCCATGCAGCATTTCCTTTTATGAGTTCACAGGAAATTACCGTGGGTGATATTAAGGTGCGCGCAACACGGCTGACATATGTTGGTGAGCTGGGTTGGGAGCTCTATGTTGCAGTTGAACAAGGTTTGGAGCTGTGGGAAAAAATCATGGCAGCAGGTCAAACACAGGGAATTAAAGCCTGTGGTTATAGAGCTATTGAATCCCTAAGACTTGAAAAGGGTTATCGTGCTTGGGCAGGTGAGATAAACACCGAAACTAATCCTTATGAGGCAGGTCTTGGCTTTGCTGTATCACTTAAAAAAGAAAAGTTTCATGGCAGGCAAGCAGCCATTGCTGCGCAAAGTAATCTTTCACGTAAATTAGTTGCAATTACCTTTGATGACATCACATGTGTGCCATTTGGATCAGAACCTATCCGTATCGGAAACACAATCGTTGGTCGTATTAAATCCGGCGGCCAGGGTTACACCATCAAAAAAGCGATCGCTTATGCCTACCTACCAATCGAGCACACAGGTGTTGGAACAAGTGTTGACGTGGAGTTCTTTGGTAACTGGCGCACGGGTGTAATTTGCGCAGAGCCACTCTTTGATCCAACTAACGAGCGCATCCGCTGTTAAATCTCATAATTTAAGATTTACAAAAATACTTTTATGCACAGAGCGTTGCAAAAAAATGCGCCTCTGACCTGCACTTTTTCAAATGAGGGGTTCACCTTTGGCGCTTACCCACATTTCATCCACCGCTTTGTGCACAGGAAAACACGCTTATCCACCCACTTACCCACAGCTTTATCCCCACCGCCCCGCATGATTTCTCGCGCGCAAGAGGTCCGCCGCCTAAGTTACGCCTACAAGGAATTCACTTGTCAGTGGCACATGGGAGGTTACACGCGTGAGCATCGCAGAACTTCCTAATAATCGCGCATCGCGAGATACAAACATCTCCTCTATTGGTGCAGATTTTGAACGCACACCACCACAAGATCTCATCGCAGAACAATCTGTTTTAGGTGGAATGCTTTTATCAAAAGATGCTATTGCAGATGTTATTGAGATTATCCGCGATCGCGATTTCTATCGTCCAGCACATGAGTTAATTTATGACGCAGTTATTGATTTGTATGGCCGCGGTGAGCCTGTAGATGCTGTGACAGTTGCATCAGAGCTCACAAAGCGCGGTGACATTGCACGTGCTGGTGGTGCTCCATATCTTCACACTCTTATCTCATCGGTTCCAACTGCAGCAAATGCTGGTTACTACGCAAAGATTGTTCGCGAACATGCAATCATGCGCCGCTTGGTTGAAGCTGGAACAAAGATTGTTCAACTCGGTTACACCTCAGAAGGTGAAGTCGATGACATGGTGGATCAAGCACAGGCTGAGGTCTATGCAGTAACAGAGCGCCGTGCATCAGAGGATTACGTTCAACTCTCAACTCTTCTTCCACAAGCACTCGATGAGATTGAAGCTATCTCAAAAGGTATTGGTATTGAAGGTGTTAAGAGTGGATTTAAAGATTTAGATTTACTCACACATGGATTCCATCCAGGCAACATGATTATCTTGGCTGCCCGTCCTGCAATGGGTAAATCAACGCTAGGTCTAGATATTGCTCGTCATGCATCCATTCATGAAGGACAAACATCTGTCATCTTCTCTCTTGAAATGTCTAAATCAGAAATCACCATGCGTATGCTCTCTGCCGAAGCACGCGTTGGTTTAAATAATATTCGCGCCGGCACACTCTCAGATGATGAGTGGTCACGTCTGGCCCGTCGCATGGGTGAGATCTCAGAGGCTCCTTTATTTATCGATGATTCACCAAATCTTTCAATGATGGAGATCCGTGCTAAAGCACGTCGCTTGAAGCAGCGCCATGATTTAAAACTCATCGTGATCGACTACTTGCAGCTGATGTCATCAGGTAAAAAGGTTGAAAACCGTCAGCAAGAAGTTTCTGAGTTCTCTCGTCAGTTGAAGTTAATGGCTAAAGAGCTCAATATCCCCGTCATTGCCATCTCACAGCTCAACCGTTCACCTGAACAGCGCTCAGATAAGAAGCCAATGCTCTCTGATCTTCGTGAATCAGGTTCTATCGAACAAGATGCTGACGTAGTTATCTTGCTTCACCGCGATGATATGTATGACCAGCAAAATAGAACAGGTGAGGCAGATTTAATTGTTGCTAAGCACCGTAACGGACCAACCAGAACAATTACTGTCTCTGCACAGCTTCACTATGCACGCTTCTATGACATGCCACAAAACCCTGGTGGTGGACAAGACTGGACACAACAGCGCGAAGCTTCAGCTCCTGAAGATAGTTCTTTTGGCTCTTAATTAATGCGCAGCTGAACGTGCTTTATCAGCCAAGATAATTCCAATTATTACTGTTACTCCACCGACTAATTGAATAAAGTTCCAAGTCTCTGATAACCAGATCCAAGCAAAGACACCAGCTAGCACTGGCTCTGCCATTCCCATCACACTGCTAGTTGAAGCAGAGAGTAATTTCAAACCTTTAACGACCAATAAATAAGGAACGATTGTTCCCATAATTATTACCCAAGCGATTAAAACCCAACCAGGTAAATTAAAAGCATCAAAGCGTCCTTGCAGATTCATCGATTGAGTAAAGATCTCTGTGGGATATGACCAGAGCGGCATTGCAATAGCTAAACCCACAGTTGCAAAACCAAATCCATAAACCATGAGTGATTCAACATCGCGCTTAGCGGTGAGTTTTTCACCCAGTAAGAAAAAGGCAGCTAAGACAATTCCATCTAGCAAAGCTGCAACAACGCCAATGGGATCTAAGGTTTGGCCTTTCCAGACCTGGGCAATAAGAACTAGACCACTAAATGCTAAAAAGATCGCTATCCACATCAGCGGTGGAACAACTTTGTGCTTAACAAAGCGCAGCCACAACACAATCCAGATAGGGGCTGTGAACTCAAGAATCAAGGCCACAGAGACGTTAAGGCGCGCAATTGCCACGAAATACAGGGCCTGGACGAGTAGAAAACCAATGATTCCGTAAGCAAAAAGTAGAGGCAGGTCTTCTTTTTTTGCCTTTAATGAACTGCGATGCCTAAGGAAAATATAGAGACCTAAGAAAATAAAAGCTCCGCCGCAGCGCACCTGCGTTAAACGCATAGATGAGAGTCCAGAGGTTAGAACTAACTTGGCAATAACTCCGTTAAAGGAGAAAAAGATTGCGCCCAGTAAAGTGAGGATCTCTCCTTTATAGCGCGTGAACATCCGGTAAGGATAGCGGTTTAAAAGGCGCTCTCCGGTAGTTCCATGATGGAGCCATCAGTTGCTTCCACGATCTTGCGATCTGCGGTGATATGAGGCAAGTAGTTCTTAACAAAGAACTGCGCAGCAGCGATTTTGCCGGTATAGAAATCTTTATCCTTACCACTTGCTGTTGGCAGCTTTGCAACAGCAATATCTGCTTGGCGCAGTAGTAGCCATGAAGTGATGATGTCTCCTACTGCCATTAAACAACGAGATGTGTTTAGACCAGTTTTATAGATTTTGACTGGATCTGTTTGTGATTCCATCGCATGGCCAACAAGGACCCCAACAATTGCATTTAAATCATCGAGTGCTTTAAGCAGTGCGGTTTTCTCTGCTGCATGTGTTCCGCCTGCATCAGCAAAAGCTTTAATCTCTTTGCCCAGCAGTCCAAGTGCTCTCCCACCATCTTTAACGATTTTGCGGAAGAAGAAATCCAGACCTTGAATAGCAGTTGTGCCCTCATACAAGGTGTCGATCTTGGCATCTCGGACATATTGTTCAATGGGCCAGTCACGAGTAAATCCAGCACCACCAAATGTTTGTAGTGATTCAGTGCCAAGAAGAGTCCATGACTTCTCTGAGCCGTAACCCTTAACGATTGGGAGCAAAAGATCGTTGAGTTTTTCCATATCTTCAGTGCGCTCTTTATCGCCAGCTTTAATCGCAAGTTCAATCTCATCTTGGATTGAGGCTGTGTAGAGAACAAGTGCGCGCATGCCTTCTGAGTAGGACTTTTGAACCATTAGGGAACGGCGCACATCTGGGTGCTTAATGATGGTCACACGAGGTGAAGCCTTGTCATTCATTACCTTCATATCCCCGCCCTGCACGCGCTCTTTGGCATATGCCAGAGCTTGTTGATATCCAGTTGAAAGCGTTGCAATTGCTTTAGTTCCAACCATCATGCGGGCAAACTCAATAACTTTAAACATCTGTGCAATACCTTCATGCACTTCACCTAAAAGATAGCCAACTGCAGGCTCATGCTCACCTAAGTTAACTTCACATGTAGCAGAGACATTAAGGCCCATCTTGTCTTCAAGGGAGGTGACATAAACACCATTGCGCTTTCCAAGCTCACCTGTTTCAAAATCAAACATAAATTTAGGAATTAAAAATAGTGAAAGACCTTTAGTTCCAGGTCCCCCGCCTTCGCGGCGTGCAAGGACAAAGTGAACTACGTTGTCATAGAAGTCCGCGTCCCCTGATGTGATGTAGCGCTTTGTTCCAGTGATATGCCATGTTCCATCTGGTTGTGCCACAGCTTTCGTGCGACCTGCACCAACATCTGAACCAGCATCTGGTTCTGTCAGCTGCATCGTTGCACCCCAGTGCTTATCCACCATCAGCTTTGCAATCTTCTTTTGTTCATCTGTGCCAAGAACATAGGCAACATGAGCGAAGGCATAACCTGAGGCATAGATATGGATTGCAGGATTTGAACCTAAAACCATTTCAGCAATAGCCCAGCGCACTGAAGGAGGAATCTTCATTCCACCTAGTTCAACTGGTGCATCAACGCGCCACCATTCGCCATCGATATATGCCTTATAAGATTTCTTAAAACTCTCAGGAAGAGTGACATTTCCAGTTTCTTTATTAAGAATTGCACCAACACGATCACCTTCAACAAAAGATGCTGCAAGATCGTTCTCACACAGACGCTTTACTTCCTCCAACATACCCATCGCAGTGTCGCGATCAACATCTGCATATAAAGATGTGCCCATGACTTTCTCGCGTTCCAGCAGGTCAAAGAGGCAGAATTCAATATCTCGCAGATTGGCTATGTAGTGGCTCATGTGCAAATAATGCTACCCGCCAGTAACTTATGCAACTCTATTGAGCGTATTTCGATGCCCCGTTGCTCCTCTAATCCAAGATAGGGTCAGCGCGTGTTACTCAGTGATCGCGACATTCTCGCCCAAATCAAAGCTGGCCGGGTTGGCTGCGAACCATTCCATGAGGCAATGATTCAGCCTTCATCAGTTGATGTTCGACTTGATAAGTATTTCCGAGTATTTGAAAACCATAAATACAGTGTTATTGATCCATCGATAGAGCAAGCAGAGCTCACCCGTGAAGTAATCGCCGAAGGCGATGAGGCTTTCATTCTGCACCCAGGTGAGTTTGTTTTAGCCAGCACCTATGAAGTGATTACTTTGCCAGATGACATCGCAGGACGTTTAGAAGGTAAATCATCCCTTGGTCGCCTAGGTCTGCTAACTCATTCAACTGCAGGTTTTATTGATCCAGGCTTTAGCGGCCACATCACACTAGAGCTCTCTAACGTTGCCAACCTGCCAGTCAAACTCTTCCCAGGAATGAAGATTGGGCAGCTCTGCTTAATCAAACTCTCATCCCCGACCGATCATCCATATGGCAGTGAGAAGTATGGCTCTCGCTATCAGGGTCAGCGTGGACCAACTGCGTCAAGAAGCCACCTTAATTTCCACATCACAGATGTTGGAAATGCCCCTCTGAATTAGTTTGTAATTACCTGCGGCTTGGCATTAACTCTCGCCAGTAGCAAAATACCTGCAACCAAAACCACCATCAGTCCGAGAATTCCCCAGACGGTTGCCTGTGCGTTATTAACTCCCAGTGAAAGCGCGATTGAGATTG
>RGHD01000026.1 GCA_010024385.1 Actinomycetota bacterium | reverse complement strand
CGATTTATAGGCCCCCAAGCCCCCAGCTGGAAAAAAGGGGTCCGGGTAATTCGTAACGCCCGAGGACCGCGAGATACCTACGGTTAAGCCCCAGACCCACTAGGAACCCTCAACCGCACGCTCAAAGTTCGGCTATACCCACACCTAAGGCTTATTTTGGCTATTTCAATTTCCATTTTCCCACTAGGATAAGAGCGTGCCGGAGGGATTTTCCCTCCCAGAAGCCCTCAGAGGGCAAAAGAACGATTCGACCTTGAAGGAGACCCAGTGGCTGAGAACTCCTATGACGCATCCAGCATCACGGTGCTGGAGGGTCTGGAGGCAGTGCGAAAGCGCCCCGGAATGTATATCGGTTCCACCGGTGAGCGCGGGCTGCACCACTTGGTTTATGAAGTTGTAGATAACTCAGTAGATGAAGCCTTAGCTGGCTATTGCACCGAGATCAATGTGACATTGATGGCTGATGGCGGGGTTGAAGTTATCGACAACGGCCGCGGAATCCCAGTGGATATGCACCCCGTTGAAAAGAAACCAGCTTTGGAAGTTGTTCTCACTGTTTTACACGCCGGCGGAAAGTTTGGTGATGGTGGTTATTCAGTCTCCGGCGGACTACACGGTGTTGGTATCTCAGTTGTTAACGCATTAAGCACAGATCTTTCTGTAACAGTGCAGCGCGATGGAAGTTTTTGGTATCAAGATTACAAACTTGGTGTTCCAACAGCCCCGGTTAAAAAAGGTGAAGCTTCAACATCTTCTGGAACGACCGTGCGCTTCTGGCCATCAAAGGAAATCTTTGAAACTACGGATTTTTCTTTTGAGATTTTATCTACACGCTTTCGCGAAATGGCCTTTCTCAATAAAGGCTTAATTCTCACTCTCACAGATGCCCGCACAGGCCACGTTGATGAAGTCGGTGAACAATTAACAGTGCGCTACCAATACCAAGGTGGTATCTCGGACTTTGTTAAGCACTTGAACTCCACTAGAGGTGAAACACATAAATCAGTTATCTCTTTTGCCTCAGAGGATAAAAAGAACAAAATAGCACTAGAAGTATCAATGCAGTGGAACGCCGGGTTTAGTGAATCTGTTTACACATTTGCAAACACGATTCATACCCATGAAGGTGGCGCTCACGAAGAAGGCTTCCGAACAGCGCTAACTTCTGTTGTAAATAAGTTTGGAGAAGAGGCAGGATTTATCCGCAAGAAGGAGGATCGCTTAACAGGTGATGATGTGCGCGAGGGTTTAACTGCAATCGTCTCTGTGAAATTAGCTGATCCACAATTTGAAGGCCAGACAAAAACCAAACTAGGCAATACTTTGGCAAAAACATTCACACAAAAAGTTGTTAATGAAGAACTCACAACATGGTTTGAGCAAAACCCGGTAGAAGGAAAAGAGATTGTTCGAAAGAGCATTGATGCAGCTGCAGCACGTGTGGCAGCACGCAAAGCCCGTGACTTAAGTCGTAACCGCAAAGGCCTTCTAGAAGGCCGCGGAATGCCAGGAAAGTTAGCTGATTGCCAATGGACTGATCCTGCAAAGTGTGAGCTCTATATCGTTGAGGGAGATTCAGCAGGTGGTTCAACTAAAGGTGGCCGCGATTCACGTAATCAAGCTGTTCTACCGATTCGTGGAAAGATTTTGAATGTTGAAAAAGCGCGCATTGATCGTGTTTTACAAAACAATGAAGTACAGGCGTTAATCACTGCGTTAGGTACTGGCGTGCATGAAGATTTCGATATCGAAAAACTTCGCTACCACAAGATTATTTTAATGGCAGATGCCGATGTTGATGGTCAACACATTCGCACGTTGCTTTTAACTTTGCTATTTCGCTTTATGCGCCCACTTATTGAAAATGGCTTTGTTTACTTTGCTCAACCACCTCTCTATAAGTTGAAGTGGGGCGGGAAAGAGCCAGTTGAATATGCTTTTAGTGATCGCGAACGCGATGGAATGATTGAACTTGGTTTAGCTGCAGGAAAGCGTTTACCTAAAGATGATGGAATTCAGCGCTTCAAAGGGTTAGGTGAAATGCCAGCCAAGGAACTCTGGGACACAACAATGGATCCAGAGCACCGAGTCCTTGTGCGAGTCACGTTAGATGATGCTGCAGCAGCTGATGATTTGTTCTCAGTTCTCATGGGTGAAGATGTTGAAAAGCGTCGGGCGTTTATTCAGCGCAATGCTAAAGACGTTAGGTTCTTGGATATCTAATGGATGAATTGAACCCAAACAACCTCGAATCTTTCGACAAGATTGAAACCGTTGATCTTCAAGTTGAAATGGCGCGCTCATATCTTGACTACGCCATGTCAGTTATTGTTGGCCGCGCTCTGCCAGATATTCGTGATGGGTTAAAACCAGTTCATCGTCGCGTTCTTTATGCAATGTATGACGCGGGATATCGCCCAGATAAGGGTTATTACAAATCTTCTCGCATCGTCGGTGACGTCATGGGTAATTACCACCCACACGGTGACACTGCGATTTATGACTCTGTAGTTCGCCTTGCCCAGCACTGGTCTTTGCGTTATTTGCTTATTGATGGAAATGGAAACTTCGGCTCTCCTGGAAATGATCCAGCTGCAGCAATGCGCTATACCGAGGCCCGTTTGTCTTCATTAGCAATGGAGATGATGCGCGATATCGATGAAGACACCGTTGATTTTGTCCCTAACTATGACGGACGCTCACAAGAGCCAACAGTTTTGCCTTCTCGCCTACCTAACCTTCTAGTTAATGGAAGCGCCGGTATTGCAGTTGGTATGGCCACGAACATTCCACCGCATAATCTTCGTGAAATCGGTGAAGCAATAATTTTTGCGCTAGAAAATCCAGATATGAAGCAAGAAGAACTTCTGGCTAAGTTCTTAACTATTGTTAAAGGCCCAGATTTTCCTACCAAAGGATTAATTGTTGGACGCGGTGGCATTGAAGATGCCTATCGCACAGGTCGCGGGTCAATTACTATGCGTGCAGTTGTGCAAGTAGAAGAGCTTAATAAGCGCACCTGTTTAGTTATCAGTGAACTTCCATATCAAGTAAACCCAGATAACTTAGCTCTTAAGATTGCTGAACTCGTTAAAGATGGAAAGATTAAGGGAATTGCCGATGTTCGTGATGAAGGTAATGAGCGCTTGGGTCAACGTCTAGTAATTGTTTTACAGACAAATGCTATTCCAAAAGTAGTTCTTAACAACCTTTATAAGCAAACACAACTACAAGACACATTCGGTGCAAATATGTTGGCACTCGTTGATGGTGTTCCACGCACATTGCGCCTTGATGAATTCATCCGTTACTACATTGAACACCAGATTGAAGTAATTGTTCGCCGCACTAAGTTCCGCTTAGCTGAAAAAGAAAAGCGCGCACATATTTTGCAGGGCTACCTCAAAGCCCTTGATGCCTTGGATGCTGTTATTGCATTAATCCGTGCTTCCACAACACCTGAAGAGGCTCGCACAGGTTTGATGAAACTTCTAGATGTAGATGAAATTCAAGCGAATGCTATTTTGGACATGCAGCTACGTCGTATTGCAGCCCTTGAGCGACAGAAGATTAATGATGAATATGACGCGTTAATGGCTGACATTGTCATCCTCAATGCCATTTTGATTAGCCCTGAAAAGCAGCGCGATATCGTTAAAACAGAGCTCGCTGATTTAGTTGCAAAGTATGGGGATGAGCGTCGCACACAGATTGTTGCAAGTGAAGGCGATTTTAGTGCAGAGGATTTAATCCCAGATCAAGACGTGGTTGTAACAATTACTCGTGGTGGGTATTCAAAGCGCACAATGGCAGATCTTTATCGATCACAGCGTCGTGGTGGCCGCGGTGTTAAGGGCGCAGCCCTTAAGGAAGATGATGTTGTTGATCATTTCTTTGTGGCATCCACACATGACTGGTTATTGTTCTTTACTAACCAAGGACGTGTCTATCGCGCAAAGGTGCACGAGCTTCCAGATGCTGGTCGTGATGCTCGCGGACAACATGTTGCCAACTTAATGGCATTTAAGCCAGATGAGAAAATCGCAGAAGTGCTCTCACTTAAGGATTACACAATGTCTCCATTCTTAGTTCTTGCGACTAAAAAGGGTTTAATTAAGAAAACACCTCTTATTGAATTTGACTCACCTCGCACAGGCGGTCTTATTGCAATCTCATTAAAGCCAGGAGATGAAGTAGTTGGTGCATCACTTGTTAATAACGGTGATGAACTCTTACTTGTTTCAACAAAGGGAATGTCACTGCGCTTTACAGCAGATGATGAATCACTGCGTCCAATGGGTCGATCAACAAGTGGTGTTATTGGAATGAAGTTTCGTGCACAAGATTCATTGCTAACAATGGCTAGAGTGAGTTCAGGGTTTGCTGCGAACTCATTTGTATTCACAGCAACTAATGCTGGTTATGGCAAGAAGACTCCACTTGATGAATATCGTTTACAAGGCCGTGGTGGAATTGGAATCAAAGCTGCCAAGATCGATGAGAGTTCTAGGGGCTCATTAGTGAGCGCACTTGTGCTTCGCGATGAGGATGAAGTCCTAGCGATAACTTCTGCAGGCACAGTTATGCGCACACCAGCAGCCGAGGTGCGCCAAACTGGGCGTGATTCAATGGGTGTGCGCCTTGTGAACCTTGATGAAGGCGTGGCATTAGTCTCGGTGACCAAGAACAGCGAAGATGAGATTTCTTCCAAAAGTTAGTATGGTTCGGCTCTGAGTTAAGCAGCTAATCCCCATTTTGGGAGTTAGGGAAGTTCAAGGTAACCTTGCGCTTCTGCAATCGAGATTCATCTTTGTTGCGGGCCTATAGCTCAGCCTGGTTAGAGCGCTTCCCTGATAAGGAAGAGGTCGATGGTTCGAGTCCATCTAGGCCCACCCCGCTCTCAAACGGGGACCTAGCTCAATTGGTAGAGCACCGCCTTTGCAAGGCGGGGGTTAGGGGTTCGATTCCCCTGGTCTCCACGTTATGACTACTACAGCGACCCTACACACATCACTTGGTGACATTGTCATCGAGTTATTTCCTAATCATGCACCAAAGACTGTTGCAAACTTTGTTGAGTTAGCAACTGGTGCAAAAGAGTGGACTGATCCACGCACTGGCAAGAAAACAACTGCCAATCTTTATGATGGAACTATTTTTCACCGCGTTATCGACGGTTTCATGATTCAAGGTGGAGATCCACTCGGTCAGGGAACTGGCGGACCGGGATATCGCTTCGCGGATGAATTCCACGGCGAACTTGTTTTTGATCGCCCTTACATTCTTGCAATGGCTAACTCAGGCCCAGGAACCAATGGTTCACAGTTCTTTATTACTGTTGCACCAACTACATGGTTAAATCGTAAGCACTCAATCTTTGGTGAAGTAAAGGATTCTGCCAGCCAGGCTGTAGTTGATGCAATTGCAACAGCAAAGACAGGCGCGCAAGATAAGCCAATAACACCAATAACAATCAACAGCGTTACCGTTGCTTAAGCGCTCTGCCACTTATTCTTTAATCGCAATTATTTGCGGTGCATATCTGCTGCAGATGATCGTTCCTACAATTGAAATGCATTTAGTTCTACCCAACCTTGATTATTTAAGAGCTACCAACGAGTGGTATCGGTTATTCTCAGTTTCACTTGTGCATGCCGGTCTACTACACCTTGGTTTCAACATGTATGCATTGATGGTTCTAGGCAATCCAATAGAAGAAGCATTTGGCAAGAACAAGATGCTGGTCATCTTTTTCTTTTCTCTCCTTACAGGCTCTCTCACCTCTGCCTACTTTGCATCTCCCACTTCTTATTCAGTGGGTGCATCGGGTGCCGTCTTTGGATTGTTCGGAGCGATTGCAATGGTGGGAAAGCGCATCGGCACAGATACGCGTTCGATCTATGTGATTATCGGAATTAACTTTGCGATTGGTTTTATTCTTGGGGGAGTTGATTGGAAGGCCCACCTGGGTGGTTTAGTGGGCGGAGTTATTGCAGCCCAGTTCATGCTCAATAAACGTTAAGGAGTTATCCACAGCCTTTACCCACAATGTGGATTGAATTACAAGCGTGTAATTAAGAAGGTATTAACGCCAGCGAGTGGCTAGAGAGAAGCCCACACCGATAAAACTAAAGCCAACAATCATGTTCCATGCACCGATGCCTGGGATCGGATATCGGGTCTGAGTGACATAGAAGATCACAATCCAGAACAAGCCAATCAAGAAGGCAGAGACCATTGTTGGGGCTAACCATTTAGGGCTCTCTAGCGGGCCATGAGGAGTTTCAACGACAACTTCCTGCTTATGGGCGCGCGCTTCCACGACTTTCTTACGGAGCTTTGATTTAGGCATACGCGAAAGATACACCATGAGCAAGAATGCTCCTATGGCCACCAAGATCCTTGTCGTCGATAACTACGACTCCTTTGTCTTTAACTTGGTGCAATACCTGCAGCAGTTAGGCGCAGAGTGCACCGTGGTCCGAAATGATGCCGTGCGGGCCGAAGATGCCGCTAATTACGACGGCGTTCTTATCTCACCGGGCCCTGGCGTTCCTGAAAGGGCCGGCGTGAGTGTTGAAATGATTAAGTATTGCGCCGAGAAAAAAATTCCACTTTTTGGTGTGTGTTTAGGCCATCAAGCAATTGGTGTTGCATTTGGAGCAACAGTCTCACGTGCACCAGAACTACTGCATGGAAAAACTTCCTTAGTACACCATCAACAACAGGGCGTACTTGAAGATCTGCCATCACCATTTACCGCAACTCGCTATCACTCACTATGTGTTGAGCGTGACACGGTTGGTGCAGAGCTAGAAATAACAGGTTCAACTGAATCTGGAATTGTAATGTCTATGCGCCATCGCACATTACCCATTGAAGGTGTGCAGTTTCATCCAGAGTCAGTATTAACCGAACACGGCCATCAAATGTTAGCTAACTGGTTAAGTGCTTGCGGTGATAAGAATGCAAAAGCTAAAGCAGTTGGTTTATCCCCAGTAATTGGTAGCCGCTCTTAAGGTGCCTTATTAACCGTAATGGTTACTGATTTACCAATTGTTTGTGTAGTTCCACCATCAGGTGCTTGTCTAATGACAACACCAAGAGGTTGGTTTGCATCGTAGGCATCAATTGCATTGACTAAAAAGCCAGCTTGCACAAGCAGAGTTCTAGCTTGAATTGCATCTACTCCGATCAGGGCTGGAACAACAACCTGACCACTAGCAATTTGTAATACAACTCCACTACCCGCAGTAATAGTTGAACCAGGCTCAGGGGTTACTTTCAAAACTGTTCCAAGTGCCTCATCAGATGGAACTGCTTCTGTGCGAGAGACAAGTAAACCAACGGCGCTTAGGGCTGCGCGTGCATCAATAAGAGACATCCCCACTAAATCTGCCGGGACAATCGCATCTCCTGGCCCATCTGAAATTGTTAAAACAACTCCAGAGCCCTTTTGTGCACGTGTTGTCGCAAGAGGTATTTGGCTAGCAACTCGATCTTTAGGAATGCGTCCATCATGAGCACGTTGGATTGTTACAACATAATCTTTTAAAAGGGATTCGGCATCAACCTGAGTCAACCCCACAACATTAGGGATTTGAGGCAGGTTATTACTATCTGCAGCTGGGCGAGTAAGAAATAAGCCAGCGGCAATAACCGTAACTGCAAGAACCGAACTTAATACCCCTACTAAAACTTTTCGGCGCGAGATTTTAACTTTGGGAATAGTTGTAGTTAAGGCTTGCCCAGTTCCCACTTTGAATAAATCATCAAGCATCAACCCTGCTGATTGATAGCGATCCTCTGGTTTCTTAGCAAGTGCCACAGAGAGTATGACATCAACGCCTTCAGGTAGTTCAGGTTGGATCTTGCTTGGCGCAACAAGAACTCCCGAGACATGTTGGTAGGCGATTGAAACAGGTGTGTCACCAGTAAATGGTGGCTTGCCAGTTAATACTTCATAGAGTAAACATCCAGTTGAATAAATATCACTACGCAAATCTGCAACTTCACCCAGAGCTTGCTCAGGGGAGAGATATTGAGCTGTTCCAACAATATTCCACGTGCTAGTTAGTGTTGCGCCAAGATCTGCAAGTGCGCGCGCAATTCCAAAATCCATCACCTTCACATCGCCATGATCTGTAATCATGATGTTGGCAGGTTTAATATCTCTATGAACAATTCCGCGCTCATGTGAATACTCAAGAGCAGCCAAAATTCCTTCACCGATTTCAAGTGCGCGCTTAAGCGGTATTTGTTCACCTTTATGAATCAGGTCTCGCAAAGTGTGTCCAGAAACTAGCTCCATCACTATGTATGGCGCAGGCTCTTCACCTGAGTCATAGACCGCAACAATTCCAGGGTGATTTAAACCAGCAGCAGCTAGCGCTTCTTTTCTAAAGCGGGCAACAAATGAAGGATCGCGCGCTAGGTCACTGCGCAATACTTTTATTGCAACTTGGCGAGCAAGGCGAGTGTCTTCGGCAACATAGACATCGGCCATACCGCCGGTGCCAATCATTTCGCCAAGCTTGTAGCGATCACCAAAGAGCGAATTAATCATTGTGCCGCTCCTAAAACTTCATTGGTTATTACTTCTTCGCCGGTTATATCAGCAACAATAACAGTGACGTTATCCGGTGCACCATTTATATAAGTGGCATCAATGAGGGCTTTAAGAGCGTCAGATCTATCAGATTTCTTTAATAAAGATTTAATCTCTTTTTCAGTTAAAACACTAGACAATCCGTCACTACACAGCAGATACCGATCTTTCTCTTTTGCCTCATAGATCTGCAAAACAGGAGTAACTGTGCCCTGGCCCATGAGCGCTTGAGTTAAAACTGAGCGTTGTGGGTGATCTGCAACATCAGATTGTGAAATAGCACCTTGATCAAGAAGTTCTTGAATAACTGTGTGGTCATTGCTCAGTTGTTCCAGCGTGTTACCTCGCAGGCGATAGCAACGAGAATCTCCCACGTGTAGCAGCGCAATGTTTGAATCAACAACTAAAAGCGCTGTCAGGGTTGTTCCCATTCCGCGCACTTCAATTGCCTCTTCGGCGTATTCGCCAATCTGTGAATCAATTGTGAAAAGAGAGTTAAGAAGCAGATCTTCTATGGAATCAGAATCAATCTCTGAACTTGTAAGTATCGGGCAAAGTTTTTGCAGAGTTTTAATTGCAATCTTTGATGCAACTTCACCGCCAGCATGTCCACCCATTCCATCGGCAACAGCAATCAGGCGACCGGAAACAAAAGCAGAGTCTTCATTTCCACTGCGCTGTAGACCGTCAGCCGAGCGCGCACTGCTCTGGAAGTAAATAGCGCTCATGGGCATAAGCCTAACCCCTGTTAATCTTTAATCATGAAAATATATGCCCACCGCGGAGCCTCTATAGATTTTCCAGAGATGACCATGGATGCATATAAAGCCGCCGTTGATCAAGGCGCTGATGGCATGGAGTGCGACGTCCGTCTGACAAAAGATAACCAAATGTTGTTATGGCATGACGCTGATATGAAGCGCACCGCTGGATACGCAGGTCGCATCGCAGAGATGACCTATCCGCAAATTAAGGCACACTACCCACAAGCAATGTTGCTCGAAGAATTGTTAGAACTTGCTCGAGATAATGACATGGAACTTGCGATTGAAACTAAACATCCAGTTCCGCAAGGAAGTTTGGTGGAAAAGAAAGTATTAGAACTACTAGAACAAGAAGAGTTAGAAACAGATATTGTCTTGATGTCGTTTTCTTGGCTAGCAATTGAAAATATTCGAAAGATCAACCCACAACAAAAAACCGTGGCCCTTCTGGAAGATAAATTCAATTATTTGATGAAACGGTTTACATCCGCGCCGATTCTTGGTCCAAGCGTGGAGTATCTACGCTCAAATCCAGAGATGACCCATGCAATCAAGCCTTTATATGTCTGGACCGTTGATGATGCCGACGATATGCGCTTCTGCTTAGAAAATGGTGTTGAGGTCCTCATTACAAATAACCCGTCATATGCACGCAAGGTGCTCGGGTATCATTAGTCAGTGAGCACATACGCGTATTTAGGTCCAAAAGGAACATTCACCGAAGCTGCTCTTAAAAAGATCACTTCTTCAAATGATTCCCTCATCCCGTATGCAAATGTGACGGCAGCTCTAGATGCGGTGCGAGTTGGTAAAGCACACTTTGCATTAGTTCCCATTGAGAACTCTGTTGAAGGTGTTGTTGCAAGAACTCTTGATGAATTAGCTACAGGAACTCCACTTTCTATCGTTGGTGAAGTTACTTTGCCGGTCTCTTTTGCGCTGATGTCTAAGCGCGACACAGTTGATATTCGCCGCATTGCTACACACCCACATGCAGAAGCCCAGTGTCGTGCATATATTGCTAAGAATTATCCAGATGCAGAATTAATCGCAACTGCATCAACTGCAGCAGCAGCTGAAGCAATTGGCCGCGGAGAATTTGATGCAGCTATTGCAGCTCCAGTTGCAGCAGCTCATTACGGCCTAACAGTTATTGCAGACAATATCGGTGACATCGTTGGCGCTATCACACGTTTTGTTTTGGTCTCAAAGCCAGCAACACCACCTAAGGCAACTGGCTTTGATCGCACATCCCTAGCCGTCTTTATTGGCATCGATCATGCGGGAGCATTACTGGATATCTTGACTGAGTTCGCTAAGCGCGACGTGAATTTAACTTTTATTCAGTCACGTCCAACAGGTCTAGAACTTGGCCATTACCATTTCATTATTGACGCCGAGGGCCACGTCAACGATGCTCCAATTAAGGAGACAGTAGAAGCATTGCGAGCAATCTGTGAGGATATTCGCTTCCTAGGTTCATATCCACGAGAAAAGGTCGGCAGATGATTGACATTAAATTCATTCGCGAGAACCCAGATGCAGTTCGTGCATCTCAAAAGGGCCGCGGTGAAGATGCATCAATTGTTGATCAGATAATTACATCTGATGAACTTCGCCGTGTTGCAATCGAGAAATTTGAAAAACTACGCGCAGAACAAAATGTTTTATCTAAATCAGTAGGCGCGGCTAAAGGTGATGAGAAAACCGCTCTGCTTGAAAACGCTAAAGAGTTAGCAACTGCTGTAAAAGAGGCTGATGGCAAGCGGGCAGAGGCAGAAGAGCAAACCAAAGCTTTAGTAATGCAACTTTCAAATATCCTTGATCCAGATGCGCCAATTGGCGGAGAAGCAGATTTCAAAGTTCTAGAACATGTTGGCACACCACGCAAGTTTGATTTTGAACCAAAAGATCACGTTGAGCTAGGAAAACTTCTAGGTGCAATAGATACAGAGCGCGGTGCAAAAGTTGCTGGTTCTCGTTCTTACTATTTAACAGGTTCAGGTGCACTTCTAGAGTTCGCTCTAGTTAACTATGCAATCTCTATGGCAGTTAAAGCCGGATTCGTTCCAGTTATTCCACCAGTGCTTGTTAACCCGGCTGCAATGGAAGGCACTGGATTTTTAGGACAAGCAGCTGAGAATGTTTACAGAATTGAAAAAGATGATGTGTATTTAGTAGGGACCTCTGAAGTTCCACTAGCCGCAATGCATATGGATGAAATTCTTTCTGGAGATAAACTTCCAATTCGCTATGCCGGCTACTCCTCATGTTTTCGCCGTGAGGCTGGAACCTATGGGAAAGACACGCGCGGAATTATTCGTGTCCACCAGTTTGATAAAGTTGAAATGTTCTCTTTCTGCCATCCAGATGAAGCTAAGGAAGAACATGCACGTATTTTGCAATGGGAAAAAGAGTTCCTTAATGCAATGGAGATTCCATATCGCGTCATTGATGTGGCATCAGGAGATCTTGGATCAAGTGCTAACCGTAAATTTGACTGTGAAGCCTGGATTCCGACTCAAGATGCTTATCGCGAAGTCACTAGTACTTCTAACTGCACAGAGTTCCAGGCCCGCCGCCTAAATATCCGTTACAAAGATGGCGATGGCACAAAGGCCGTAGCAACACTAAATGGGACATTAGTGGCCATTCCACGCATGATTGTTGCGATTCTAGAAAACCACCAAAATGCAGATGGAACCGTCAATATTCCTAAGGCTTTGCAGCCATTTCTAGGTAAAGAACGATTTGAGTTGGTGTGAGCAAACGCCCCAAACTTATTGCAACAGATTTAGACGGCACTATCGTTCAACACAATGGAACAATCACACAACGCACAATTGATGCTTTAACCAGAGCGAGTGATCTCGGCATTCATATTTATTTTGTAACTGGTCGCCCACCGCGCTGGATGAATGAGATTAGAGAAACTTTTAGTTTCGGTGAGGCGATTTGTGGAAATGGGGCAATGCTCTATGACTTACAAAAGCGTGAAGTAACTGAGGAATGGATGATTTCGAAAGAAGATCAAGTAGAAATTGCACGAAGAATGCGTAAGGCAATTCCACAAATTTCTTTCGCAATTGAAACTCATGACTACTACCATCGTGAAAAAGCATATGTCCCTAGGTGGGATGTTGGCTTGGACAACATTGGCGTGGATAAAATTGAAGATGCAACAAAAGGTCCGGTTTTTAAAATGTTAGCCCGTTGCAGTGGTGGCGAATTAACATCGGATGAAATGTTAGAAATTGCATTGCGTGAACTTGATGGATTAGTCACCGTGACTCATTCAAATGCACGAGAGTCTTTACTTGAGATTTCAGCACTCGGAATATCAAAAGGAACAACACTGGCAAAAGTTGCTGGACGCCTTGGTATAGATGCCGCTGATTGTGTTTCATTTGGTGATAACCCCAATGATTTTCCAATGCTGGCATGGTGTGGGCGTTCATATGTAATGGCCGATGGACACCCAGATGGAATCAAATATGCAAAAGATGTAGCTCCATCACATGACATCGATGGCGTGGCAATAATTATTGAGAAGTTATTAGATCTGCCCGCTTAATTTCTAGCCGATTTTCGACTCCGGCCATCTTCGGGTAATCTCTCCCACGGAGGGCTCGCATAGCGGCCGAGTGCACCGGTCTTGAAAACCGGCAAACGAAAGTTTCGTGGGTTCAAATCCCACGCCCTCCGCCAACCTTCGGAGTGCTTATGTCTTTTGTTGTTTACGCAACCTTCCGAGCATTTGAAGGTGCGAATTACTACAAAGATCACCTAATCTCACCATTTTATTCACCATGTTTGTCGGAGGCTTGTCTTCCTGAAGCAACAATTCTTGGCTTTACTCCAGTAAGTGCTGAGATTTTTAACTTTGCCCTTTCACCAGCTCTTATTATTTTGATCTTCCCACTTGGTTTCAGAATGACTTGTTACTACTACCGCAAGTCTTATTACCGTTCATTCTGGATGTCACCACCAGCATGCGCAGTGGCAGAACCACACAAGAAGTACACAGGAGAGACTCGTTTCCCACTTATTTTCCAAAACTCACACCGCTACTTTTTCTATGCTGGTTTGGTATTGAATGTAATTTTGAGCTATGACGCAATCATTTCATTTAAAAATCCAGAAGGAAAATGGGGCCACATGAGCGTTGGTTCACTTGTGCTTCTAGTGAGTTCAACGTTGTTGTGGTTTTACTCAATGTCTTGCCACTCATGTCGGCATACCATTGGTGGACGTTTAAAGAATTTCTCGAAGCACCCAGTGCGTTACAAGTTATGGAGTTGGGTTTCAGTTCTCAACCATTCACATCAACGTTTTGCATGGTATTCACTTGCTGCAGTTGCATTTGCTGACATTTATGTCCGCCAAGTTGCAACTGGCGCCTGGACAAACTTCTACTTCTTCTAAGGGGGTCGACTATGACACTAGAGCGCCATAATTACGATGTCCTTGTTATTGGAGCTGGTGGTGCTGGTTTGCGTGCTGCCGTTGAAGCAAGAGAGGCAGGATTGCGCGTTGCAATCATCTGTAAATCATTATTTGGTAAGGCCCACACGGTTATGGCTGAAGGTGGCGCAGCTGCATCAATGGGAAATGTCAACGATAAAGATAGTTGGATGGTGCATTTTCGCGACACTATGCGCGGTGGAAAATTCCTGAGCCACTACCGCATGGCAGAGTTGCATGCAAAGGAGGCACCAGATCGCATTTGGGAGCTAGAAACATGGGGAGCTCTCTTTGATCGCACTAAAGAAGGAAAGATTTCACAACGTAACTTTGGTGGACATGAGTACCCACGCCTAGCTCACGTTGGAGACAGAACAGGCCTCGAACTAATTCGCACCATGCAGCAAAAGATTGTTCAGCTGCAACAAAAAGATGGTCGCGAAACTGGCGATATGGAAAGTGGAATCAAAGTTTTTGCTGAACTCACCATTACTGACATTCTAAAAGAAAATGGAAAGATTTCTGGTGCCTATGGGTACTGGCGTGAAAGCGGAGAAGAAGTTTTATTTGAAGCACCTGCAGTTGTCATTGCAACAGGTGGTGTTGGAAAAACTTTTAAGATTACTTCTAATTCATGGGAGGGTACTGGCGATGGACATGCACTTGCATTAAAAGCAGGTGCAAACCTTGTTGATATGGAGTTCTTACAATTCCACCCAACTGGAATGGTCTGGCCACCATCTGTTCGTGGAATCTTGGTTACTGAATCTGTTCGCGGTGAAGGTGGAGTTCTCACAAATAATCTTGGTGAGCGCTTTATGTTCAAATACATCCCAGATGTGTTTAAAGATAAATATGCTGATAATGAAGAAGAAGCAGATCGTTGGTATGAAGATCAGGATAATAACCGTCGCCCGCCAGAGCTTTTGCCTCGCGATGAAGTAGCTCGCGCAATTAATACTGAAGTAAAAGCAGGGCGCGGAACAGAGCACGGAGGAGTTTTCCTAGATGTCTCAAAGCGCATACCTGCAGAGACAATTAAGAAGCGTTTGCCATCAATGTGGCACCAGTTCTATGAACTAGCTGGCGTGGACATTACAAAAGAGGCGATGGAAGTTGGTCCAACATGTCACTACGTCATGGGCGGAGTTGAAGTAGAACCAGATACAGCAGCAGCCGTTGGTGTTCCCGGGTTATTTGCAGCTGGCGAAGTAGCTGGTGGAATGCACGGATCAAATCGTCTTGGTGGAAACTCATTAACAGATTTGTTGGTATTTGGTCGTCGTGCAGGAATGGGCGCTGTTGCCTATGTTAAGAGCAATGGCGCAAATCCAGTCAGTGAAGGCGCAATTGCTGCAGCTGCAAAGAAAATCCAAGCACCATTTGATCGCGAAGGTGGAGAAAACTCCTACTCTTTGCATGCAGAATTACAGGAGATTACACATAACCTGGTTGGAATTATTCGTACAGGCTCTGAGTTAGCTGAAGCCATTGAAAAAATTGCAGCAATTAGAGCACGAAGTGCAAATGTTTCAGTAAGCGGTGGGCGTAAGTTCAACCCAGGCTTCCATTTAGCTTTTGATTTAGACAATATGTTGCTAGTGGCAGAGAGCACCGCTAAATCTGCGATAGCACGAGAAGAATCTCGAGGTGGACACACACGCGATGACTTCCCAAATATGAACAGCGAATGGCGACAAATAAATTTGATTTCATCTTTTGATGGAACAAAAGTAAATGTTCGCAAACAAGTTCTACCAACGCTACCTAAAGAGCTATTTGATCTCTTTGATATCCATGAGTTAGAGAAATACATGACACCGGAAGAAATTGCGAAAGGCGGTTCCAACTAATGGCACGCAATATCAAACTTCGCATTTGGCGTGGAGATTCAACTGACGGCGGACTCAAAGATGTTGTCGTAGAGGCCAATGAAGGAGAAGTAGTCCTTGATGTAATTCACCGTGTTCAAGCAACACAGATGGGCGATCTTGCTGTTCGCTGGAACTGTAAGGCTGGCAAATGTGGATCATGTTCTATGGAGATCAATGGGAAGCCTCGTCTTGCGTGTATGACTCAAGTTGCCTCATTTGGTGAAGAAGAGACAATCACAGTCACGCCACTTCGTGCATTTCCAGTCATTAAAGACTTAGTGACAGATGTTTCCTTTAACTACAAAAAAGCTATGGAAGTTCCTGCTTATGAGCATCCTAAAGAGTTAGCTCCAGGGCAAGCTCGTATGCAACAGATTGATGTCGAGCGAAGCCAAGAGTTCCGCAAATGCATTGAATGCTTCCTTTGCCAAGATGTATGTCACGTTGTGCGCGATCACGAAGAGAATAAGAAGTCCTTTGCTGGACCTCGATTCTTTATTCGTATCGCAGAGCTAGACATGCACCCACTTGATATGTTGAAAAATCGCAAGAAGACTGCGCAAGAAGAGCATGGTCTTGGAATGTGTAACATCACTAAATGCTGTACTGAGGTATGCCCAGAGCACATCAAGATCACCGATAACGCGATTATTCCTATGAAGGAGCGTGTTGCAGATATTAAATATGATCCTGCACGCTGGCTAGGTTCCAAGATTCGCAGGCGCGAGGGTCTTTAATAGAGAGATGAAACTTCTTCGCAGATGGGCCGCTCTGGCTTTATCGTTTTGGGTTGCAACAGCGTTGATACCTGGAATTGATGTTCTAGGCGGCTTCACGACATATCTATGGGTTGCACTTCTCTTTGGATTACTCAACGCAACTCTTGGAAGTCTGCTTAAGCTTTTAACGCTACCGGCAGTAATCCTGACTCTTGGACTATTTCTTGTAGTTGTTAATGCAGCGATTTTGATGTTACTTGCTGACTGGAGTGAGAGTTTAGATGTCACAAACTTCTGGTCTGCAGTTCTTGCTGCCCTAGTTATCAGCGTAGTAACACGCCTTGTTTCAGGTGTTGCTAAGAAAGCTCTGCCACACTGAAATCGCTAGCCCTAGTCTCCCTAGGCGGTGTTTTAGGCTCCCTAGTTCGCTACTGGCTGGGTATTGAGTTAAGTGATGGGCGCAGCGCAACTTTAACTGCCAATTTAATCGGTGTCGGCATTGCTACTTTCTTACTTGTTTACACACAGCGCCGTGGCGGTGAAAACCTACGACATTTCTTACTTCCAGGCTTTTGCGGCGGGCTCACAACTTTTTCGGCAGTAGCAGCTTTTACTCTTGAACCAAATGAGGGTGGACAGCTTTTCCTTTTTCACAATGTGATTTTTTCAATGTTCATCATTCTTCTAGTTCTACCAATTGCTAGAAAAGTTGTTGCGGTGCGCTCATGAGAACTCTTCTTGTCATTCTTGGCGCAGCAATTGGTGCACCTGCCCGCTTTGCCATAGATCGATACATTCGAAAGTTCACAGATAAGCCTTATGGAATCTTTGTTGTTAATGTTGTGGGCTCTTTTGTATTTGGTTTAACAATTAATAGTGCCCAAAACACTTACGCCCTCTTTGCAATTGGGTTTGCAGGTGCTTTCACAACATGGTCAACATTTATGTTGGACTTCTTTTTAGCTTATGAACTAAAAAAGTATAAAGAGGCAGCGATTAATTTAGGTGCATCCATTGTCTTTGGTTTACTTGCAGCATCTCTCGGTATGTCTTTAACGTAGAGAAGCCATCCAGCTTTCAATCTCATCTGGGTGATGAGGAATGTTTTCAGACAAGTTGATGTAGCCATCCTCTGTCACCAAAACATCATCTTCTATGCGAATACCAATTCCACGGTATTCAGCCGGGAAAAGCTCATCATCGAGTTGAATGTAAAGACCTGGCTCAACAGTTAAAACCATTCCAGCTTCTAAGATTGCATCGCGATATTGATCAGTACGCGCTTGGGCGCAGTCGTGCACATCCATGCCTAGCATGTGGCTCACACCGTGAAGAGTCCAGCGCTTATGTAATCCAACAGCTGGGTCCATCGCTTCTTCAAGGCTCATCTTGATAATTCCCATATCAATTAAACCTTGGGCTAAAACGCTGTGGCTGGCACGATTAATTTCAAGGAATGGAACCCCAGCTTTTATCGCTTCAATTCCAGCTTTTTGTGACTCATAGACCAACATATAAAGGGCGCGTTGAGCCGGTGAGAACTTTCCATTAATGGGCAATGTGCGAGTGATATCGGCGGTGTAGTAAGAATCAACTTCAACTCCAGCATCAAGGAGTAATAAATCACCAGGTATAACTTCGCCATCGTTGCGATTCCAGTGCAACACACAAGCGTGTGAACCAGAGGCTGCAATGGTGTTATATCCCAAATCATTTCCTTCAACACGAGCACGTCCATAGAAGGCGGCATCAATAACACGCTCACCACGTGGTGTGGCAACTGCAGCAGGAAGAACGCGGATCACATCACTAAAACCACGATGTGTAGCATCGACAGCTTTTTGCATCTGGCGAATTTCATACTCATCTTTAATAAGGCGAGCAACTGAGACAAAGTTAATTAACTCTTCATCGCGTGCATGCTTTTTTATCTTTGTATCCACAATCTCGTCATAACCATGAAGTGCAACAGCAGTTTTACCTTTAAGGAAAGCTTCAAGGCCACTTATTTCACGGACTTCAATGCCATAACGCTGGGCAGCTTCATCAGTTGTGAAACGACGACCAACCCAAAGTTCACCATTTTTA
>RGHD01000025.1 GCA_010024385.1 Actinomycetota bacterium | reverse complement strand
CACGTCGAGTTTAAGGAAGGAAGAGAATAAATGGCTCGTTATACCGGAGCAGACTGCAAGCGTTGCCGTCGCGAAAAAGTAAAGCTCTTCCTCAAGGGCGCAAAGTGTGATGGACCAAAGTGTCCTATCGAATCACGTCCATATCCGCCAGGACAGCATGGCCGTGGCCGTGCAAAAGAATCTGAATACCTCATGCAGATGCGCGAAAAACAAAAGTGCGCACGTATTTACGGTGTTCTAGAAAAGCAGTTCCGTGGTTATTACGAAGAAGCTAACCGCAAGCAGGGCAAGACTGGTGAAAACCTTCTTATCATTCTTGAAACTCGTCTAGATAACGTTGTATTCCGTGCAGGCTTTGCAAAGAGCCGCGACATGGCACGTCAGCTAGTACGTCACGGTCACTTCTTAGTTAATGGCAAGAAGGTAAACATTCCTTCATTCCGTGTCTCTGCGATGGACATCATTGATGTTCTTCCAAAGTCATTAGATCTCACACCATTCATCGTGGCTAGCGCTGAACTTGGCGAGAAGGCAGTTCCTGCATGGATGGAGGTTGTTGGTTCTCAGATGAGAATCATCATTCACTCAGTTCCTGCACGTGCCGTTATCGACACTCAGGTTCAAGAGCAGCTCATCGTTGAACTTTATTCCAAGTAATTTTTAAAAGCCCAGAGCTACCAAGCAAAGGGCATGCACGCAGTACCAGTACGACCAAAGTGGAAATCAAATAGAGGATTTCCCCGAATGAAGAGGAGCAGCAGTGCTAATTGCACAACGTCCCACCCTCAGTGAAGAAGTAATTTCCGAGAATCGCTCACGGTTCATCATTGAACCGCTGGAGCCAGGCTTCGGTTACACACTAGGCAACAGCATGCGCCGCACATTGCTTTCATCTATTCCAGGTGCAGCAGTGACCAGCATCCGCGTTGCCGGTGCACTTCATGAGTTCACCACTCTTGAAGGCGTAAAAGAAGATCTCACCGATATCGTTTTGAATATCAAGAACTTGGTATTTTCATCAGATAGCGATGATCCAGCCGTTGTTTACATCCGTAAGTCAGGTGCTGCTCAATCTATTCACCAGTTTTGAAGGTTACATACAAGGTAGAAGCAACTCGCGTTGAACAGCGCACAGACTTCGATCGCCTTGTTGTAGATGTAGAAACTAAGGCATCAATGAAACCACGCGACGCAGTTGCATCAGCTGGTCGCACATTGGTTGAGCTATTTGGTCTAGCCCGTGAACTTAATCTTGAAGCTGAAGGTATCGAGATGGGGCCATCTGTTATGGATGCCGCACTTGCTGCCGATCTTGCTCTTCCAATTGAAGATCTTGATTTAACAGTTCGTTCATACAACTGCTTGAAGCGCGAAGGCATTCATACAGTTGGCGAGTTGGTTGCTCGTTCAGAGGCTGATTTACTTGATATCCGTAACTTTGGTTCAAAATCTATCGATGAGGTCAAAGCAAAGCTTGTCTCAATGGGAATGTCTCTCAAGGACAGCCCAGCTGGATTTGATCCAACGAAGCACCAAAACTACAACGCAGCAGTTGACGATGATTTCGTCGATGCAGATCAGGCCTAGGAGAAAAAGAAATGCCAAAACCAAGTAAAGGTCCTCGTTTGGGTTCAGGCCCATCACACGAACGCTTACTCCTACGCACACTCGCAGAGCAGTTGTTCGAGCATGGAAAGATCACAACAACAGAGGCAAAGGCTAAGCGCCTGCGTCCATTAGCTGAAAAGTTAATAACTTTCGCTAAGAAGGGTGATCTTCCTGCGCGTCGCCAAGTTATGGCACAGATTTCAAATAAGAGCGTTGTACACACTCTTTTCACTGTAATCGGTCCACGCTTTGCTGCACGTAATGGTGGATACACACGTATTACTAAAGTTGGTCCTCGCAAGGGTGACAACGCACCTATGGCAGTTATTGAAGTATTGACTGAGAAAGATAACTAAGTCTAAAACCTTAGAAATAGATTCTCATGACGGAACCCACTCTCTACCCAGAGAATGGGTTTCTTCGTTTAAGGATTGATTTATCTTACGATGGCACAAATTTCTCAGGCTGGGCAAAGCAACCCAATCACCGCACCGTACAAGAAGAGTTCGAGAACGCACTTTCAATTATTTTGCAAAGCCCCATTGAAACTATTGTGGCTGGTAGAACCGATGCTGGAGTACATGCAACTGGTCAAGTAATCCATGTTGATGTTGCAGAATCCACAAGCTTTGATGACTTAGCTTTTAAGTTAAACCGCATGCTAGATGAAGATATTCGCGTTAATAATGTTGCAGTGATGACTAGGGCTTTTCATGCCCGCTTTTCTGCAACTCGCAGGTATTACACATACAAGATTATGGATGGCAACAAAGCCATTCCTCCCATTAATCGCTTTGATATCACGCCCTGGTATCGCACACTTGATGTTGATTTACTCAATGCAGCCAGTGCTCTATTGGTGGGAGAACATGATTTTGCGGCTTACTGCAAATTCCGTGAAGGCAGCACAACCATTAGAAATCTTGTGCGCTTTGATTGGGTTCGAAATAGTGAAGGAATATTGGTTGCCGAATTAGCTGCTGATTCATTTTGTTATTCCATGGTTAGAAATCTTGTGGGAGCTGCTGTTTGTGTTGCCGAAGGGCGATTTGGGCCTGATTGGATTCAAGCGACTTTGGAGAATAAAGAGCGGATCTCAGATTCCCTTGTTTTTCCATCCCGCGGCCTGACTTTGCGCCAGGTGGACTACTCAGAATGAGGCCATTTTGACCCATTCGCGCTGCACGGGTACCCTAATCCTCTGCCCTTAAACGGGCTTGGTAGTAATCAACGAATGAGAAGGTAGGCAATAGCGTGCGTACATACACTCCAAAAGCTGGTGATGCAGTCCGTAAGTGGCACATCATCGATGCACAAGATGTGGTCTTGGGCCGTCTTGCAACACATGCTGCCGTTCTACTTCGTGGAAAACACAAGCCAACATTTGCACCACACATGGACATGGGTGACTTCGTCATCGTTATCAATGCAGAAAAAATTGCACTCTCTGGTAACAAGTCAGCGCAAAAGTGGGCTCACCATCACTCAGGTTTCCCAGGCGGTTTAACTTCAACTGTTTATGGTGAACTTCTTGAGAAGCACCCAACTCGCGCAGTTGAAAAGGCGATTAAGGGAATGATTCCTAAGAACCGTCTTGGTAAGGAAATCGCTTCGAAACTAAAGGTTTATGCAGGACCAAATCACCCTCATGCAGCACAAGCACCAACACCATATGTATTCGATCAAGTTTCACAAATCGTGAAGTAAGGGATGACAATGTCAGAGAACACAACAGATTTCGATCTCGATCTCGATGAGGCCGAAGTTCCTACTTCATACTCCTCTTCAACTCCAGCACCAGCAACTAACCGCCCAGCTATCAAAGCTCCAGGTCGCGGAACAGGTCGTCGTAAAGAGGCAGTTGCACGTGTTCGCTTAGTTCCAGGAAGCGGCAAGTGGGTTGTTAATGGAAAGACTCTTGAAAACTATTTCCCAAATAAAGTTCACCAACAACTAGTGTCAGAACCATTCCGCACTGTTGGTGCAGAGAATTCATACGATGTCTTTGCCCGTATCAATGGTGGCGGAGTTTCTGGTCAAGCTGGCGCACTACGTCTAGGCGTTGCACGTTCACTTAACCAGATCGATGAAGAGGCAAACCGCCCAGCCCTTAAGAAAGCTGGATTCCTTTCACGTGATGCACGTGTTATCGAGCGCAAGAAATACGGTCTGAAGAAGGCACGTAAGCGTTCTCAATACAGCAAGCGTTAATTCACTTTTTCTAGCAAAGGAGTTCCAATGGCGCTCTTTGGTACTGATGGAATTCGTGGTTTAGCAAATCGTGATTTAACTGCAGAACTAGCTTTAGATGTCTCTGTTGCTGCTGCTCATATATTGGTTGAAAGCTCATCAAATAAGGATGATCGCCCAACGGCAATTGTGGGTCAAGATTCACGTGCTTCAGGGGAGTTCTTAGAAGCAGCTGTTGTTGCTGGTTTAACTAGTGCTGGAATCAATGTTTATCGCGTTGGAGTATTACCCACTCCTGCAATTGCGCATTTGGTTGCTGAATCTAAAGCAGATCTTGGTGTGATGATTAGCGCTTCACATAATCCAATGCCAGATAATGGTATTAAGTTATTTGCTCGCGGTGGTGGCAAGTTAGATGATGCTATTGAAGCTCGTATTGAAGCGCGTATGGGCGAAGATTGGGAGCGCCCAACAGGAAAAAGTGTGGGCCGGGCAATCAATGATCACAATGCTACTGAGCGATATCTCAAGCATTTACTCTCATCTGTTGAGACACCACTTAAGGGATTAAAGATTGTTGTCGATTGCGCCAATGGTGCAGCATCCTATGTTGCACCTGAGGCATATCGCAGAGCAGGCGCTGAAGTGGTTGCTATCTTTAATCAGCCAGATGGTTGGAACATTAACGATGATTGTGGTTCCACACATCTTCATCAACTTCGTGCTGCAGTTCTTAAAGAAGGTGCCGATGTTGGTATCGCCCATGATGGCGATGCAGATCGCTGCCTGGCAATTGATACAGCTGGAAATGAAATTGATGGCGATCATATTCTGACTTTGTTGGCTCGTGGCTTCAAGGCTCGTGGCAAGTTAAAGGGCAACACAGTTGTTGGCACAGTAATGAGCAATCTTGGTTTCATGCATGCTATGAAAGATTCTGGAATTGATGTTGTAACAACTCCGGTTGGTGACCGCTACGTTCTTGAAAACATGATTGCTAATGATTACTCATTGGGTGGGGAACAATCAGGCCATGTGATTATGCGCGATCTTGCAAATACTGGAGATGGAATTTTGACTGCACTCCAGCTGTTGCAAGAGGTAGTTCGTACGGGTAAAACTCTGCAGGAGCTAGCGGCAACTATGGTGCGCTTTCCTCAAGTTTTAATCAATGTAAAAGATGTTAAAAAAGATAAGTTGGCAGATTCTTCTGTTATTGCAGCTGCAGTTAAATCGGCTGAAGCACGATTGGCTGATAGTGGTCGCGTGTTATTGCGAGCATCTGGCACAGAGCCATTGGTAAGAGTCATGGTGGAAGCTGCCAGTGATAGCCTTGCCCAAGAAGTTGCAAGAGAACTTGCAGATATTGTGAAAAGCGAACTGAGGTAAGAATCTATGTGCGGAATTGTGGGATATAGCGGGCCACAATCTGCACTAACGCCTCTAATCGAAGGTCTGCGCCGCCTTGAATACCGCGGCTATGACTCAGCAGGAATCGCACTTGGAACACCCGGTAAACTCTTTATTGAAAAGAAAGCTGGAAAGCTCTCAAACCTTGAAGAATCTTTAGATGCTTCTCTTCCAGTAGTTCACTCTGGAATCGGTCACACACGTTGGGCAACACACGGCGGCCCAACTGATGGCAATGCCCATCCTCACGTTGATAACGAAGGCAAGTTAGCTGTTATCCATAATGGAATTATTGAGAACTACTCAGAACTTCGAAAAGAGTTAGAGTCACGCGGACATAAGTTTTCTTCAGAAACAGATACAGAATCTGTGGCGCACCTTCTCAGTGACTTGCGCAAAAAACACAGTGGCGACTTATCTACGGCAATGCGTGAAGCAGTTAAAGCGCTGCGAGGATCATTTACTCTTCTGGCAATTCACGGAGATGCACCAGAGGTTGTTGTTGGTGTTCGAAGAAACTCACCTTTAGTTGTTGGTTTAGGTGATGGCGAGAACTTCATGGCCTCTGATGTTGCAGCCTTCATCGATTACACAAAGCGAGCAATAGAACTTGGACAAGATGAGGTAGTCACAATAACTCCAACGTCGGTGAAAATTACTGATCTGGATGGCAATGCAGTAAAACCTAAGGAGTATCTAATAACGTGGGATGCTAGTGCGGCACAAAAGGGTGGTTTCACGCACTTCATGCTCAAGGAAATTTTTGAACAACCAAAGGCAGTTGCAGATACTTTGATCGGCCGTTTGAGTGATAACAAGCAGATAGTTCTAGATGAGCTGCGTATGAGCGCTGATGAAATTAAGGCATTAAAGAAGATTACGGTCATTGCTTGTGGTACTGCCTATCACGCCGGTCTAGTTGCAAAGTATGCGATTGAAAAGTGGGCAAAAATTCCAGTAGATGTTGAGATTGCCAGTGAATTTAGATATCGCGATCCGATTATCGATGCAGGAACATTAATAATCGCAATTTCACAATCAGGTGAAACGATGGATACTTTGATGGCTGTTCGCCATGCCAAAGCTGCTGGTGGTCGAGTTTTAGCGATCTGTAATACAAACTCTTCAACAATTCCACGTGAATCTGACGCGGTTCTCTATACGCACGCAGGTCCTGAAATCGCAGTTGCTTCCACTAAGGCTTTGCTGACGCAGATGGTGGCGGTTTACTTAATTGGTCTTCACCTAGCGCAAGTAAATGGAGCACTTAAAGATGCTGAAGTGGAGAGTTTGTATAAAGAGCTTTTGGAACTTCCAGGAAAGATTGAGCAGATTCTTGAGACTGTAGAGCCATTGCGTGCACTTACTCGCATCTTTGCTGAAAACAACATTGTTTTGTTCTTAGGTAGAAATATTGGATACCCAGTTGCACTCGAAGGTGCGTTGAAACTCAAAGAGCTTGCTTACATTCACGCCGAAGGATTTGCTGGCGGAGAACTCAAGCATGGTCCGATTGCTCTGATTGATAAAGGAACACCAGTAATTGCAATTTTACCTGCAGGACATGAACACGCACTTGATGAAAAAATGCTTAGCAATATTCAAGAGGTTAAAGCTCGCGGTGCTCGCGTTATCGTTATTGCTGAGGAAGGCGCACATGTTGAAGGAGCCGAGTACATTATTCGCATTCCAGTAGTCCCAGCTCTATTCCAGCCAGTCTTGGCCACAGTGCCGCTACAAGTCTTTGCCTATGAAATGGCAGTTGCTCGCGGCAATGATGTTGACCAACCTAGAAACTTGGCAAAATCAGTTACAGTTGAATAGATGCAAACAGATATTCAGCTTCGCAGAAAGCAGATGGATCGCGCATTGCGCTGGTCTTTACTGCTTTTTACTGGCTTTCTCCTAGTTACACATCAAGTACTCACCTTTGGCCCATTAGTTGAATATGACAAGAAGATTAATAGCGATCCCAAACCACAGTTTGAAGGTTTTGCTGGGTTTCTACTTCGCAGGCTAGATGATTTAGGACTTCGTGGATTAACTGCAACGGTTCTGATTCTGGCTGCATCTTTCATTGCATATAAGTTTAAAACATGGCGACCACTCAATTTAGCTTTTCTCTCATTGATACTTTTGAATTTAGTTGTAGGTACATTTAAATTAATCTTGGGAAGAACAAAGCCGCGTGATGGTTTTGACTTAATACATGTTGGTGGAATGTCTTATCCAAGTGGGCATGCATCTAATGCAGTCTTATCCTGGGGAATTTTGGCTTACTTGATTTATCGATATGCAAAAGTTGATCGATATCAAGGCCGCCTTGCAAGTGCTGGAGTTGTAGCGATTTCATTAACAGTTTGCATCGTTTCCCTTATTCGCCATACTCACTGGTTTACTGATTTGTTAGGGGGTCTGTTTGTTGGAAGTGCTTTACTCGTGGCCGTCATTGCCGTAGATCGCTACGTTCCCTCAAAAAGCCAACTGCACTAGACTCATACACATGATTGATGGAATCGGCGTTGATGTCGTTGATATCGAGCGATTTAAATCCTCACTAGAACGTACTCCGGGATTACTTGAAAAGCTATTTACAATTAATGAACAAACAAAACCAATTCATTCACTTGCTGCACGCTTTGCAGCAAAAGAGGCGTTGGCCAAAGCTTTGAGCGCTGGCAAAGGGTTGAGCTGGCATGAGGCTGAAGTAGTTAATTTAGAGAGTGGAAAGCCAGTCTTTCTCTTTCGCGGTGAGATAGCTGATTTAGTTGACGGGGCAAAAGTCCACCTTTCTCTTTCTCATGATGCCGGTATCGCATCAGCCATGGTGATTGTGGAGCGTTCTTAATGCAACATCGCGCTGAAGCACGCATCGACCTATTTGCTCTTGCTTCAAATATTTCAATTCTAAAAGCTAGGTCCAAAGTAGATCTCTTGGCAGTTGTAAAAGCAGATGCGTATGGGCATGGTTTAGTTGAAATTGGATTGGCTGCTGAGAAAAGTGGTGCTGACTGGTTAGGTGTGGCATTACTAGAAGAGGCAATCTCACTTCGCGCTCATGGTGTGCGTATTCCTATTTTGGCTTGGCTAGTTCCACCAGGATCAGATTTTGATTCGGCTGCAAAGCATGACATTGATGTAGCAGTCTCCTCCCTTGGAACCCTGAAGGAAATTTCACAACTACCGAACAAACCGCGCATTCATATTGAAATTGATACAGGAATGACACGTGGTGGTTTTCTAGATGAGTGGGACGAGTTGCTCAAAGCTGATTTTTCTAATGTAGAAATTGTGGGAATTTTCTCGCACTTTGCACGAGCTGATGAAGCGGGTCAACAACAAAACCTTGATCAACTTAAAACTTTTAAAACAAAGATTGAACAGTTAAAGGCGGTTGGGATTAATCCACCCATTAAGCATCTATCTAACTCAGCAGCTACTTTGTTAGATAGTGATTCCGCTTTTGACATGGTGCGCACAGGTATTGCGATGTATGGGTTAAGCCCAGATGTGAAAGCTATGGGGGATAGCAAGAGATTAGATTTAAAGCCAGTCATGCAACTTCGAGCTAAATTACATTTAGTAAAACAAGTTCCTGCGGGTTCTACAGTTGGTTATGGCGCAACTGCGGTTACAGAAAAAGAGACAAAACTTGGCGTGGTTGCAATGGGTTATGCCGATGGAATTCCACGTATTGCACAAGGTGCAGGCGTCTTTATTGACGGAAAGAGAGCTCCGATAATTGGGCGAGTTTCTATGGATCAATTTGTAGTTGATTTAGGGGCGAGTTCTTCGGCCAATTCAGGTGATTGGGTTGTTGTTTTTGGCGATGGTTCTCGCGGTGAATATACCGCCGATGATTGGGGTAACGCTTCGTTATCAATTAATTATGAAATCGTGACAAGAATTGGTCCCAGAGTGCCTAGAATATATGCACCTCATGTCTACTAATAATGCAGCGCTGCGTGTCGAAGGTGTAAATGTCTCCTTCGGTGGACTTCGCGCTCTCAATGATGTCTATTTAGAGATTGGTAAGAACGAGGTTGTTGGATTAATTGGTCCCAATGGCGCCGGTAAAACAACTTTATTTAATGCACTTTGCGGTTTAGTTAAGCCAGATTCTGGAAAACTATTCTTAGATGGTAAGAAACAAGATTTCCCTCGAACTTCGAATTTAGTTGATTTGGGTATCTCTCGTACATTGCAAGGTGTTGGATTATTTGGAGATTTAACAGTTCTTGAAAATGTTATGGTTGGTGCACATCACCTTGCAAGTTCAGGATTGCTCTCTGCAGCCTTAGGGCGAAGCGGCAAAGATGAAAAGGAGATGCGCACAAAATCATTTAGTGCGCTAGAGCGTGTGTATGCAGGTGGGCTAGCTAATCGTCGTGCCGATACTTTGTCATATCCTGATACGAAGCGCGTTGCAATTGCACGTGCACTAGTAAGTGAACCAAAGATTTTGATGTTGGATGAACCTGCTGGTGGCTTAGGTTCACAAGATATTGAGTGGATGAACCTCTTAATTCGAAATTTAAGTGCCTCAATGTCAGTACTTCTCATTGAGCATCATATGGATGTTGTTATGTCAGTGTGTAGCAAGCTGTACGTTCTTAACTTTGGTGAAGTTATTGCCAGTGGCAACGCTGAGACAGTGCGCCGTGATCCAGCAGTGATGGCTGCCTATCTGGGAACAGGTGCAAAATGAGCCTGAATGTTTCCAACTTAACTGTTCACCATGGAGCGATATGCGCGCTAAGCCAGGTTTCAATAGCTGTTCCAACGGGCAAGCTAGCGGCAATTATTGGGGCTAATGGAGCGGGCAAAACAACCTTGCTACGCACTCTCTCTGGCCTTAAAACACCAACCAATGGATCGATTATGTGGAAAGGTGAAAAAATTGCTGGGATTAAACCCGAAGCACTTGTTCGCCGAGGTATTTCACATGTCTCTGAAGGTAAATCTGTTATCCCAGAATTAACAGTTCGTGAGAACTTAGAGCTCGGTGCAATTTGGCGCCGTAACGCCAAGGAATCAAAAGAATCTATTGATCAAGTAGTTTCAATTTTTCCACGTTTAGGTGAGCGCTTACAACAGCGTGCCGATACTTTATCTGGCGGAGAACGACAGATGTTGGCAATTGGGCGAGCAATTATGGCCAAGCCACAGTTGTTACTTTTGGATGAGCCATCTCTTGGTCTTGCCCCTCTAGTTGTTGAGCAGATTTTCCAAACAATTCGTGACTTAACAACCTCAATGAATTTAACAGTTTTATTAGTAGAGCAAAATGCAATGGGTGCATTAAAAATTGCAGACCTTGGAATTGTCCTTAATCTTGGAAAAGTAGTTGCAATGAATCATGCTCAAGTGCTGATTGATGATCCTGCCGTGCGCGCGGCATATTTGGGGTATTGATGCAAAAATTATTAGAAACCTTTCTGATAGGCCTATCGACAGGTTCTATTTATGCCCTCATGTCTATTGCTCTCGTACTGGTCTGGAGATCCACTCGTGTAGTCAATTTTGCGCAGGCAGGCCAGGCGATGCTTTCCACTTATATTGGTTTTGAGATAGCTACCCGAACTGAAATATTCTGGCTGGCTTTAATAATTGCTATTGCAGCCGGAGCTCTAGTCGGAGCTGGTGTGGACTATTTCTTTATGCGAGTTTTATTCAAGCACGCTGTTTCAGGTCCTGCCGCCGTAGTTGCCCCAGTAATTGCCACGTTGGGCTTACTCGGATTAGTTAGAAGCATTGTGGGATTGGTCTGGGGCGGGGAGTTTAAATCAATTAAAGCACCAGCATCCACAGATGGTTTCACTATAGGTGAAACGACTCTTCCATTCTCACCTTTAAATCTTCTAATCATCGTGACGGTTTTCATAATTCTAATTGCTCTAGCCATCATATTTCAGCGCACAAATCTAGGCCTATCTTTACGTGCATCAGCCTATGCACCTGAAATTGCCCAGTTAGCAGGTATTAGGACGGCGCGAACTAGAACTATTGGTTGGGCAATCGCTGGAGGGGTTGGTGGAGTTGCTGGGATGTTAAATACTGCTTCTAACTTCCTTTCACCTTATTCGCTAGATCTTTTACTAGTCTTTGGATTTATTGCTGCAGTAATTGGTGGTCTTGAAAGTATGGTTGGCTCTGTTGTAGGAGCATTAATCCTTGGAATTGCATTAACTTTTATTTTGAACTATGTCGGTACCTCATTGGTATTTATTGGTGGATTTGTAGTTCTCATTGCGGTGCTACTTCTTAAGCCAGATGGAATCATGGCTAGAGGAAAGGTGCGCCGTGCGTAAAAAACTAACTCTCTTCATCCTCTTGGGTTGGATATTGCTTTTAATCGGTGATCGCGTAGATGAACTTCGTGTTTATCAAGGAGCACAGATTGCGATGTATGCAATTGCTCTCTCATCAATAGTTTTACTCACTGGTTATTCAGGTCAAGTTTCACTTGGCAATGGTGCGATGATGGCCGTTGGTGGTTATGCCGCGGCTCTGACTCTGAATAATCTAGGGGGTCCAGTTTGGTTTGCATTTGTAATGGCAGTATTTGTTTCAGCTCTATTCGGTGCATTCCTGGGAGCAGCAGCTGCTCGATTATCCGGACCATATCTGGCGGGAACAACGCTTGCTCTAGCTGTGGGTCTTCCAGAAATTGCCAATCAATTTGATTTTCTTGGAGGAGTACCCGGGCTTCTCTTTGATGTCGGTTTTCCTCCTGAAAGGCTTGGAGAAGAGTTCACCCAATATAAATGGTTCTTCTGGATCGCTACCTTTTTGGCTCTGCTCTCTTTATTCATCACTTCCAATATCCTTCAATCGCGCTACGGGCGAACCTGGCGCGCGATTCGCAGTAACTCCTTGGCCGCCGAACTATCGGGGGTCCATGTAGGTCGAATGAAGATCCTGGCCTTCACCATCAGCTCAGCTATTGCTGGCCTTGCCGGAGCGGTGCTTGCTATGACGATAAGCCTGGTTGCCCCAGGGGCTTACACACTTGCTCTCTCATTTGCACTGGTTACCGGGGCGGTACTTGCTGGCGTTTCTAGCCTGCCGGGCGTGGTCTTTGGAGCGTTGATTCTGGTTGCAATACCTGAGGTCGCAGACGTTCTGGCCACCAGATGGGGGGGTGATGAGAACTTAAACAACTATCTCCCAGGTCTGATTGTGAGCGTTTTACTCATCCTTTCAGTAATTTTCACCCCAAATGGTCCAGGAGAGAAGCTGAAAAGCCGACACCATAAAAAAGGGTGAGTGCCTTAAATTATTACAGGGTAACTAGTAGATTACGAGAAGTTCAACCACCCTCGATGGAAGGAAAACAATGATCAGAAAGACTCGTGTAAAGGGGACCTGGCTCGCCGCCACGGTGCTCGCAGTTGGCAGCCTATTTGCAACGGCGCTGCCAGCACACGCAGAGACGGGAGTTAGCAGCAGCGAGATAAAACTCGGTATCACTCTTCCGCTTACTGGAGCAGCATCGCCAGGCTATAACAAGATCGGCAATGCTATGAACGCATACTTCAAGTATGTCAATGACAACGGTGGAGTCAATGGTCGAAAGATCACCCTCATCCAGAAAAATGATGAGTACTCACCACAGTTGTCGATTGCTAAGACAAATGAATTAGTATTAAAGGATAAAGTTTTTGCACTAGTCGGCCCACTTGGAACTGCAAACTACACATCAGTTCATAAGTCTGTAGGCATTGCCAAGCGCGGAGTTCCAAGTCTTTTCCTCAACACCGGATTTAGCGGATTTGGAAATAAGAAGACTTACCCAACCTCTTTCATGATTCTTCCTTCATACGCCATGGAAGCAAAGATCATGGCAAAATTCCTCAAAGAGAATTATGCTGGAAAGAAACTCGGCATTGTTTATCAGAACGATGAATTTGGAATTGATGGATTAGGAGCCTTTAAGGCAGCAGGTACTAAATTTGATGTAAGCGTGGCTTACACATCAGGTACTCAGAGCGCAGCCACTGCACAGACCTGGGTCTCCCAGCTTGCAGCAGGCGGAGCTCAAGTAGTTGTCTTCTTTGGCGTGACTTCAGCAACTGCTCCGCTACTTGCAGTAGCTGCAGCAGCTAAGTACGCACCACAGTGGATCCTTGGATCAGTTGGTGCAGATCCATTAACTTTACGAGCACTTGGTGTTCCATTAGCAGTTCTCAATGGCGCACTGACTCCCGCTGGAAATCCATCACCAAATGACACTAGCGATGAGTACGTCAAGCAGTTCCAAGAGATCAATACTAAGTACAACACTGGTACCGCTTTTGATGATTACGTACTTCAAGGCATGAACATTGGCCTAATGACTGTTCAAGCTTTGCGAGCTGCAGGTTCAAATCCAACTCGTAAGGGGTTGATTAGCGCTATGGAAAACAAGGGTTCAACCTTTGCATCCGTTGCCTACTCTCCACTTGGGTATTCAAAGACCAGCAACGTTGGTCACACCGGTTACTACATGGCAGTTATGGATGCCAACGGAGATAGAAAGCCATTTGGTGGAAAAGTAACGCTTTACACCACTGATAGTGGCTCTGGTCCAGTTGTGGTATCCACCTTCAAACGTCCGGCAATGCCAGCGAAAGGATTACCAAACAACTAATGAGAAACTTTAAATTCAAGCGTGCTCTAACGCTCATAGCAGTAACATCACTGCTCTCAATAACCGTTGTTTCAATTCCAACAGCCGCACAGGCTGCTCCTGCTTGTGATGGCAAGGTCCCAGTTCAGACATGTGGTGGTGCGACATCTGATGGTGCACCGTACGCAATGATGGTTCCTGCAAACTTCAACGGAACTGTCTATCTCTATTCACATGGATATCGTCCAAACGTTGCAGTTCCTGCAGGAATTCCTGGATATGGTGGATACACAGTTACCAATACGCCTCAACCTGGTCCAAACGCAACTGTAATTGGTGCGCTTTTGGCTAAGGGATATGGCGTTGTCGGTTCAGGATTTGCACGCCAAGGTTGGAATGCAGATTCAGCTATCAAAACCAACGTTGAGCTTGTAGGTCTTTTCAAGAAGCAGTTTACAAAGACCACAAAAGTTGTTGCATGGGGTGAATCACTTGGTGGATTCATTACTCAAGCGCTCGCAGAGAAGCATTCAGATCTCTTCAGTGCTGCAGCACCACTGTGTATGGCTAGCGATATCACTCCACTCATGACTATGGCTGGGGATGCGCTCTGGGGAATTAAGACTTTCTTTGATCCAACAATCAAGGGTGGTAATTACTCAGCTGGAGCTGCAGGTTATGCCGAAGCGATGGGCGACCTAGTAAAGGTCTTCACAGTTATCGGAACCTTGCAAGCAGCTTTTGCAGCCAATGCATCAGCACCTGCATGGCCAGCAACATCTAAAGTTCCTGATGCCATCAAGGCAATTCCTTCACGAAGCGCACTTGTAATGATTGCGTTGATGTCTGGAATTCCAATGCAATCAGCTCACTTCGATTCAACATCAGCACCATCAGTGCTTCCAGTTGCATCACAAACCTCATTCATCCTTGCAATTAACCCTGCGTTCGCAGCTCTTGAGAACGTGGCAAACGCTGCAGCACTTGCAGTTCTTGCAACGCATGATCTTGAGCTACAAGCCGGTGGTGCAGTATTTGATAACACCACTACTGACTACGCAGCACGTATCGCAGAGGAACAATTCATTTGGGCTTCAGCACTTTCTGGTAACTCAGGAATTGGTGGACTTCTCAGTGTTCTTGCTGCATCACCACGGGCTAAAGCAAATCCTGCTGCAGTAGAGAAGTTGAAGACACTTACTTCTCATTCAGGAAAAGTTGATATCCCAACCATTCTCTTCACGGGCACTGCTGATCCTGTAACTACTGCTGGAAACCAACAGTCAGTTGTTGATAAGTATGCAACGTATTGGGCAGACAAGTGGGTAGCTGCAAGAAAGGCAGGAGACCGCAAGCGTCCTGCTAACAACCAGCTAGTCCTTTGGAACTTCCCAAGTGCGAAGTACACCAAGTACACAGCTGCTGGAGCACCAGATACATCTGTTCCTGCTGCAACTGGTACTAATCACTGTAACTTCACTACATCGCAATACATGGCAATAGCAGATCTACTTGCTTATGCATCAGCTAATGGCAAAAATCTCTCAGGAGGTCCATTGCTCACCAAGATTCGTAAGGCAGGAAATATGACTTACGATCGTGGCTATAGCGCTCCACAGTTGAAATATTACGGAGGATAATCTCCAGTAATACATCGAGGGTAGTAAACGGGGGCTTCGGGAAACCGAGGCCCCCGTTTCCTTTACTCTTAATCCGTGAGAATCCAAGCATCGACTGCGCAACAGATGTTTGAGCTCGGCATCTCTATCTCTGCACACCTTAAAGCAGGTGATCTTGTTCTAATTAATGGCCCACTCGGTGCAGGCAAGACAGTGTTAGCACAAGGCATTGGCAAAGGTTTAGGAATAGATGACATTACATCTCCTACATTTGTAATCTCAAGAACACATAAAGCAGCCCTGCCCATGATTCACGTAGATGCCTACCGCCTAATTGATACCGACAACCCCAATCTTTATTTGGATGATCTGGACTTAGACACAGAAAACTCAGTCACAGTTGTTGAGTGGGGCGGGGCAGAATCTGCACGGTTGAGTGAAGATCGCTTAGAGATAAGTATTGATAGAACAAATGAGATTCGCCAAGTTGAGATAAAAGCCATTGGTACTCGCTGGATTGGATTTGCGCTATGACAATAACTTTAGCCATTGATACCTCAACCTCTCGCACATCAGTTGCGATTATTGAAGATGGATCAATACTGTGGAACGGGCATAGAGATGGTGCAACAGAGCATGGACCAGCTCTGCCGTCATTGGTTCAAGAAGGCATTAAAGGTTTTGCTATCGATGATGTTGTAGTTGGGATGGGGCCTGGTCCATTTACAGGATTGCGTGTGGGAATCGCCTTTGCACAAAGCTTTGCTCTAGCTCGTGGGATTTCAGTTCGTGGAGTGTGTTCACTTGATGCCATTGCAGCACAGATAAATGAAAAAGACTTTATTGTCACTGTCGATGCCAGACGCAAAGAGGTTTATTGGGCTCGATATAAAGATGGAGTTCGAGTTGGCGAACCAGCCGTTAGTTTTCCAGCAGATGTTGCAGGAGCCCCAATTCATTCTGATCTTTATCCTGATATGAAAGCGCTAGTTGCACTAGCTGGAAATATTAATGAACCGATGTATTTGCGCAGACCAGATGCAGTGGCAACGGCGGATCGAAAATGATTACTTATCGCGACGCGAACTCTTTTGATATCCCTGTTCTTGTTTCATTAGATAAGGAGTTGTTTCCCTATTCGCCTTGGTCTGCGGGGCAATACCGCGAAGAGATTTCTGCCCCCACACGCCACTTTGTTGTTGCACTTGATGACACAAGCAGTGTTATTGGCTATGCAGGGGTTTTTGCACCAGGTGGCACTGAAGCTGATGTTTTAACGGTGGGTGTGGTTGCGCGGCATCGCGGGCAAGGAATTGCTCGAGAATTAATGGCGCGCATTACCAAATGGGCGCTAGATCAAGGCTCGATTGCCATGATGTTAGAGGTTAAAACCGACAATGTTGAAGCGATTTCTTTGTATGAAACCCTTGGTTACACAAAGCTAAATGTTCGAAAAGATTACTTTGGTCGTGGCTTAGATGCATTAGTGATGCGCAAGGATCTGCCATGAGTGAGCCACTAGTACTGGGCATTGAAACATCATGTGATGAAACAGCGGTTGGAATTGTTCGTGGTCGCACATTGCTGGCAAATGTCATTGCATCTAGCGTTGAAGAGCATGCACGTTTTGGGGGAGTAGTTCCTGAAATTGCTAGCCGAGCCCACTTAGAGGCAATGCAGCCAACGATTAAAAAAGCCCTAGATGATGCAAAGGTTTCACTGAGCGACATTGATGCAATTGCTGTGACAGCAGGTCCTGGTTTAGTGGGTGCGTTGCTAGTTGGCGTGGGATCTGCTGCAGGTCTTGCAATTGGTTTAGATAAACCGATTTATGCAGTTAATCATTTGGCAGCACACGTCAGTGTTGATTACTTAACTCATGTTCAAGAGATTGAGCCAACGATTGCACTACTTGTTAGTGGTGGACACTCTTCACTTCTGCAGGTCAATGACATTACATCTTCGGTTGTGAAGTTAGGCCAAACAATTGATGATGCTGCTGGTGAGGCTTTTGACAAAATAGCTAGAGTGATGAAATTAGGGTTCCCCGGGGGACCTGCTATTGATGCAATTGCTAAAGAGGGCAACGCCACTGCAATTAATTTCCCACGTGGTTTAACAACCTCCAACGATTGGCAAACACGTCCCTATGACTTTTCTTTTTCAGGTTTAAAGACTGCCGTTGCCAGATATCTAGAAAACGTTCCACATTATGTTCGGGCCGATGTTGCAGCCTCTTTCCAGGAATCCATTGTTGATGTCTTGATGCTAAAGGCGCTGGCGGCATGTAAAGAGAGCGGGATTGATTCATTGGTTATTGCAGGAGGTGTTGCCGCCAACTCCAGGTTAAGAGCAGTGGCGGCTGAGCGTTGTGAAAAGGCGGGAATTTCCTTGAGGATCCCGGCCCCAGGCCTTTGCACCGATAACGCAGCGATGGTGGCCAGCCTGGGCGCTCTGATGGCAGCAGCTGGGCGTGAGCCTAGCCCTGTGGCTTTTGATGCCGATTCCAGCCTGCCCGTAACAGTTGTGAGCCTGTCCTAGCCGATTTGCCGTTGGGAATAGCCCCGTCTAACCTTGCGTTAGCACTCACGGGTCCACACTGCTAATCGGACCCGCACGAGGAAATCTGAACTAAAAGGAGTTAGGCACATGGCCATTAAGCCACTAGAAGATCGCATCGTAATCAAGACAAACGAAGCTGAAACAACAACAGCATCTGGTCTTGTTATCCCAGATACAGCAAAAGAAAAGCCACAAGAGGGCACTGTTATTGCAGTTGGTCCAGGTCGCTTTGACGATGGTGTTCGCGTTCCAATGGATGTGAAAGTTGGCGATGTAGTTCTTTATAGCAAGTACGGCGGAACTGAAATCAAGCACGGTGGAGATGACCTCTTGGTTCTTTCAGCACGCGACATTCTCGCTGTAATCGAGAAGTAAATGGGAAAATCCCTTCAATTCGACGAGCACGCACGTCGAGCAATGGAACGTGGCGTCAACATTCTTGCTGACACCGTAAAAGTAACTCTTGGACCTAAGGGTCGTAACGTAGTAATCGCTAAGTCATATGGTGCTCCAATTATTACCAACGACGGCGTGACTATCGCTAAAGAAATTGAACT
>RGHD01000024.1 GCA_010024385.1 Actinomycetota bacterium | reverse complement strand
CGCCAGCTGCCTCTAGTGCTGCCTTTGCCTTGTCTGCTGTCTCCTTGTTGACCTTTTCTAGGAGAGTAGCTGGAGTTGCATCTACAAGATCCTTCGCTTCCTTCAAGCCAAGGCTTGAATTCAAACCGCGAACTTCCTTGATCACTGCAATCTTTGCTGAACCAGCATTTTCCAAGATCACTGTGAAGTCATCTTGTGCTGCTGCTGCATCGCCGCCGCCTGCTGCTGCGCCGCCGCCTGCTGCTGCCACTGGAGCTGCTGCTGTTACATCGAATTCAGTTTCAAATGACTTAACGAACTCAGAGAGCTCGACCAATGTCATTTCCTTGAATTGTGCCAATAGGTCTTGTGTGTTGAGCTTTGTCATATTCGTTATTCCTTCTCTTCTGTTTCTGTGGATGCTTCAGTTGCTTCTGCTGCTGGAACTTCAGCAACTTCAGCCACAACTTCTGCTGCAACAGCTTCTGGCGCTGGTGCTTCTACTACTGCTTCAGCTGCTGGTGCAGCTGCTGCTACTGGTGCAGGTGCACCTTGTTCTGCTTCAAGCTTGATACGCAATGCATCGAAAATACGAGCTGCCTTAGCAAGCGATCCCTTCATCGCACCAGCAAGCTTTGCCAATAGAACTTCACGTGACTCGAGGTTAGCGAGCTGCATGATCTCTTCTTTGGTTACTGCTTTGCCTTCGTAGATTCCACCTTTAATTACAAGGAATGGATTCTCTTTTGCGAAATCGCGCAGGCTCTTAGCCGCATCGATTGGATCTCCCTTAATAAAGGCAACAGCTGAAGGACCAACGAGTAGATCAGGTGAAAGATCGACTCCAGCATCCTTTGCTGCAATCTTCGTAAGAGTGTTCTTGACTACTGAATACTTGGTTTTTGCACCAAGTGCTCGGCGAAGTTCCTTCATTGAAGTCACAGATAGTCCGCGATATTCAGTAAGGACAGTGGCTGTGGCTGTGCGGAAGTCTTCCGTTAGCTCTGCAACTGCTGATGTTTTATCTGGGCGAGCCATTCGGTTCACCTTTCCTGGTACTTAGTGATCACAGGAAATAAAAAAATCCGTAACGCGCAAGCGCCACGGATTAACATGAACACCTACGCGGGCTGAGATTTCCTCATTTATTTAGATCTTCCTTGCGGTTGATCTAGACCTGCGGTCTTTGGTTATGGGTAGAGGGTAGGCCGGCTGGCCTACCCCCGTCAAATTCTTAGTTGGCCACTTGCTCACGAACTAGGTTTGGATCTACTGCGATTCCAGGTCCCATAGTCGTTGAAACAACTGCCTTTTGCACATAGCGACCCTTTGAAGAGTTTGGCTTAGCACGCATAACTTCTTCCATCGCCGCTGCGTAGTTCTCAGCTAGCTGCTCGGCAGTAAATGAAACTTTGCCGATAAGGAAGTGAAGGTTTGAGTTCTTATCAACGCGAAACTCAATCTTTCCGCCCTTGATATCTTCAACAGCCTTAGCAACATCAGTTGTCACTGTGCCTGTCTTTGGGTTTGGCATTAAGCCGCGTGGTCCAAGAACCTTTCCAAGGCGACCGACCTTACCCATCAAATCAGGTGTTGAAACAACTGCATCGTAATCAAGACGACCCTTTGAAACTTCTTCAATCAAATCATCGCCACCGACGATATCTGCGCCAGCTGCACGAGCTGCATCTGCTTTTTCTCCATTAGCGAAAACCAAAACGCGAGAAGTCTTACCTGTTCCGTGTGGCAAGTTAACTGTTGAGCGGATTGCTTGATCGGCCTTCTTTGGGTCAACACCAAGTACTAAAGCAACTTCTACCGAAGCGTTGTACTTAACTGTTGATGTTTCTTTGGCAAGTGTTACTGCCTCGAGTGGTGTGTAAAGGTGATCCTTGATTACCTTTGCAGCAGCCTCTTTGTATTTCTTTGAGCGCTTCATTTCATCCTCGTTTCTTCCAAATTAATGGAAGCTAGTGGTTGTGGTTAGCGAACCAGCGCGGTTCTCCCACATCTTCTTCTCACTCTGAGAAGAAGAATTCTTTATTTATCCGTTAGTTGTAATTCCCATTGATCTGGCTGTTCCAGCAATGATCTTTGAAGCTGCATCGATGTCATTTGCGTTTAGATCTGACATCTTAATCTTTGCGATTTCAGCAACTTGAGCCATGGTGATGTTTGCAACCTTGGTCTTGTGTGGAACTGCAGATCCCTTTTCAACGCCAGCTGCCTTCAAGATCAAACGTGATGCTGGAGGTGTTTTAGTGATGAAAGTGAATGAGCGATCCTCGTAGACAGTTATCTCTACAGGAATGATCTGGCCCTTTTGAGCTTCGGTCGCAGCGTTGTATGCCTTGACGAACTCCATGATGTTGACACCATGCTGACCGAGTGCAGGACCTACTGGTGGAGCAGGTGTTGCTGCACCAGCCTGGATCTGCAACTTAATGAATCCGGTTACCTTCTTCTTTGGTGCCATTTCTTTTCCTCTTTTTGTTTTCTAGTAGTTCTTGAAATTAAATCTTTTGTACTTGCGCGAATGAAAGCTCAACAGGGGTTTCACGTCCGAAGATGGAGACAAGAACCTTGAGTTTTGCCTGCTCTGGCATGATCTCAGCGATCGATGCTGGAAGGGTTGCAAAAGGACCGTCCATAACTGTGACTGATTCGCCAACTTCAAAGTCAATAAGGCGAATATCTACCTTGTCAGACTTCTTAACTGGTCGTGGTGCAAGAATCTTCTCAACTTCATCCATGCTCAATGGGCTTGGGTGATGTGCATTACCAACGAAGCCTGTAACACCAGGAGTGTTACGAACTGCTGACCATGACTCGTCGGTGAGATCCATGCGAACTAAAACATAGCCAGGGTAGATGTTGCGCTTAACCATCTTGAACTGACCGTTCTTTAGCTCCTTGACTTCTTCTTCAGGAACTTCAATCTGGAAAATGTAATCTTCCATGTTTAGCGACTGAATACGGGTTTGAAGATTGCCCTTTACTTTCTTCTCATAGCCCGCATAAGAGTGGACTACATACCAATCGCCCAACGCTGTGCGAAGTGTGCGACGGAATTCTGCATTTGGGTCATTCTCATCTGACTCGATATCGCCATCTTCATCAGATGCCAATGCCAATTCAGGCTCGATTGATGAAACTATTTCAGCAACGTTTTCTTCAACTGCCTCAGCGACAGGCGTTGCAATCTCGCTAGCTGATGCTGCGAGCGCGGCCTCGAAGGCGTCTGCTTTGATCTCTTCGCTCATGTTCTTCCTTTATCCAAATACCCAGAAGACGATCTTTGTCAGAACAAGATCGAGCAATGAAACGACAGCAATAATGAAGGTTACGAAAACAAAAACTACGGCTGTGTAGGTGGTTAACTGATTGCGTGTTGGCCAAACAACTTTGGTAAGTTCGTTAACAACTTGGCGGTAGAAAAGACCGACGCGCGCAAATAGACCGAGTTTCTCGGCTACTTGATCGTGTGACTCTGTCATCGTCGTTCCTTTCGTTTAATACTTCAGGTAAAACACTGTGCAGGGCAGGAGGGACTCGAACCCCCAACCGGCCGCTTTGGAGACGGCAACTCTAGCCAATTGAGCTACTGCCCTTCGCGAGAGCATGGCAAAACCATAGGGAATAGCAAACCCTCGTGAGCGTTGAAGTGTAGGGGCAAGAGGGCTCCCAGGTCTAACTCGCGCCTGAAGATACGGCAGACTTAGGGCCATGACTTCACGTATCTCATCGCGTATCGCTGCCATCGCTGAATCTGCCACTTTGGCTGTTGATGCCAAGGCCAAAGCGCTCAAAGCTGCCGGGCGACCAGTGATTGGTTTTGGTGCAGGTGAGCCAGATTTTCCAACACCTGCCTACGTGGTTGAAGCAGCAGCTGCTGCAACACAAGTTGTTGCTAACCATCGCTACACGCCAACACCAGGTCTACCAGAACTACGCGATGCAATCGTTGCAAAGACTAAGCGTGACTCCAACTATGTAATTTCTGCAGAACAAGTACTTGTAACTAATGGTGGCAAGCAAGCGGTGTATCAAGCATTTGCATCCATTATTGATCCAGGTGATGAAGTACTCCTTCCTTCACCTTTCTGGACAACCTATCCGGAGTGCATCAAATTAGCTGGCGGAAAAGCTGTTGAGATCTTTGCCGATGAAACACAAAACTATTTAGTTTCAGTTGAACAACTCGAAGCTGCTCGCACACCAAAGACAAAAGCATTGCTGTTCTGTTCTCCATCTAATCCAACAGGTTCTGTGTATTCAGTTGAGCAAGTCAAAGCAATTGGTGAATGGGCGCTGAAGAACAATATCTGGATCATCAGCGATGAAATCTATGAGCACCTGCTCTATGACGGAGCTACTGCGCCATCTCTTCCGGTTCTAGTTCCAGGTCTTGCTGATACCTGCATCATTATTAATGGTGTTGCAAAGACGTATGCAATGACTGGTTGGCGTGTGGGCTGGATGATTGGTCCTAAGGATGTCATTAAGGCTGCAACTAACCTTCAATCACACATGACTTCAAATGTTTCTAACATTTCACAGCGCGCAGCTATTGCAGCATTATCTGGCAACTTAGATGCAGTTCATGAAATGGGAGTGGCATTTAATCGCCGCCGCAAATTAATTGTTAATTTAATTAATGAGATTCCAGGCTTTGTCTGCCCAACACCCCAAGGTGCTTTCTATGTATATCCATCAGTAAAGGGTGTGCTTGGCAAAACTATTCGAGGCAAAACTCCTATGACTTCAGCTGAATTAGCCACACTTATTCTGGAAGAAGTAGAAGTTGCAGCAGTACCTGGTGAGGCTTTTGGTCCCTCTGGATACCTACGTTTTTCTTATGCAACAAGTGATGCAGACATTGTTGAAGGAATCGGGCGTATCAAGAAGCTATTAACTGAAGGTTAAATCTCAATACCAACCAGATTTACTTCAGCTTCAAGGGTGATTCCAAAAGTATTCTGCACTTGATCGCGTGCTTTGCGAGCTAACGTTGCAATATCTGCAGCCGTAGCGTTTCCAGCATTCGTTAAAGCAAGCACGTGCTTAGTAGAAATCCTTGCGCCACCCACTTCATCACCTTTATGTATTCCAGAGTTTTCAATTAACCATGCAGCTGAAATCTTCACACGGCCATCAGTAAGTGGCCACTTAGGTGCAGCGTTTGGAAGTCCATCGGCTGCTTGCTGGGAAATAATTGGGTTAGTAAAGAAAGAGCCTGCTGACCACGAGTCTTTATCTTGTGAATTTATGAGCATTCCCTTGGCCCCACGAAGCTCCAACACTGCTTTTCTGACATCAACAACTGATGCCTTATCTCCCATATTAATACCAAGTTTTTTAGAAAGTTCGGCATAAGTTATGGGGTCACTCATTTCACCACGTCGTATTTGAAACTGAACTTCCAAAACAACATAGCGACCAGGATGGGATTTAAAGTGAGAGCTACGATAAGAAAATTCACATTCGCTATTTGTAAAAGTGCGAATCTCTTTCTTTTCGCGATCATATGTGCGCACGCGTGTAATGAACTCACTGACTTCATGGCCATATGCACCAATGTTTTGAATTGGTGCAGCGCCAACAGTTCCTGGTATTCCACTTAAAGTCTCTAGCCCAGCAAAACCTCTATCAATAGTGGTTGCAACAAACTCATCCCAATCCTCGCCTGCACCAATAGTTAGAACCGCACCACTGCATGCATCCACCTCTGCTTGCACAGAGTTATTTGAAATTCTAATTACTGTGCCTTCAAAACCTGAATCTGAAACCAAAACATTTGTGCCACCACCTAGAATCAAAATAGGTGAATCGCCTGCTTCTTCAATCGCAGCGATGATTTCTTCTTGCGTTGATACTTGAAGGATTTTTTGCGCCGGGCCACCCACGTGAAAACTCGTGTATTTGGATAGATCGGTCATGGGTCAAGGCTACCGACGCGGAGACAAAATCGCTTCTTTACCTCTGAACTTCTCAAGGATACGGTCAAAGGTCTTCTTTGATTGTGCATCACGATAATCAGGATCTACATCGTGATAACCATGATGACGACCTTGAGTAAGGGGTAAATCCATCTGTAAGAGTTTGCCACCGGCTTGTCTGATTTTTAGGGAGAATTCAATATCGGCATTTCTGTAATAAACAGCACGTGGATTAAAACCACCCACTTGTGTTATCGCTTCGCGATTAAATGCCATAAAGTATGAAAAGAGAACATCTACTTCTCCAATACCTTTATCGTCAACACTGCGCCATTGATCTTCTAAGTTAACTAATCCCCCACGCCAACCGACGGCAACGTATTGCCCCTTTGCTAACTCATCAATAACTGGTGAGATTGCATCACCAGTGAACCGAGTGGAGGGATCCATAACAACGACGTATTTGCTTGCTACTTTTTCAAGAAACACATTTGCACAATCTGCCCAGCTTGCACCTGGTGCAACTGATATTAAATAAGTGCGCTTATCCATCTCTTCAAATAGCGCCCCGGCATCACCAATTGCGATAATTGCAACTGCACAATCGCTGTAGGACTTTAGAGTTCTCACTGTCTCAAGAGCATCATCTGTAAAGCCATCAACAATAATTCCAACTGTGACATCATTTTCAAGATCAATTGGGCGAATATCCCGTGGGTAAGCCAATGTGATGTATGGCTTCTTTGGCCTTAGTTCATAGCCACCAGCAACATCTACAACTTCATAGCCTGCATGCATGAGATCTTCACGATATTTATCAGCTAATTTAAAATCTTTAGCAGCACGCGCATCCATTCGCGCTTGCGCTAACTGGGTTACTGAATCAGGAATGCTCATTTAACTACTACGGCCTTTGCCATTCCTAGAACTTTTATTCCAGCAGAGGTTGCAGTGATATCTAGTTTGACTGTGTTGCCATCAACTTCAGTAACCGTTGCAATAACTGTTAAATCAACCTTTTCTCCCGCAGGAACTATCACTGGCTTGATGAAGCGAGCTGAGAACTCACGCACACTAGCGCTGCCACCTGCCCACTCTGTTACATATTTTCCAGCAAGGGCCATGGTGAGCATGCCATGAGAGATAACATTAGGAAGGCCAACAGAGAGCGCAAACTCTTCATTTTGATGGATTGGGTTTTGATCTCCGCTTGCATCTGCATATGCCTTAAGCAAAGCGCGATCAATATAGAAAACCTTTTCTGGCAGTGTCATTCCAACTTCAATCATCCTCGCACCACCAAAGTTGACCATGATGTGACAACTAGTTCAGAGCCATTGTATAAATCAGATCTCACGGAAATAATTTCATTTCCGGCTGCAATCCTTAGCGTTTCAATGGTTGCAGAACACGTGAACACATCGCCTGCAACGATGGGACGAAAGATTTCAAATTTTTGATCTCCATGAACTAATCGAGTCCAGTCAACACCGATTTCAGGTTGAGTCAGGATTGATTCATATTGGGAGAGAGAAATACGAATAGAAAAAGTGGGAGGTGCAACACTTGTGTCAGTTTCGCCAATGACAGCAGCAAATGCATCAATTTGTGGTTGTGTGACCGTAACTTCTTCCACACCCTTGAAGGTGCGCCCGACCGAATCGGGATTGATCATTAGCGAGTTTCGCGGTGAAGAGTTGAAGACTTGCAACGTGGACAGAACTTCTTAAGTTCCATACGGTCTGGATCGTTGCGGCGGTTCTTTTTTGTAATGTAGTTGCGCTCTTTGCAATCAACGCATGCCATGGTGATCTTTGGACGTACGTCCGCACTCTTGCTTGCCATGGTCTTACTCCTTCATTGGTTATCCAGAAGGCTCAGGTTACCCGAGCCTTCTCGATGCGCGAAATTCACGCGTGTGGAACTAGTAGCGGAGGCGGGATTTGAACCCACGACACAGCGATTATGAGCCGCTTGCTCTACCAAGCTGAGCTACCCCGCCAAGGGTTGTGCGCTTAAAACAGATCTTCATCTTGTGAAGAACTCTTTCGAGCCCCCCACCGGAATCGGACCGGTGACCTTTTCCTTACCATGGAAACGCTCTACCAACTGAGCTAGGGGGGCAGATCGAATGCTGAGCGTACAGGCAATTAACTACTTTGGAAAAATGACCTTCTTATAGGGCTGGATTTAGCGTGATTTTGCCAGTTGTTTCGCGGGCCAACATTGCTTGGTGAGCAGCAGTAGCCTGACTTAAGCCAAATGTTGCACCAATTACTGGCTTTAATTTTCCTTCAATTACTAATGAAAATAATTCAGTAATTACATCGTTAAGAAGTTCTTTCTTACCAAAGCAATGTGCCAACCAAAATCCAACTACTGTCTTTGATCCACCCATTAATACTCCTGGATGAATCGGTGTTGGCGCAGTTCTAGATGCCATACCAAAAGTAACTAAGCGACCAAATGGTGCCAAAACATCAAGGCTCACATCAAAAGTTTTACCGCCAACCATCTCAAGAACTAAGTTAACCGGCTTACCACCATTAGCCTCAAGAATCGCATCTTTAAGTTTGTCTTGATTTGCATCAATAACAACATCAGCACCAAGTGATTTAGCTAAAGCTCGCTTGCTTTCAGATGAGGCAACTGCAATTACTTTTGCTCCCCACATCCGTGCTAATTGAATAGCAATAGTTCCAACGCCTCCTGCTGCTGCATGGATAACTACGCTCTCACCTTTTTGTAGGTGGCCAACAGTTTTTAAGATATGCCAAGCAGTTGAACCTTGAACCAACATACACAACGCTTGTTCATCACTTACTCCATTTGGTATTTCAATCATTGCAGCAGAGTGAGCGCGAGCTTTTTGCGCATATCCTCCGCCATCAACAGGTGCAAGTACACGGCGACCATTAGCAATTCCAACAACTTCAATTCCAGGAATAAGCGGAAGCTTTTGTGGAGAAAGATAAGAGTTTTCTGTTTGATGTGTATCGGCATAGTTGATACCGATTGACGTTACCTCTATTAGCTCTTGTCCAGGACCAGGAACTGGTTCGGCTAGATCAACTAGGTGCATGGACTCTGGACCACCAAATGCGGTGATTTGTATTGCCTTCATTTTTTATCCTTTAGTTGCGCCTAGAGTTAAGCCTGAGACAAACTGCTTACGAAGAACAAGGAACAAGATGATTGTAGGCGCAGCAACAATGCTGGCACCTGCTGCAAGTAAATTGAAATCTGTAATGTATTGGCCTTGTAGTTGACGCAGCGCCGAAGTTACAGGTCGCTTGGAATCCTCAGACATCAAAATCAACGCCCAGAAGAAGTCGTTATAGATCCAGCAACTCATTAGCACACCAAGGGCTGCTAAAGGTGGGCGAAGCAGCGGCAACATAACGTTCCAGTAGTGTCTAAAGACTGAACAGCCATCGAGAATGGCAGACTCTGAAATTTCCTTTGGAACTGTCTTCATATAAGAAGAGAGAACGAAGGTAGCAAAACCAACTTGGAATGCAACGTGGATAAGAACAATACCAAAATAGTTGTTATAGAGCAGTGAACGGTTTCCGAAAAGATCACCAATTTTGATGTATAGCCAGAAAACTGGAATATAAGTTGCAATTGTTGGCAACATATTTCCAGCTGTAAAGAAAAGTAAAAGAGTAAGATTAAATCTAAATGAGTAGCGTGAAACTACGAAAGCTATGAGTGAACCTAGGAATAAGATCAAAATAACGCTAGGTACCATCACATAAAGAGTGTTCAAGAAGTATTTCGTGAGACCCATAACCCGAAAAGCTTGGAAATAGTTATCTAAATTTAAATGACGTGGCCAAGAGAAAACACCGTAGGAAATAATGTCGTTATATGGGCGTAATGAGGTCCAGAGTGTCCAAAGGATTGGAAAAATCCAGACAAAAGCAAAGAAGCCAATGATGGCAGAGATGAAGTTATCTTTAGTCTTTTGCTTATTCTTGTACTCCTTATTTTGGACGATCGTAGTGCTCACTGGAGATCCTCCTTAAAGACGTTGCGCAGATAAACAAGAATTGGCACAACGCAGAGAACAAGGGCAATAACTGAATATGCCGCACCCTTCATTGAAATACCTTGTCCGGCAAAGTTCTGGAAGGCCAAAATATTGAGCAATGGCCAGGCCGTAGAAGTGCCATAAATAATGTAAACAAGGTCAAAAGCCCGAAGGGAATCGATAATCGTGATCACCAAAATGATGACATTGACTGGACGCATTGTAGGAAAAATAATCTTTCTAAAGGTCTGCCACTCTGTAGCGCCATCGATTGCAGATGCTTCTCGAAGGGATGAATCGAAAGCCTTTAAGCCAGCTAAATAAAGCAACATGATATAACCGATATGGCGCCAAGAGGCCACAGCCATAATCACATAGCTATTAATGCTGTAGTTACCCCAAATAGAGACTGCGTTTCCAATATCTCTGCCCATCACACCTTGCACAAAGCCACCAGGTTGGAGCATGAAGTTCCAAATAATTCCAATAATGGCTAGTGATAAAACTACAGGCATATAGAAAATAGTTTCATAAATCTGGTGACCCTTAATTTTGCGATCAAATTGATAGGCCAGCAGAATGCCAAGTGGTGTTGCAATGAATGTAAACCACAATAACCAGACGACGTTGTTTTTTAGCGCATCATAGAAAACTGGTGAACCTAAAAATATATTCTTGTAGTTTGCAAAACCGGCCCATTTAATGTCACCGACATTAATACCATTCCAGTAAGTAAAAGAAAGAACGACGGTGATAAGTGTAGGGAACCATAAGAAAACCACCTGTAATAAAGTTGGCAGACCTACAAATGCTCCAAGAGTAAAACGATCATTACGGGAAAGGGAACGGCGGCTGCGAACTTTTTTGTTCACAGCCGCCGTTTTCATTTCTTAACCCTAGTCTAATTCGTTAATTTAAACGAATTAAAGTGCAGGAAGTGCATCCCATTGTGCTTGAGTGCTTTCAAGAATCTTTGTGAGATCTTTTGGATTCTTAAGGAAGCTCTGAATTGCTGGACCAACAACTGGACCTGCAAAGTCACCACGAGTATCGCGGTCAAGGAAGAAGCCGATGTTCTTAGCTGCGCCAAGAACTGCAAGCTTCTGCTTATTGAATGCATCGTATGAAGATGTATCAAAATCGCTACTGATGTAGATACTTGTATCTCCAGCAGCAACTGCTGCATCAATACCTTCCTTTGATCCCAAGAATCCTGCAAGGTCTGCTCCACCTTCTGGATTCTTACCATTTGCGGCAACTGAAATACCGTCAAGTGGGGCATCAATTGAGTCAATACCGTGCTCTGGATTGATTTCTGGGAATGGAACGATCCATAGATCGTCATAGTCAGCCTGTGACTTGGCTAGGAAGTCATTAGCAAACCAAGAACCCATCATCATGGCGCCGCACTTCTTCTGTAGTAGAAGATCGCGCATGCCATCCCATGAGATATCAAGAACGTTCTTGTTCATGAATGGAATCAATTGGCCCATGTGATTGAAGACTTCTACAACCTTGGCATCTGTCCACTTCTCTTTGCCGTTCAGCAAGTCAATGTGGAATTGGTATCCATTAAGACGCATGTTGAGAATATCGAATGTTCCCATTGCTTCCCAGCCGCCCTTGTCGCCAAGTGCGTAACCAACTAGACCCTTCTTTTGTGTAGCTTCACACAGTTTGATTAGGTCATCCCATGTTGCAATGCTCTCTGGGTTAAGACCCAATTCCTGCATTGTTGACTTACGGTAGTGAAGTCCCCATGGGTAGTAAGTAGTAGGAATGATGTACTGCTTGCCATCTGAAGGATTTGTTGCACCTTGGATTGCAGCAGCTGAAAGTGAACTTCCAAGAGCTTTTACCTGCTCTGAAACATCAGCTAACAATCCTGCATCAGCACGTGCATTGGTGCGCCATCCGGCCATCCAACCAAATGCATCATCTGGTGTTCCCTGCATAATTTGTACGAAGTTATTCTGGAAGTCATCTGAGTTAACTGCCTGTGAAATAACTTTGTTGCCAGTCTTCTTTGTGTACGCATCGTTTGCTGCGATCGCAATTTTTGCACCAGCATCACTTAGATTTCCACGGATTGTGAAGTGAACATCTCCAGTGACTTGCTTCTTTCCACAACCAGCAAGAAGTGATCCACCAGCAACTAGTCCAGCTCCACCGATTGCAGCACCCTTAAGTACTGAACGACGGGAGATGCCATTATTTACTTCTGACATTGTTTTCCTTTTCTCTAGAGTTGAGCCTTTCGAAAGGTCATCAGGTTTTGAAGGGGTCAAGGCCTGGTAACACGCTCAACTTAGGCCTCTTACCTATGTACAGATAGGCTTAAGAGGTAACGAATTGGTTACTTTTACGCCTAAATTGCGGTTTTATGGCTACTTTTTGCCACCAAAGAGGCGTGAGAGTAAACCCTGCTCTTTTGTCTCACTTTCATGGCCTTGGCAGCGATCATTTAAAGCCACACCGACCAATGCTTGCTCAATGTGCTCGCCGCAACCTGACCAGGTTGGCTTTTGACACGTATTACAGGTGACTCGTGAACACATATTTACACCCTATAACCCAGTCACACGAACAGCAACCAGCGCAATACTAGCCACCATCGCCCAAGCAATCAGGCCCATCACCATTGGGCGTGCACCGATTGCACGAATTGCCCGCCAACGCACTCCTGTACCAAGTGCAACTAGTCCAGCACCGAGTAAGAGCTTGCTAGTAAGCACGATTGCGTCATGAATTCCTGGAGGGATCTCAAAAACATTCTCAATAATAGCTACTGCAATGAAACCTAAAACGAAAAATGGAATAAGTGGAACTTTTGCTGAAACTTGAGCGTTTTGACCCTGAACCTTTAAATATTTGCGATGGCGAAGAGTCAGAATTAAAACAATTGGTGCAAGCAAACACACACGTGAGAGTTTTATTACGATTGCAGACTTAACTGCTTCATCACTCCAAACAGAGGCTGTTGCAATAACTTGACCAACATCATGCACTGCAGCACCAGCCCAGGCACCAAATGTTTGATCATTCAAGCCCATTGAGTTACCAAGAAATGGCAAAACAAAAATCGAGAGAGTGCCACACAATGAAATCAGAGCAATTGCATAAGAGGTTTCTTCTTCGGTCGCACGAGTTTGAGGACGAATTGCAGCTACTGCCGTTGCCCCACAAACACCAAAACCAACACCAATGAGTAGACCTAAATCCCCACTCATTTTGAATAATTTAGAAAGTCCCAATATTCCAAAAATTGTTAGGCTGACTACCAAAATAACCGTGATGACACCATCTACGCCAATGGCCTTGAGTGAAACAACGCTGACTTGGGCACCCAGTAAAGCAACACCAATACGCATTAATTTCTGACCCGAAAGAGCAGTGCCAGCTGCGGCAAAGCTTGGCCATGTAGCAAAATTTGCGATCAAGAATCCAAATCCAACACAAAGTGCTAATGGACTGATTGCAGGTTGAAAACTATTGATTTGAAATGCAACAGCGACTACCACTGCAATTAAGCCAAGGCCTGGAAGAGTTTTAGTCATCTAGATACCTAACTTTGTGGACCAGGTTCTCAGCTGCTCAGATACTTGATCTGTAATGGTGATTTCATCATCATCATTAAGATTCTCTGGGTTCACACGATTAGAACCTGGAAGGCGACCCCCAGCGCTATTTACTTCTTGGGCGAATTCAGAGGTTCTGTTGTTGCCATCAACAGATAATTTTGAAGCATCAATTGCAATCACAAAATGTGAGATCTGTTGAGGCAGCCCATCCTGACTTGCTGCAAACATATCAGGAATATTCTTAGCCAAAGTCGGCCCAATCAACATTCCGGTTAATGACTCAACAAGAACTGCTATTGCATAACCTTTAACTCCGCCTAATGGTGCAAGCATTCCAGCTAAACCTTCCTTAGCATCTGTTGTCGGCGCACCATCTTTTGTAAAAGCCCAACCCGGTTCTAGCTCAGCACCTGCTTGAGCTTTTGCTTGAATCTTTCCACGGGCAACTGCACTCGTTGCTAAATCAACAACTGTAGGTGGATTAGTAGGAATACCCGCTGCAAGAGGAGAAGTTGAAAGCAGTGGTTGATTACCACCCCATGGTGGCATGACTGCAGGACCTGTACTAAATGCAATACCAACTAATCCACGATTAATCATTGGCCAGACATAAATACCGAGAGCACCACAGTGATTAGAACGGCCAACACCGACGGCAGCTACTCCATTCACCATTGCCCGTTCAGATGCAATTTCAGATGCTTTTTGTAACTGCCAATGGCCCAAACCATCATCACCATCAAAGACAACCAAACTTGGCAAATCTGTCACAACTTTTAGCTCTGCCTTTGGATTGATTCCACCTGCTTGCAGACGAGCGAGGTAAAATGGAAGGCGCATCAAGCCGTGGCTTCCAATCCCCCATCGATCACTTGCAACCATGCAGCGAGCAGTTGTTGCTGCTTCTTGTGTGGGAACGCCAACTGCTTCTAATAATGATGTAGCCGTAGTGATTGCAGAACCAACGTTTAAGGTAGGCATTAGTTACTACTTTCGGCTAAAGCACCAACAGCATGTGTGGCTGGCTTTGAGTTCAGAACTAATTCAATGTTTGAGGCCAAAATCTGATTGATTCGAAGCTGACTTTCATTTGTAATGCCAGCCACGTGTGGAGTCAGAATCAAGTTAGAAATACCTTCCATTTCACCTTTACTAGGTGGCTCTTGCGCTCGAACATCAAGTGCTGCCCCAGCAATAGTTTTTGTTTTAAGTGCAGCTATGAGATCTGCTTCATTAATTACTTCTCCGCGGCCAACATTTATCAAAATTGCGTCGGGCTTCATAAGGCTGAGAGTCTGTGCATTGATAGTTCCATTTGTTTCTGGTGTTGAAGGCATATGAATACTGACTACATCGCTGCGCTTTAAAACATCTTCAAAAGTAGTTAATTCAATTCCAGCAAGGTTTTTTGCATATGGGTCATATCCAAGAACGTTGCAATTAAAGCCTTGAATCAGTTTTGCTGTTGCAACTCCCGTGGCACCGCAGCCCAATAAGCCCCATATTAAACCTGAGAGTTCACGGCCAGGTGTTCGCACCCATCCACCATCACGCGTTGCAACATCATGGCCTGGAATGTTGCGAAGTAATGCAAGTGCTAAACCAAGAGTTAATTCACCAACGCTTACAGCATTTGCACCAAGTCCAGCTACAACCACTACACCTGCTGCATCGGCTGCCTTAATATCAATATTGTCTAATCCAACACCTGCCCTAGCAATAACTTTTAGTTTTGGAGCAGCTGCGATGATTTCTGCAGTTACCTTTGTGCGATTACGAACTACTAGTGCTGTTACATCTTTAAGGCAAGCTTTGAGTTTTTCAGGATCATTCCATAAATCATCATTTCGAATAATGGGAAAACTCCCTTCCAGCTTTTGGAAGGGAGTTCCCCATACATCTTCAGAGATGAGAATCATTATGCAGAGATATACAACTTTGTGAATGTGAACTCACGGTGGCCCATAACTTCAGCCTTGCATAGACGACCATTAATAGTGTCATAAATGACATCCATCATCATGTCGCCAGCCTTAGTTAGATCGTATTCGTAGCGAAGTAATCCAGAAACATCTAGATCAATGTGCTCAGTCATTGACTTTGCAGTCTTGATATTTGCAGTTAGCTTCAAAACCGGAACGATTGGATTGCCGATTACGTTTCCTTGTCCGGTTGGGAACAAGTGAATAACTGCGCCGCCAGCAGCCATCAGAGTTACGCACTCTGCTGCAGCCGATGATGAGTCCATGAAATACAGGCCAGGCTTTGACGAACTTGGCATTTCGGCGGGCTTGAGAACACCCACAACTGGTACAGAGCCAGTTTTTGCAATATTTCCAAGCGCCTTCTCTTCAATTGTTGTTAAGCCACCAGCAATATTTCCTTGTGTTGGCTGTGAACCAAGAAGGTTTGCACCGGTTGCTTCAATAACCTTGATGTAGTTGTCGTATGTAAGCTGGAATAGGTCACGAGTAGCAGCATCAATGCAACGCTCTGCAATGAGGTGTTCTCCACCAGTTAGCTCTGATGTTTCACCAAAGAAAACAGTTCCACCTGCCTCAACCCATCTGTCAACAGCCTGTGAAGTAGTTGGGCAAGATCCAAGACCAGATGTTGTGTCTGATTCTCCGCATTTAATCGACATGATCATGTCACCCATTTCAGCTTCTGTGCGAACAAGACCTGATGCATCTTGTAAGAACATGGCTGCGACACGGCTAGCTTCTTGAATTACTTGTAGGTCGCCCTTGCCTTCAATTGAAAAGGCTGCAACTGGCTTTCCAGTTTTTGCAATTCCATCAGCAACACGTTGTGTCCATTTTGGCTCGATACCAATTACAACTACTGCAGCAACGTTTGCATTAACGCCAGTTCCAATAAGTGTGTCAAAAGTTAGTTGTAGATCTTCACCAAACTGCAAGCGCCCAAAAGCATGAGGTAGAGCTAACGTGCCAGGAATAACTTTTGCAACAGCTTCTGCAGCTGCATTTGAAAGGTCATCGAGAGGCAAAATAATGACGTGATTGCGGATACCCATTGCGCCGTTTTCGCGGCGGTATCCCATTAAGCGCGGCTTGCTTCCCATCGATAACTCCTCATGTTGTGTGTGTGAATGTCTTCCTTTACCGAACGCCCTTGAAGGGTTCCAGGTTGCAGATCTGTCATCGCAACAGCAACGTTGTCGCCATCATGGTGAAGCAGGAACTGCGGTGGTGTTATTGCCATATCTACACACGCCTTTCATCGCTTAAATTGGGTAGTGGTCTGACCTCTTGCGGGAGTCTAGGACAGTTGAGCGTGTGCCGTCTAGCCCCCTGCCTAAATAACTTGAAGTGGTCTAACCTGTTGCCATGAAAAGCGAGCTTCGGTACGGAATTATCGGTGCAGGCAGCATGGGCCGTGAGCATATTGAGAACATCAAGGTCATGGGTGGGGCGCTAGTCAGCGCTATTAGCGATCCCCATAAGCCATCTCAAGAGGCCGCCCTTGCTATGGCCCCAGGGGCCAAAGTATTTAGTGATCACCGGGCCCTGATTGATTCTGGTCTAGTCGATGCAATCATTGTTGCAACTCCTAATGACACACATGCAGCCATACTTAAGGATTGCCTGGCAAGTGAAATAGCTGTCTTTGTCGAAAAGCCCCTTGCAACCACAGTTGAAGATTTGAAATCAATTTTAGCTTGGGATGAGAAGCGAAGTGCAATGACATGGATGGGTCTTGAATACCGTTTCATGCCCCCAGTTGCTGAAGCAATTGCCCGTGCAAAAGAAGGTGAAGCGGGAAAAATTCACCAAGTATCAATTCGTGAGCACCGTGAACCGTTCTATCCAAAAGTTGATAACTGGAATCGCTTTGCCGAGCGCACAGGTGGTACTTTGGTTGAAAAATGTTGTCACTACTTCAATTTGATGGACATTGTTGTTGGCGAACAACCTATAAGAGTTTTTGCTTCCGGCGGCCAGAGTGTTAACCATTTGGATGAAAAATATGACGGAAAGCAAGCAGATATGTTAGATAACGCCTATGTAGTTCTTGAGTATGCAAATGGTGCCCGTGGAATGCTAGATCTATGCATGTTTGGAGAAGGCTCTTTCGATAAAGAGATCCTGACAATAGTTGGTGATGAAGGAAAGATTGAATCCTTCTTACCTTCTCAAGTAGTCCGTGCATCGCGCAGGGAGTCAATTGGAAAACTTTCAGGATGGTCACGCGGTGCAAGTCGCGCTCGTGGAAATGAACAAAAGATTGTTCACAACTACGATGTGAAATACATGGGCCACCACTATGGTGCTTCTTATATCGAGCACACTAAATTCCGAGATGCTATTTTGAATTCAACTCCTGCTGAAGTAACACTCAAAGATGGTGTAACTAGCGTGGTTACTGGTCTTGCTGCTCATAAGAGCATTAATGAAGGCCGAGTAGTTGAGCGAAGATAAAACGATTTCTGGCCGCGAAGCTTGGATGTCCGGATCAGAAGGAAAGAACTTTAAGAGTTTAGATTCCTTCACACCTCAAACTACTGCAGCCGTTGATTTCCTAATCGAAGCGGTTACTGCCCAGCCTCAATCCATTGATGTAATTGCGATCGGACCTTTAACAAATATAGCTCGTGCAATCCAAAGTTCTAGCGACTTTGAAAAGAAGGTTAAACGAGTTTGGATTATGGGAGGCGATTTCACTCAATCTAGAGTGGAACATAACTTCAAGTGCGACACTGATGCTGCACGAATAGTTTTAGAATCAAGTGTTCCGATAACAATTCTGGATTTGCCAAGTTCACAAAAGACCATCATTAGATTGCAGGAGATTGAGCAGATTAGAAATGCACCAGTGTTTGGAACATTGCTGTACTCAGAAATCATGAGCTGGATTGAACCTCGAAATCAAGACTGGACAATCCCCCATGATCCAATCGCTGCCCTTTCTTTATTAGCGCCAGAATTTTTTGAAACCTCAGCAGCTGGAAAGGTCAGAGTTGATTCAGAGGGTCTAAGTTTTTGGAATGAATCACGCAATGGAAATGTAGTGCTTGTAAATCCAACTCATCCAGAATCTACTGTGCAGAGAATGATTGAACTAATTACCAACTAGTCCAAGGCTTTGCATGGGTATCAACGATTTCAGCCAGTTGTTCTAGGCGTGGAATAGAGATTTCACGAAGCGCCTTTGGAATATCTGGTGAGCTCACAATGTCAGCCCAGACTGCACGTCCTGCGAGGAATCCACTTGCTCCACCCATTGCACATGCCTTTACCGCATCATTAAAGAATGGTTGCTTCACACCATTTGACAGGACAA
>RGHD01000023.1 GCA_010024385.1 Actinomycetota bacterium | reverse complement strand
CATTGGTTGCGGGAAGTCACTAGCAGCGCAGTATTTTGCCGATCTTGGAGCAATCGTTATTGATTCAGATCAGCTAGCTCGCGCGGCGATAGAAAGAGGCTCAACCGGCTTTGATGAGGTAGTGAGCACATTCGGTGATTCCATTTTAAAAAACGGTGACATCGATAGGCGCGCACTAGGGGAGTTGATATTTAAGGACCCTGCGTTAAAGGTGAAGTTAGAAAATATCATCCATCCTTGGATTCGCCATGAATTTGAAGAGGCAGTTGCATCCCTAAAACCTAATCAAACTCTTGTCTATGAAATCCCTCTTTTGTTTGAAACTGGAGGGCAGGATCGCTTTGATATTGTCATTACCGTTGAATCTTTGATGGAGAATAGAGTTTCACGACTACGAGCAAGGGGCTTACACATCTCTGAGATTGAAGCGCGCATAGCTGCCCAGGCAACAAGAGAGCAGCGCGAATCGATAGCTGATTTCTTGATTGAAAATGATGGAAGTGAAGATGATTTACTGCGTAAAGTTGAAAATATCTGGGAAGAACTCGCGGATAAGGATGTAAAAAAGTAGGCTTTGCAAATGCGCCCGATATCTGAACTCCAACGACGAGTCGAGCCCTTTCAGGTAATTAGTGATTATATCCCTGCAGGTGATCAGCCAGAGGCTATTGAAGAGATTGCACGCCGCATTAATGCTGGCGAACAAGATGTAGTTCTACTTGGTGCCACCGGTACAGGAAAGTCTGCGACTACAGCTTGGCTCATAGAGAAGCTCCAGCGTCCAACTTTGGTCCTTGCTCCGAACAAAACTCTAGCCGCTCAGTTAGCAAATGAGTTTAGAGAACTACTTCCAAATAATGCTGTTGAATACTTTGTCTCTTACTACGACTACTACCAACCAGAGGCATATGTACCACAGACAGATACCTTCATCGAGAAAGATTCGAGTGTTAATGATGAGGTCGAGCGCTTGCGCCACTCAGCAACTAACTCACTTTTAACCCGCCGTGATGTGATTGTGGTTGCAACAGTTTCTTGTATTTATGGACTTGGAACACCGCAAGAGTATGTGGATCGCATGATCAAACTACGTGTGGGCGATGAGATTGAGCGTAATGCTCTGTTGCGCAAATTTGTTGATGTGCAATACAAGCGCAACGATGTTGCCTTTGAGCGTGGAACTTTTCGTGTGCGCGGAGACACCATCGAAATCATTCCTATGTATGAAGAGTTAGCTATTCGTATTGAGATGTTTGGCGATGTGATTGAAAAGATAACCACCTTGCATCCTTTGACCGGTGAAATCATGCGTGATGAAACTGAGATGTATATATTCCCAGCCACTCACTACGCAGCTGGGCCTGAAACGATGAAGCGAGCAATCGGTGATATTCAGGATGAACTACAAGTCCAACTCAATCTCTTTGAAAAGCAGGGAAAACTACTTGAAGCACAGCGCCTTCGAATGCGAACCACCTTTGATATAGAGATGATGGAACAAATCGGTTTCTGTAGTGGAATTGAGAACTACTCTAGGCATTTAGATGATCGTGCACCAGGTTCTGCACCGAACTGCTTATTAGATTATTTTCCAGAGGATTTTCTTGTAGTTATTGATGAGAGCCACGTGACAGTGCCGCAGCTAGGTGCGATGTTTGAAGGCGATGCATCCCGAAAGCGCACGCTAGTCGAACACGGCTTTAGATTGCCTAGCGCGTTAGACAACCGGCCTTTGAAGTTTCCAGAGTTCTTAGAACGCACTGGTCAAAAGCTTTATCTTTCTGCAACGCCAGGAAAATACGAGATGGCAAAGGTGAATGGCGATGTAGTGGAGCAAGTAATTCGCCCAACTGGTTTAGTTGATCCGCAGATTGTCATTAAGCCAATTAAGGGTCAGATTGATGATTTATTAAATGAAATCACAATTCGTGCTGAGAAGAATGAGCGTGTACTTGTTACAACTCTCACTAAAAAGATGAGTGAGGATCTAACCGATTACTTGCAGGAAAAGGGAGTGAGAGTTCGTTATCTGCACTCGGAAGTAGACACCCTGCGTCGTGTTGAACTTTTGCGCGAGCTTCGCACCGGTGAATACGACGTATTGATTGGTATTAACCTACTTCGCGAAGGTCTTGATCTGCCTGAAGTTTCATTGGTTGCAATCTTAGATGCTGATAAGGAAGGCTTCCTCCGATCTGCTACTTCGCTTATTCAAACCATTGGTCGTGCTGCTCGAAATGTTTCAGGTGAAGTGCACATGTATGCCGACAACATAACAGCATCAATGGAGAAGGCTATTGATGAGACAAATAGGCGTCGTGCCAAGCAGGTCGCATACAATCTAGAAAAAGGTGTTGATCCACAACCATTGCGTAAAAAGATTGCAGATATCACCGACCTGATTAACCGTGAATCTGAGGACACTGAAGAGCTCATGGCATCGAATAAGCGGGCAAATCAAAAGAGTGCGGCAACGGCTGGACTCTATGTTAAATCCCTTGCTTCTCTACCACGCCAAGATTTAATGGCATTGATAGGCTCGCTCACTGATCAGATGCGCGCTGCTGCTGGAGACCTTCAATTTGAGGTCGCGGCACGACTGCGCGATGAGATAAAGATCTTAAAGAAGGAACTACGTTCAATGGAAGAGGCTGGGGTTTAGTGACTATCGACAAACTCATTGTTCGCGGTGCACGCGAGCATAACCTCAAGAACGTCTCCATTGAGCTGCCACGTAATTCGCTCATTGTTTTTACAGGTCTTTCTGGCTCGGGTAAATCATCTTTAGCCTTTGACACCATTTTTGCCGAAGGGCAACGTCGATACGTTGAGTCATTATCAGCATATGCCCGTCAATTTTTAGGACAAATGGATAAGCCTGATGTGGACTTTATTGAGGGACTCTCACCAGCAGTTTCAATTGACCAAAAATCAACGAATCGTAATCCTCGCTCTACAGTTGGAACAATTACTGAAGTTTATGATTACTTGCGTTTGCTATTTGCACGAGCCGGTCGCCCACACTGTCCAACGTGTGGCAAAGCAGTGACGAGACAATCACCTCAGCAGATTGTTGATCAGATCTTGACCATGCCAGCAACGACAAAGTTTCAAGTTTTAGCTCCAATAGTTCGTTCACGAAAAGGAGAATTCGTTGAGCTTTTTGCTGATCTGATTACTCAGGGATTCTCACGCGCTCGTGTGGATGGTGATGTTATTCAGCTCACCGATGTTCCAAAGCTTAAAAAGCAGGAAAAGCACACAATTGAAGTTGTTGTGGATCGCCTGACAGCAAAAGAGGAGTCAAAGACCCGACTTACGGACTCTATTGAGACTGCGCTTCGCCTTGCATCTGGAATTGTTCTGCTCGATTTTGTGGATGCAAAAGGTGCTGAGAAAGAGCGCACATATAGCGAGCACTTGGCTTGTCATGATTGCAACCTTTCCTTTGAGGAGTTGGAGCCACGTTCATTCTCTTTCAACTCTCCTTTTGGTGCATGCCCCGAGTGTTCTGGAATTGGAACCAAGCTAGAAGTTGATAATGATTTGATCATTCCTGATGACTCAATCTCAATTAATGAAGGAGCTATTGCACCGTGGTCAGGGGGGCAATCATCGGATTACTTCCTTCGATTGCTAGAGGCGTTAGCAAAAGATGTCTCCTTCTCCCTAGATACACCGTGGAAGAAGATTTCAGCTAAAGCCCGTGATGCCATAATCAATGGTTATGAGTATGAAATTAAGATGAAATACAAGGGTCGCTATGGGACAAAGAACTACACCACTGGATTTGAAGGTGTCGTTCCTTTTATCCAGCGCCGTCACAGTGAAACAGATAGTGATTACAGCCGCGATAAGTACGAGGCATATATGCGCGAGACACCATGTGATGTTTGTAAGGGTGCTCGCTTAAAGCCTGAAGTCTTATCCGTCACCTTGGGTAATAAGAATATTAGTGAAATCACCGAGCTTTCCATTATGGAGTGTGCTGAATTCCTCAAGGCAATCAAGCTCAATAAGCGCGAAGCCCAGATTGCTGAACGTGTAATGAAAGAAGTACATGCACGTCTTGGCTTTTTGCTAGATGTTGGTTTGGACTATTTATCTCTCGCTCGTCCGGCAGGAACATTATCTGGCGGTGAGGCACAACGAATTCGCCTTGCAACGCAGATTGGTAGTGGATTAGTTGGCGTGCTCTATGTTTTGGATGAGCCGAGTATTGGTTTGCATCAGCGTGATAATCGCCGATTAATTGATACATTGACTCGACTTCGCAATTTGGGTAACACACTTATTGTCGTTGAACACGATGAAGAGACAATTAGAACTGCCGACTGGGTTGTAGATATCGGACCAGGTGCCGGTGAGCATGGAGGAAAAGTTGTTGTTTCAGGTAGCTATGACGATCTCATCGCTTCAAAAGAATCTATCACAGGTGCCTATCTTTCCGGCCGTAAATCTATTGCCATTCCAGCTAAGCGACGCAAAGTTGATCCAAAGCGTCAATTAGTTGTTAAAGGCGCAAAGGAAAACAATTTACAAAATATTGATGTTCAGATTCCACTAGGAGTTTTTGTTTCAGTTACGGGTGTGAGCGGATCTGGTAAATCAACTCTGGTAAACGATATTTTGTATACAACTCTTGCCAATAAACTTAACGGAGCACGTTTAGTTCCTGGGCGACATCGAACAGTTACGGGCATAGATTTACTCGACAAAGTCGTTCACGTAGATCAATCACCTATTGGTCGTACACCTCGCTCTAATCCAGCTACCTACACAGGCGTATTCGACAAGATACGTGCGTTATTTGCCGAAACATCAGAGGCCAAGATTCGGGGCTATCAGCAGGGACGTTTCTCCTTTAACGTTAAAGGTGGACGCTGTGAGAACTGTTCAGGCGATGGCACGATCACAATTGAGATGAACTTTTTGCCTGATGTGTATGTACCTTGCGAGGTCTGCCATGGTGCTCGCTATAACCGTGAAACGCTTGAGGTTCACTATAAGGGGAAAACCATTTCCGATGTTTTGGATATGCCAATAGAACAAGCAGCAGACTTCTTTGAATCTGTGCCAGCAATCGCCCGCTATTTGAAGACTCTCAATGATGTTGGATTGGGCTATGTTCGCTTAGGTCAATCAGCACCAACACTTTCAGGCGGTGAAGCACAACGCGTGAAGCTAGCTACTGAGCTGCAACGCCGCTCAACCGGTCGCACAATCTATGTTTTGGATGAGCCAACGACAGGTCTTCATTTTGAAGATGTGAACAAGTTGCTCGGTGTTCTCAATCGCCTAGTTGATACCGGAAATACTGTTGTCGTCATCGAACACAACTTAGATGTCATTAAATCCTCTGACTGGGTTATTGATATGGGGCCAGAAGGTGGATTCCGTGGGGGATTAGTTGTTGCTCAGGGAACACCTGAAGATGTTGCCAAGGTAAAGGCCAGTTACACCGGACAGTTCTTGGGTGAGATTTTGACAAGTAATCGTAAAGTAGCGTCTAAGAAGTAATCGATATGGCAGATCCTCAAAGCTATCGGCCATCGGATATTCCCAAACTTCCTGGGGTCTATCGTTTCTATGACGCAACGGATACTGTCATTTATGTTGGCAAGGCTATTAATCTCAAGAATCGTTTGAGTAATTACTTTCAAGGTAATTTAGCCGAGAAGACATATCGCATGGTGCATCAAGCCGTGCGAGTTGATTGGACCATTGTAGATACTGAAATAGAGGCTTTGCAGTTAGAGTTTTCTTGGATTAAACAATATGCGCCTCAATATAACGTGCAGTTTAGAGATGACAAGTCTTATCCATACCTTGCAATTACAAACAAGGAAGAGTTTCCGCGTGTGTTCATTACGCGAAAATCTAAGCGACCAGGAATTTCATACTTTGGTCCCTTTACCCATACCTGGGCCCTGCGCAGTACATTCGATGTTGTTCTCAAAACTTTCCCTATTCGCTCCTGTACGTCGAGTAATTTTGAACGTGCAAAGCGCACTAAGCGTCAATGTTTACTCGGAGATATCGGCAAATGCGCTGCGCCTTGTGTTGAGTGGATTAGCAAAGAGGATCATAAAGCTCTCTCTGATCGTTTAGTGAATTTCATGTCTAATGGAAATACCAACATTGTCCCAACGCTGCGCGCTGAAATGGAGTTGGCTTCTAGTCGAGAAGAGTTTGAGCGAGCGAGCAAAATTCGAGATTCGATTGATGCAATAGAGCGAGCTCAGGAGTCGGCAGAAGCTGCACTACCTGAGAACTTAACGGCAGACATAGTTGCCATTCACCATGACGGAGCGCATGCCGCAGGATCAATATTTATTGTTCGAGGCGGTGCTATCAAGGGTTCGCGTTCATGGATTGTGGATCAAAGTAAATCCTTAGAGGGTGATGATGAGATGGGTGCGCTTTTTTATTCCATTTACAGTCAGAGCGCACCTAGCGATATCCCAGCTGAGATTCTTATTAACGAACTTCCCTTAGATGCCAGAGCACTGGAGACATGGCTAAGTGGCTTGCGCGGTGCTCCAGTTACATTGAAGGTTCCACAACGCGGCGAGAAGGTTGAGATTCTGGCAACGGTTAAACGAAATGCCCAGTACTCACTTATTCAGTTCTTAAGCAAACGTGCCAATGATGCAGCAGTAAGTGGCAAGGCTCTGCTTGAAATTGAAGAGGCACTAGATCTATCTCGCACACCACTTCGTATTGAATGCTTTGATATCTCAAATATCTCGGGCACCTCAGTTGTTGCATCAATGGTTGTTTTTGAGGACGGGTTAGCTAAGAAGAGTGAGTACCGTAGATTCATCATCAATACCGATGAGGGCTTCGATGACACCAGGGCGATGCATCAAGTGATAACTCGTCGCATGAAACGTTTACTCGATGATAGGTCAGTAGATGAAGCAGAAGTGGCAGAGCTGGGTGGAAAGTTGAGTAAGTTTTCATATCCACCACAACTCATAGTTGTTGATGGTGGGCAGCCTCAAGTAAATGCAGCTGCTCGAGCATTAGCTGAATTAGGTATAACTGACATTGCGTTGTGTGGGTTGGCTAAGAGATTGGAAGAAGTGTGGGTTCCAGGTTCATCTGATCCACTGATTCTTCCTCGCTCAAGTGAAGGTCTTTATCTCTTACAACGCATTCGTGATGAGGCACATAGATTTGCAATTACTTTCCACCGCTCACGTCGATCCAAAGTCATGTTGGAGTCAGTTCTGGATGAGATTCCACAACTTGGTCAGGCACGCAGAAAAGCGTTGTTGGAGCGCTTTGGTTCAGTAGCAGCAATTCGTAAGGCAACGGTGGAAGATATCGCTGCAACGCCAGGTATTGGTAGCAAGATTGCAGCAGTTATTGCTGAGCAACTTGCGGCCATGAGTTCTCAGCAGGTTAATACAACAACTGGTGAGATCGTGGATAGTAAGTAATGAGTGCGGATTTCTTTGATTCTACAAGCGAACAACAAATAGAATCTTTTACCAAGAGCGCAAGAGAAATGCTAGCTGGCTATGGTCTCAATGATGTTGAAGTGAAGTGCATTAACTATGAATTCAATGCAACTTTTTCAGTGGTTACAGGCAGTGGCGATAAATACGCGCTTCGGATAAACGTGAATTCCACTCGCACACTTGCGAACATCCAGGGTGAAATTGAGTTCGTAAACTTTGTATCAAGAATCCCAGGAGTTAAGGTTGCTAGACCAGTTGCCAATAAACAAGACAGTTACATTTCCTCCATTGTTCATCTTGAATCTGGGCGAACGATTCATGGAATTCTCTATATATGGCTTGAAGGTGAAGAGATTGGTGATGAACCCACTCATGAGCAATTAGTGACACTTGGTGCTGCAATGGCACGGATGCATCAAAGTTCACGCGAGTTTCAGCTTTCTGTAAAAGCCGAACTTCCAACCTTTAGTGATTGGTTGTGGGGGACTGAAGACTTTTTGCTTAGTTCTAAGAGCTTGCTCACAAAAGAGCAATTCACTGCTATCAAATCGGCAATTGATGTCATTGAAGCTGATACACAAAATCTTTTTGCTGCCAATCCCATACAAGTCATTCATGGTGATCTACATGGATGGAACTTGATGTGGCATGAAGGAGAACTCTTCATCTTTGACTTTGATGATTGTGGCTATGGAATTCCACATCAAGACTTAGCAATCACCTTGTATTACTTGGATACTCCCGAGCAGGATGCGGCAGTGTTGGAGGGTTATAGAACAGTCTGCGAACTACCTAGCTATACCAAGGCTCAAATGGACTCCCTGTTACTACAGCGGCGATTGGTTCTACTTAACTATCTCTATGAGACGAAAAATCCTGAACACAAAGAGATGCTGCCTGCCTACTTGGAGAAGAGCATGGAGCGTGTGAGCGGGTTCTTGACAGGTATAAGAGGATAAAGCCATGACGAGCAATGAGACCTTGGTCCTAACGGGCATGTCTGGTGCCGGGCGTTCAACGGTTGCGCATGCTCTAGAAGATTTAGGTTGGTATGTAGTTGATAATTTACCGCCAGCATTGCTGCCAGCTTTAGTTGGTAAAGGCACAGGTTCTCAAGGCAAAGAGTATGCAGTTGTAGTGGATGTTCGCGGAGGACATTTCTTTGATGAGCTAACAGCAGCTTTAGTTGAGCTAAAGAGGAATGGTTCGGAATATCGTCTAGTTTTCTTAGATGCCACAGATCAAGCTTTGGTACAACGCTTTGAATCGACACGCAGACCTCATCCATTACAAGGTGGCGATCGCATCGTAGATGGAATTGCACGCGAGCGGGCCGCACTAGAGGAAGTTCGAGCCAAATGTGATGTAGCCATCGATACGACAAATTTGAATGTGCATCAACTTGAAAAGAGAATTGGTGAGATATTTGGTGGTGGAAAGATACAGGGGATTCGCATCAATGTTCTCTCCTTTGGTTATAAGTATGGAATCCCCGTTGATTCAGATTTAGTTTTGGACTGCCGCTTTATTCCAAATCCACATTGGATTCCTGAACTTCGTCCTCTGACTGGATTAACAGAGCAAGTAAGTAAAAAGGTTTTGGGTAGTGAAGGGGTAAATGAGTTTGTGAAAGATTATGTTGCCCTCATTAATTCCATGGTTCCTGGCTATATGAATGAAGGTAAAAAGTATGTGACTATCTCTGTTGGTTGCACTGGTGGAAAACACCGAAGTGTTGCCATTGCAGAAGAGATTGCACGCCAACTCAGTTCTAATGACTGCGTTGCCTATGCAACTCATCGTGATGTTGGGCGAGAATAAGTAGTGCAAAAAGTTGTTGCACTTGGGGGAGGCCACGGCCTTGCTGCAACTTTGTCAGCGCTTCGCCAACTTACAAATGAGATTACGGCTGTAGTCACCGTTGCAGATAATGGTGGATCCAGTGGTCGCTTGCGCGAAGAGTTTCCAATATTGCCTCCGGGTGATCTGCGCATGGCCTTAGCTGCATTATGTGCAGATGATGAGTGGGGTCGCACATGGGCCAATATCATGCAACATCGCTTTGAAAGTAATGGACCACTTAACGGCCATGCAATGGGTAATCTCTTACTTGCATCTCTTTGGAATGAGAATGAAGATCCAGTTATTGGTTTGGATCGTGTGGGTCAGTTATTGAAAGTAATTGGTCGAGTTCTTCCTATGGCTGAAACTGCTTTAGATATTGAGGGAACTTTCAACACCTCAACAGGAAGAATTGTTGTTAGGGGACAAAAGGAAGTTGCTACTGCAAAGGGACGCATTGAATCACTCCGTGTAATCCCAGAAAATCCGCAGGCAAGGTTAGAAGTACTGACTGCTATTCGCGTTGCAGACTGGATAACTATGGGTCCGGGATCGTGGTTTTCATCAGTCATGCCACATTTGATGGTGCCCATGCAGCAAGATGCTCTACTTCGCACGAAAGCTAAGAAAATATTGATTCTCAATCTAGATGCAACTAACTCAACAACTGGTGAAGAGTTCGCAGGCTCCACCCCAGAAGAACATTTAGAGTTCTTCCATTCATATGCCCCTGAATTAAAGATTGATTATTGCCTGGTTGATTCATCTGTGGTCCGAAATTCAGCAGCCCTAGATGAAGCCGCAGCAAAAATGGGTGGAAGAGTGATTGCAGCCGATATTCGCAAGGCACCAGGCAGTGTTCATCATGATGTTTCAAAATTAACTCTCCATTTGGGCCACATCATGGGTCCAAAACTGGTTGGATAACCCCATGGCAATGACAGCATCAGTTAAAGACGAACTCAGTCGTATTTCTGTGACTAAGCCATGCTGTCGCAAAGCTGAGGTCTCATCACTTCTTCGATTCGCTGGGGGATTGCACATAGCTGCGGGTAAAATTTTGATTGAAGTTGAATTAGATACTTCTCAAAGTGCGCGCAGACTTCGCAAAGACATTGCCGATATTTATGGACATGGATCTGATTTAGCTGTGCTTTCATCTAGCGGATTGCGCAAAGGATCACGATATGTTGTTCGCGTCATCGAAGCAGGCGACGCCCTTGCTAGACAAACAGGTTTAGTAGATGCAAATGGTCGCCCAGTAAGAGGTTTACCTCCACAAGTAGTCTCTGCTGCCATTTGTGACTCAGAAGCTGCATGGCGTGGGGCTTTTATTGCACATGGTTCTCTCACTGAACCAGGACGTTCTTCTTCATTGGAAATTACTTGTCCTGGACCAGAAGCGGCATTGGCTTTAGTAGGCGCGGCGCGGCGCATGGGAATTGTGGCAAAAGCTAGGGAAGTTCGCGGTGTTGATCGAGTTGTAATTCGTGATGGTGATGCCATTGGAGTTTTACTTACTCGCCTTGGTGCACATGAGTCTGTGCTTGCTTGGGAAGAGCGTCGTATGCGCCGCGAAGTTCGTGCAACGGCAAATCGCTTAGCTAATTTTGATGATGCAAATCTTCGACGATCAGCTCGAGCAGCAGTAGCTGCAGCAGCACGTGTGCAGCGAGCGATGGAAATTCTTGGTCCAACGATTCCTGATCATTTGAAGGAAGCAGGCGAGCTTCGTATTAATCATGGCCAAGCATCACTTGAAGAGTTGGGCTCACTTGCTACACCTCCGATGACTAAAGATGCGATTGCCGGTCGGATTCGCCGCTTATTGGCTATGGCTGATAAACGAGCGGGAGAACTCGGTATTCCCGATACTGAGAGTGGACTCTCGCCTGATTTGTTGAACTAAACACCTTTTCTACTCGCAAGTTAGGCCTATAGCCACTGATAGTATTTACATCAAGACCCCAGCGTTGTGGCAGTCAAACAAACCACCAACAGCTGGGCTTTTCTATTACTAGCCCCTTTAGTAGCAAGGACACTTACCGTGATTAACGTCGGAATTAATGGGTTTGGACGAATCGGACGCAACTTTTTTCGTGCATCTTTAACAAACCCAAATATCAATATTGTCGGAATTAACGATCTCACGCCCAATGAGACCTTGGCGCACCTGCTCAAGTACGACTCAATCTTGGGTCGCTTGGGTCTTGAAGTCACATTTACTGATGATTCAATCACTGTTGGTGGAAAGACAATTAAAGTCTTTTCAGAGCGCGATCCAGCAAACTTGCCTTGGGCCTCTGTTAAAGCTGATGTTGTTGTTGAATCAACCGGTATATTCACAAAGGCTGCCGATGCGCAAAAGCACATCAGCGCTGGAGCCAAGAAAGTAATCATCTCTGCGCCAGCAACTGATGAGGACATCACCATTGTTATGGGCGTTAACCATGAAAAATATGATGGTTCCAAGCACAACATCATCTCGAACGCATCGTGCACAACTAACTGCCTGGCACCTATGGCTAAAGTTCTAAATGATAATTGGGGAATTGTTAAGGGTCTGATGACAACAATTCACGCCTATACAAATGACCAGGTCATCCTAGATTTCCCACACAAAGATTTACGCCGTGCTCGCGCAGCAGCAACGAACATGATTCCAACATCAACGGGTGCTGCAAAGGCAATCTCATTGGTTCTTCCAGAGCTCAAGGGCAAGCTGGATGGTTATGCAATGCGCGTTCCTGTTCCAACAGGTTCTGCAACAGATCTAACTGTGGAGCTTGCAAAGGAGGCAACAGCTGCAGAGATTAACGCCGCAATGAAGGCTGCTGCGCAAGGGGAGCTCAAGGGATACCTAACCTACACAGAGGATCCAATCGTTTCTTCAGATATCGTCACTGATCCATCGTCATGTATTTTCGATTCAGGTTTAACCAAGGTAATTGGAAATCAAGTCAAAGTCGTTGGCTGGTATGACAATGAATGGGGTTATTCAAACCGTCTTGTGGACTTGATTTCACACGTTGGCAAAACTCTTTAATGTCAGATCTTGCACACTTTGATGTAGCGGGAAAGCGGGTTTTTCTACGCTGTGATCTCAATGTCCCATTAAAAGATGGAGTCATTAAAGATGATGGTCGTATTAAAGCCTCTCTCCCTACTATTCAAGCTTTGCTTAAAAAAGGTGCATCACTAATTATCGCTGCGCACTTGGGTCGCCCAAAAGGTGAAGCCAAACCTGAACTCTCACTTGCTCCAGTAGCAAAACGTTTAGGTGAGTTATTGGGCAAAGAAATCATTTTCCCTGGCGCAGTAGTTGGAGATATTGTTTCAAGCGCGGCTGCGGCGTTAAAGCCAGGTCAGATTCTACTTCTTGAAAACATTCGCTTTAGTGGTGCCGAGACCAGCAAAGAAGAGTCAGAGCGGGCAGAGTTTGCAGCAGAGTTAGCAAAGTTGGCCGATGCTTACGTTGGCGATGGTTTTGGCGCTGTGCACCGAAAGCACGCATCAGTCTTTGATCTTCCAAAACTATTGCCCCATGTTGCTGGCACATTAGTTGCAGCAGAGGTTGAAGTTCTAAAAAGACTCACACAAAATCCGGAGCGTCCATACGGAGTGGTTCTTGGAGGAGCAAAGGTTTCTGACAAATTAGGTGTGATTGAGAATCTACTTGGAAAAGTAGATGTTTTAGCTATCGGTGGGGGAATGGTTTTTACTTTCCTTAAAGCACAGGGTAAGGAAATCGGCACATCACTTGTTGAGAATGAGATGCTCGATATTGTTAAAGGCCTCATTGAGAGCGCGAAGAAGAACGGCGTGAAATTGATTCTTCCCACTGACATCGTTGTTGCACCTAGCTTTTCTGCCGATGCCACACCCACTCTTGTCGCAGCCGATGCAATTCCAGCCGATCAAATGGGATTAGATATTGGCCCTGAGTCTGCTAAAGCATTTGCCATTGAAATCGAAAAATGCAAGACAGTATTTTGGAATGGTCCAATGGGAGTATTTGAATTCGCTAATTTTGCAGCTGGCACAAAAACTGTTGCCACTGCGCTAACCAAAGTTTCAGGTATTTCAGTTATTGGCGGGGGAGACTCAGCGGCAGCAGTGCGTGCTCTAGGCTTTGCCGACTCAGAGTTTGGTTATATTTCAACTGGCGGTGGAGCATCGTTAGAATATTTAGAGGGCAAGGAACTTCCTGGTCTTCAAGCACTTGGCTTATAAGGAGCACTCATGCGTAAACCATTGATGGCTGGAAACTGGAAAATGAACCTCAATCACCTTGAGGCGATTGCAGTTGCCCAGAAGTTGGTTTATTCACTCGATGACAAGGACTATGACGCAGTTGATGTTGCAATCATTCCTCCTTTCACCGATATTCGTTCGATTCAAACTTTGATTGATGGAGATCGCTTGCGCCTTACTTATGGTGCGCAAGATCTTTCACCAGAGGCAAGCGGAGCTTTCACTGGAGATATCGCTGGGTCCATGTTGCACAAGCTTGGTTGCACATACGTTCTTACCGGCCACTCTGAGCGCCGTGCTATTCACGGTGAGTCAGATGCGCTCATCAATCGCAAGATTAAGGCTGCACTTGCAAACGAAATTATTCCAATCTTTTGTGTTGGAGAAGAGTTAGCGATTCGTGAATCTGGGGCTCACGTCAGTCATGTGATTCGCCAAGTTCGCGCAGGTCTTGAAGGATTTACTAAGCCGGAGCTAAAGAAGATTGTTATTGCTTATGAGCCAGTGTGGGCAATTGGTACAGGCCAAGTTGCTACACCAGAAGATGCTCAAGAGGTCTGTGCGGCAATTCGTGAAGAAATTGAAAACATCGGATCTGCTGAAATTGCATCAAATATGCGAATCCTTTATGGCGGTTCAGTGAAATCTTCTAATATTGCAGAAATCATGAGAAAGGGCGATGTGGATGGCGCTCTTATCGGGGGAGCCAGCCTAGACCCAGAGGAATTAGCCAAGATTGTGAAGTTCCACGCACAAACAGAGTAATGCTGGGACCGATTTTGCAGGTATCCTTACCCTCTAGGAAACAAGGAGTTCGACAACGTGAAATTAGCTCTATCAATCTTGCTCGTCATCACAAGTGTTCTCATGATACTGCTCGTCCTTTTGCATAAGGGCAAGGGAAGCGGACTCTCCGACCTTTTTGGTGGCGGTATCTCAACAAACTACGGTGGATCATCTGTAGTAGAGCGCAACTTAGATCGCATCACAATTGTTGTGGGTGGCCTTTGGTTTGCACTTGTTGTTGCCTTAAGTCTTGTTCTTAAGTAAATCATTTAGTTACATACTTAAATAAGGAGTAATACATGGCAAGTGCTATTCGTGGAAGCCGAGTCGGCGCCGGCCCAATGGGGGAGGCAGAACGCGGTGATTCGATTGCTCGAGCTTATGTGTCATATTTTTGTGCAAATGGTCACGAAGTTCGTCCATCATTTGCTGTTGAAGAAACTGTAGTTATTCCGGCAGAGTGGGATTGCCCAAAGTGTGGCTACCCAGCAGGTCGCGATCGCAATAACCCACCAAGCCCAGTTAAGAATGAGCCGTATAAGACTCACCTTGCCTACGTTAAAGAGCGTCGCACAGATGCTGAAGGCCAGAAAATTCTAGAAGAGGCGCTGCGCAAGCTACGTGGAGATGACGAAGACTAAAACTTTTTTACAGCTTTGAGAAGTTGGTCTATACCCGCACTGCGATCAGTTAAATTAAATCGAAGGAGCGGGTATTTTCTTGTCGAAAGTGCTTTTCCATCACCCAATGCTTGAGCTGCAACTAAGGTCTTGAAACCAAAGCTCTGTCCTGGAATTGCAATATCTGATGACGGCGTTCCAGTGATTTGTAAGAAGGAACCGTTTTGTTGACCACCTTTATGGAACTGACCCGTGGAGTGAAGAAATCGTGGTCCCCAACCGAAGGTAACTGGCTTTCCGATTTTCTCTGAAAGCAGTGATCTGATCTCTGAAATCCTTGCTTCATCTTTGCGATCTAGATAAGCCATGATTGCTACATAACCATCTTTGTGGATGCTCTGAGTAAAGAGCTTGAGTGAGTCAGCAAGATCAACGCCTTCGCCAAATATCTCAACGGCACCATCGGTGTGTGGGGCAGTAAAGACGGGCAATACGCCACCCCATTCCTTAAGTAATGCAGATGTCTGCTCTTTTGCTTCAGTGACATTAGGTTGATTAAATGGATCGATTTTAAGTGCTGCTCCAATGAGAGCGGTTACCCATTCCCAAATAATGAATTGCGCAGCAAGGTCTGCCTCTACAACTAAATCAGCAGAACCGGCGTATGCAATAGAAAATACATTTGAATTTGAAGTTGATTTTTCGATGACTACGGGAAGGCGTCCTACTTGATTCTTACCCGTAGATTCGGCCACCAGTTGTTCAATCCAATCACTTAAACCAGGCATTGAGGAGCCATCATCGGTATAGGAAAGATATTGGCCAGCGTGATAGGCGAGTAGGTATGCAATATCTACGACAAGCGTTGAATCTTCAAGAAAGGCGGTTTTTGCATCGCTAGCGTTATCAAGAATTACTGAAACATCAACACCAATCAGAGCTGAAGGCACCAAGCCAAATGCGCTCAACACACTAAAGCGTCCGCCAACATTTGGGTCGGCGTTAATAACCGTATAACCAGCTGCGCGGCTTTCTTGGTCAAGCGGTGAATTTGGATCAGTAACAATAACCATGTGGCTTTGTGGTGTTAATCCTGCTCGAGTGAATGCATCTTCAAAGAGTGCACGCTGTGAGGCAGTTTCAATTGTTGAACCTGACTTAGAACTGACGACTACAACAGTTTTTGCTAAATCACCTTTAAGTGCATGGGCGACATAATTTGGATCAGTTGAGTCAAGAATGAAAAGCTTTTTCTTAAAGCTCTTCGCGATAACTTCAGGACCAAGTGATGAGCCTCCCATGCCACACAAAACAACATTGCTCTTGTCGCGATGCTTTGCATAAAGGGCATCAAGTGTGGGCAAGAGATCTCTAGAACTTTCCGGAAGATCTATCCAATTCAAGCGAACTGATGCTTCCGCTTGTGCGGAAGGACCCCAAATAGTTGGGTCCTTTTTTGCCAAACGTGCATGAACCTGAGTTAGAGCCACATAACGTACATCACTGCGATCAATGTTTTTGATCGCATGACCTGAAATCTTTATCATCCCTGTTGAGCTGCTTTCACATTAGCAAGTAGATCATCCCAAGCTTGGGCAAATTTCTTTACACCATCAACTTCAAGATCAGTTGTTACCGCATCGAGTGAGATGTTGAGAGCTGATAAAGCTTTCAGGACTTCAACTGCAGCACCATAGTTGGAAGTAATTGTGTTACCGCGAACTTTTCCATGGTCAATAAGGGCATCTAATGTTGATTGAGGCATCGTGTTGACAGTATCTGGTGCGATGAGTTCAACAACATAGCGAGTGTCATCATAGGCAGGGTCTTTCACGCCAGTTGATGCCCATAGTGGACGTTGCTTGTGTGCACCTCTGGCAAGTTGTGCTTGCCATCTAGTGGAGGAGAATTTCTCTTCAAATAGTTGATAGGCAAGATGGGCATTAGCAATTGCTGCTTTTCCAAGCAGGGATGTTGCAGCCTCTGATCCATCTTTTTTCAGTAGTGCATCAATAGATGAATCGATTCGACTAATGAAAAAGGATGCAACTGAGTGAACATGTGCTGGGTTAGTTGCAGCTTCAATTCCCGAGATGTAAGCATCAATTACTTCGCCGTAGCGCTTCACTGAGAAAATCAGAGTGACGTTAACGCTTATTCCAGCGGAAATGAGTGCGGTGATAGCAGGTAAGCCCTCAAGAGTTGCTGGCACTTTGATCATTAAGTTAGGTCGATTAATAATTGACCAGAGCTCTTTGCCTTGGGCGATTGTGGCTTGGGTATCGTGAGCAAGACGAGGATCGACTTCAATGCTTACGCGTCCATCAACACCCTTGGTTTCGGAGTAGATCTCTTTGAAAAGATCGCACGCAGCTCGTACATCATCAGTAGTCAGTTTCTTAACAACCTCATCGACTGAGGCGTTTTTCATAGCTGCGATATCTGCGGCGTATTCATCGGCCCCTGCAATGGCTGCGCCAAAGATTGAAGGATTAGTTGTAACACCTACAACGCCAGATTTCGTGATACGAGATGGGAGTGAATGAGCATCGGTGCCAGAAATCTTTGCTCTGGATAAATCATCGAGCCAGATTGAAGTTCCGCCCTTAGCAACATCGAATACAGACATTAGAGAGCTGCCTTAATCTTGCTGACAATTGCTTCAACAGAAAAACCAAACTCTTTGAATAAGCGCTTAGCATCGGCTGAAGCACCATAGTGCTCAAGTGAAATTGCGATTCCGCTATCACCGATTAACTGATGCCAGCCTTGTGCAATCCCTACTTCAATACTTACCTTCAACTTCATTGAAGGAGGTAGTACGTGATCTTTGTAGCTTTGATCTTGTTCGCTAAACCACTCAAGACATGGGGCGCTTACAACACGAACGGCAATTCCTTCACTTGCTAATGCCTTCTGCACATCAATTGCTAGCGATACTTCAGAGCCAGTAGCAATGAGGACAGCCTTTGGGTTCTGTGCATCTTTGAGAATGTAGGCACCCTTGGCTGTTCCAGAAGCAGGTTCACACTCTGTGCGATCTAAGACGGGCAGATTTTGACGAGATAAAAGGATTCCAGCTGCTCGACCGCGCGTCAGGATTTTTTTCCAGCTCTCAGCAACTTCGTTGGCATCTGCGGGGCGGACAACATCTAATCCTGGGATAGCGCGCAATGCCGCAAAGTGCTCAATAGGTTGGTGAGTTGGTCCATCTTCACCAACTCCGATTGAGTCATGTGTCCAAACAAAAGTGGAGGGAATATTCATAAGAGCTGCAAGGCGAACAGCTGGGCGCATGTAATCGCTAAAGACAGCAAATGTTCCACCGAATGATCGGGTCAAACCGTGGAGTGCAATTCCATTGAGTATTGATCCCATTGCATGTTCACGAATTCCAAAGTGAATAATTCGACCGTATGGATTGGCACCTTTCATTTCACTAGATGCCGGCAAGAATGATCCACCGCCATCAATGCTGGTGTTATTGGAGCCAGCTAAATCTGAAGAACCGCCCCAGAACTCAGGTAGCGTTTTTGCAATCGCTGCAATCACATCACCAGATGCCTTGCGAGTAGCCACATCTTTACCTGCTGGAAATTGCGGAAGGTCTTTATCCCATCCGGCAGGAAGCTCCTTTGAAACTAAGCGTTCTAGCAAAGCTGCACGATCAGAATTTGCAGATTTCCAGGTAGCAAAGGCGCTATCCCATTGAGTGCGAAGTGCCGCACCGCGATCTTTAACTTTGCGAACATGGTTAAAAACTTCGGCGGGTAGCGCAAAATGCTCATCGGGATTTAACCCAAGAATCTTTTTTGTTTCAGCAATTTCTTCAGCGCCAAGTGCCGAACCGTGCGAGCCGGCGGTTCCCTTCGCTTTAGGCGCTGGCCAAGCAATTACTGAATGCATCCGAATTAAAGATGGTTTTCTTA
>RGHD01000022.1 GCA_010024385.1 Actinomycetota bacterium | reverse complement strand
ATTGGCAGATTTGGAAATTGGTTTAATATCGAATTATTTGGCAAACCTTTAAAAGCGCCTTGGGCCCTTGAAGTCCCCGTGCAATATCGACCATCAGGCTATGCAGCATTTGAAACATTTCACCCAACTTTTCTCTATGAGGCTTTGTGGTGTACTGCTTTAGCATTTGCATTAATGAAATTTGGTAAGCACCTTGCACCCGGCCAAGTCTTCTCCATATATGTAATGGTGTATTCAATAGGACGCCTGGCAATTGAATCGATTCGAATTGATTCTGCTAACACAATTGCTGGATTTCGGGTCAATATTTGGGTGAGCGTGCTGGTTGCATTAGCTGGGGCGTTGACACTTCGCGCACAATCACGCACAGGCCAATAACTTTCAGGTAGGGTTAGAGCCATGGCACTAGAAGATGTATATCAGCGCAATCTTCACCACCGCACTCATCGTGCTGGTTGGTTGCGCGCTGCAGTTCTTGGTGCAAACGATGGATTGGTATCCACAGCATCTTTAATGATTGGTGTTGCAGCGGCGGGTAAAACAGATTTTCTGCTAACTGCTGGTTTAGCTGGTATTTCGGCCGGTGCAATGTCTATGGCTGTTGGTGAATATGTATCAGTGCGATCTCAAAATGATGTTGAAGAATCAGATCGTCAATTAGAAATTGAACACCTTGCGGCAGATCCTCAAGGTGAACTCCTAGAACTACAGCACATTTATATTGAACGTGGTCTTTCACCTGAACTTGCTTTAACGGTTGCACAAGAGATGCATAAAAAAGATCCACTTACTGCGCACTTGCGTGATGAGTTGGGTCAACATCCCCACACCAAGGCGCGACCTGTTCAGGCAGCAATAGCTTCGGCATTGAGTTTTACAGCAGGAGGCTCTATCCCATTTCTTGGTGCATTTGCACCAACCCTTGGCGCTAAGGCCTGGAGCATTGTCGCCTTCACGGTGTTGGGCTTAGTTATCACGGGCATTCTTAGTGCCAGAACCGCAGGCTCAAAGGTATTGGTACCAACTCTTCGGGTGATTATTGGAGGATGCCTGGGCATGCTCATTACCGCCGGTATTGGAAGGATTGCCCATATCTCTGGGATTTAACTGCTCTAGAAATCTGCTCAGTTGTTGATACTCTTTACCAGCACTACAGGGCCAAGGTTGTCCCGCACATCGTTTTCGACAACAGGAGCTCTGACACCGTGGCTTTGCCTTCCAATTACCCGCATGCACAAGGTCTCTATGACCCTGCGCAAGAACATGATGCCTGCGGTGTGGCAATGGTGGCAACGCTTAATAAAGTAGCAACACATGAAATTGTTGAAAAAGCACTCACCGCTCTTCGCAACTTAGAACATCGTGGTGCATCTGGAGCAGAACCAGATAGCGGTGATGGTGCAGGAATCCTTATCCGTATCCCAGATAAATTTTATCAGGATGTAACTACTTTTGATTTACCTGTAGCTGGCTCCTATGCATCAGGCATTGCATTTGTTGAGCAGGGTGTCGATGTTAAAGCTGCGATAGAAAAGATTGCGACAGAAGAAGGGTTAAAGATATTGGGTTGGCGCGAGCTACCTATTAATCCGAGTTCCCTTGGTAAAACTGCGCTTTCTGTTATGCCTAATTTTCAACAAATCTTCATTGCAGGTATGAAGGGGGAATCTGGATTAGTTCTAGATCGAATGGCTTTCTGTTTGCGCAAGCGAGCCGAACATGGATTGAAAGTCTATTTCCCCTCACTCTCGTCCCAAACAATTGTTTACAAGGGCATGCTTACAACTGGACAGTTAGAAGAGTTTTTCCCTGATCTCTCTGATGAGCGTGTTATCTCTCCGCTAGCGCTCGTGCACTCACGTTTTTCAACAAATACTTTTCCTTCATGGCCACTTGCACACCCCTACCGTTTCATCGCTCACAATGGTGAAATTAACACTGTTAAGGGAAACCGAAACTGGATGCGTGCTCGTGAGTCTTTGCTTGAAAGTGATTTGATTCCAGGAGATCTCAAGCGTTTGTTCCCAATCGTTGAAATGTCAGGCAGTGATTCGGCTTCCTTTGATGAAGTTCTAGAACTTCTCTATCTGGGTGGTCGTTCTTTGCCACATGCCGTTTTAATGATGATTCCAGAAGCGTGGGAAAATCATGAAACGATGCCGCAAAATCGCCGTGATTTCTATGCATTCCATGCATCACTTATGGAGCCATGGGATGGACCTGCATGTGTGACATTTACTGACGGACATCAAGTTGGCGCAGTTCTTGATCGAAATGGACTACGTCCTTCACGTTTTTGGGTAACTAAGGATGGGCTTGTAGTACTTGCATCTGAAGTTGGTGTTCTCGATATTCCTGCAGAAAATATTGTACGTAAGGGTCGTCTGCAGCCTGGAAAGATGTTCTTAGTAGATATCGAAGCTGGAAGAATCATTGAAGATGCTGAAATTAAAGATGAATTAGCAAATTCGGCCCCCTATGGGGATTGGATTCATGCAGGAATGGTCAAGTTAAGTGATCTTCCCTCCCGCGAACACATAATTTATCCACACTCTTCCGTTCTGCGCCGCCAGCGTGCATTTGGTTATACAGAGGAAGAAGTTCGCATTCTCATTACCCCGATGGCAAAGAATGGCATAGAAGCTCTCGGATCAATGGGAACAGATACACCTATTGCAGCACTTTCAGATAAGCCACGATTAATCTTTGATTACTTCTCGCAGCTTTTTGCACAAGTTACTAATCCGCCTCTCGATGCGATTCGTGAAGAATTAGTTACAAGCCTTGGGACCTCAATGGGCCCAGAACACAATTTGTTAGATCCTGGTCCGAGTAGTTGTCGCCAAATCTCATTGGCATTTCCTGTTATAGATAATGATGAGTTAGCAAAGATTATTCACGTTAACGCTGATGGAGATTACCCAGGCTTAGCTACACATGTGATTCGTGGTTTGTTCTTTGTTGCAGATGGTGGCGATTCACTTCGTGAGCGCTTGGAAGAGATTAAGGCAGAAGTCTCACAGGCAATTGCAAATGGGGCACGCATTATTGTTCTCTCTGATCGTGATGCAGATGCTGAAGAGGCACCTATTCCATCTCTTCTTTTAACTTCTGCTGTTCACCACCATTTAATACGAGAGAAGACTCGTACCAAAGTGGGACTTGTTATTGAAGCTGGCGATGTGAGAGAAGTTCACCACGTTGCACTACTTATTGGTTATGGCGCGGCGGCAGTTAATCCTTACTTAGCAATGGAAACAGCAGAAGATTTAGTTCTACAGGGAGTGATCACAGGCATTACACCTGAGAAAGCTGTTCGCAACTTAATTAAGTCGTTAGGTAAAGGTGTTCTTAAAGTTATGTCAAAGATGGGCATTAGTACTATAGCTTCATATACTGGAGCCCAAGTTTTTGAAGCAATTGGCTTGAGCCAAGAGTTAGTAGATGAGTATTTTGTTGGTACAACTTCTCGCCTTGGCGGAGTCAACTTGGATGTCATTGCTCAAGAAACAATTGCGCGTCACCACATTGCATATCCTCCAGGAGGAGCTATTCCTGGAACTAAGCGTTTGCCTATTGGCGGGGAATACCAGTGGCGCCGTGAAGGTGAGCCACATTTATTTGATCCAGAGACTGTATTTACTTTGCAGCACTCAACTCGCAATAAGCGCTATGACATCTTCAAGCGCTATACCGACCGAGTCAATGATCAGAGCACGCGCTTAATGACTTTGCGCGGACTCTTTGGTTTCAATGAAGGAATGCGTCCTGCGATTTCAATTGATGAAGTAGAGCCAGCATCTGAAATTATTAAGCGTTTCTCAACTGGAGCGATGTCATATGGCTCTGTTTCACAAGAAGTGCACGAGACTTTAGCGATTGCGATGAACCGCCTTGGTGGTAAATCAAATACGGGTGAGGGTGGAGAAGATCCAGAGCGTTATATCAAGATGGCTAATGGAGATTCAAAGCGTTCTGCCATAAAGCAAGTTGCATCAGGTCGCTTTGGTGTTACAAGTGATTACTTAGTCAATTCAGATGACATTCAAATCAAGATCGCACAAGGAGCAAAACCTGGTGAAGGTGGGCAACTTCCAGGTAACAAGGTCTATCCATGGGTAGCAAAGGTTCGCTATTCAACTCCTGGTGTTGGCCTAATTTCACCACCTCCACACCACGATATTTATTCTATTGAAGATCTAGCACAGCTCATTCATGATCTAAAGAACGCCAATAAGAATGCACGTGTTCACGTCAAACTTGTTGCAGAAGTTGGCGTTGGAACTGTTGCCGCAGGTGTGAGTAAGGCCCATGCCGATGTTGTTCTTATCTCCGGCCATGACGGTGGAACTGGTGCTTCACCACTCACATCACTTAAGCATGCAGGTGCTCCATGGGAACTTGGTTTAGCAGAGACTCAACAGACTCTTTTGCTCAATAATCTACGTGATCGCATCGTTGTTCAGACTGATGGTCAACTAAAAACTGGTCGCGATGTTGTTATCGCAGCACTGCTTGGTGCTGAAGAGTTTGGTTTTGCTACAGCGCCACTAGTTGTTTCCGGTTGCATCATGATGCGAGTGTGCCATCTGGATACATGCCCAGTTGGTGTTGCAACACAGAATCCAGAACTGCGTAAGCGCTTCACAGGCAAGCCTGAATTCGTTGAGACTTTCTTCGAATATATTGCTGAAGAAGTCAGGGAAATTCTTGCAAGTCTTGGCTTTAAGACTCTGCTTGAAGCAGTTGGTCATGTTGAGTTTTTAGATACTAAGCGTGCAGTTGATCACTGGAAGGCAAGTGGACTTGATCTTTCCCCATTGCTCACACGTCCTGATGTAGTCAGCCCGCTTCACAACACATCAGCGCAAGATCACGGCCTAGATGCAGCACTTGATAATCAATTGATTTCTCTTTCAAAGCCTGCGCTAACGAAAAAGGAGTTAGTGCGCATTGATCTTCCCGTTCGAAATGTTAATAGAACCGTTGGAACAATGTTGGGTGCTGAAATCACACGCAATCATGGGGGAGCAGGACTACCTGATGACACAATCGATGTGACTTTGCATGGCTCAGCTGGTCAATCGCTAGGTGCATTTATTCCACGTGGTTTAACAATTCGTCTCTTTGGTGATTCCAATGACTATGTTGGTAAGGGAATTTCAGGTGGTCGCATTATTGTTCGACCTGATGAGAAATCTTCATTTAAATCAAACGAAAATGTGATTGCTGGAAATGTTATTGGTTATGGTGCCACTTCTGGTCAAATTATGATTCGCGGTATTGTTGGTGAGCGCTTCTGTGTTAGAAACTCAGGTGCCACAGCAATAGTTGAAGGCATTGGTGATCACGGCTGTGAATACATGACTGGTGGAGCTGTAGTTGTTCTTGGTCACACGGGTCGTAATTTTGCAGCTGGCATGTCAGGTGGACGAGCTTTTGTTCTAGATCTAAATCCTGCAAATGTAAATGCGGAGATGGTTGATATCTTGGCAGTTCCTGAAGATCAACAAGAGAGTCTTCGCTCACTTGTTTCTGACTTTGCCCAGGAAACTGGCTCAATTGTTGCAAGTGAATTAATAAAGGATTGGGATAGTGCGCTCAAGCGAATATCTCTTGTGATGCCACGCGATTACGCACGCGTGCTTGAAGCAATGGCCCGTGCAACTCGCGAGGGTTTACCTGTAGATGCTTTGGTAATGGAGGTGGCTGCAAATGGCTGATCCAAAAGGTTTTATGACAACTGAGCGCCAGACTCCAAAACGGCGTCCAATAGATGTGCGCATTCGAGATTGGCGCGAAGTCTATGAACCACAGAGCTTTGAACACCTACAAAAGCAAGCTGGTCGTTGCATGGATTGCGGAATTCCATTCTGTCATTCAGGGTGCCCACTCGGAAACCTGATTCCTGAATGGAATGATTTGATTTGGCGCGGGGATAAGGCCGAAGCCATTAACCGTTTGCATGCCACTAATAACTTTCCTGAATTCACTGGCCGTTTGTGCCCTGCGCCATGTGAGACTGCATGTGTGGTTGCTATCAATCGTGATGCTGTGACAATAAAGCAAGTAGAACTGCGAACTATTGAAGAAGCATTTGATGCAGGTGATGTAAAACCTTTGCCTCCAGATCGTATTTCAGGCAAAACTATTGCAATTATTGGCTCTGGACCTGCAGGGTTGGCAGCCGCTCAGCAGCTCACTCGTGCTGGCCACACTGTTGCTGTCTATGAGCGAGCAGACAAAATTGGTGGACTGCTTCGCTATGGAATTCCAGAGTTTAAAATGGAAAAACATATTCTTGATCGCCGTTTGGCTCAGATGGAAAAAGAGGGCACGCGTTTTCGTGCCGGCGTTGATGTTGGAGTGGAATTAACTGGCGCTGATCTACGTAAAAAATACGACGCAATTCTTCTTGCTGTCGGTGCCACTAAATGGCGCGACTTGCCAATTCCCGGCCGTGAATTCAAAGGTGTATACCAAGCGATGGAGTTTTTACCTTGGGGTAATAAGCAAGCTCTAGGTGAAGTGGAAGTTCCTGAGATTAACGTTGCAGGAAAGCACGTAGTGATTCTCGGCGGTGGTGACACAGGTGCAGATTGCCTTGGAACATCTATTCGTCAAGGTGCAGCAAGTATTACTCAACTAGAAATTATGCCTCGTCCAAGTGATGAACGACCTGCTTCACAGCCTTGGCCAACGTATCCAATGATTTATCGTGTTTCAAGTGCCCATGAAGAATCAGATAACCGTATGTTCTCAGTAAGTACGGAAGAGTTCTTAGGAGATGCTGATGGCAATCTACGAGCTATCCGCATCGTTGAGACAAAGTTTGAAAATGGAAAATTTGAACCAGTTGCTGGAACTGCTAAAGAGATTCCTGCAGATTTTGTATTCCTAGCATTGGGATTCACTGGCCCTGAGCAATCTGATCTCATTTCACAGTTAGAGGTTAAGTTAGATGATCGCGGCAATATTGCTCGCAATGCAAATTTTGAAACGAGTGAAGAAGGTATTTTCGTTGCAGGAGATGCAGGCCGTGGGCAATCATTAATAGTTTGGGCGATTGCAGAAGGTAGAAGTGCAGCAGCAGCCGTTGATAGATATCTCACTGGGGAGACTCAGCTCCCTTCACCGATAGAACCAACAACCCGTCAACTAATGGTTTAAGGTAGGAATATGCGTAGAGCAAAGATTGTGTGCACGATGGGTCCAGCAGTTGAATCTCCTGAGAGAGTTAAGGAGCTCATTGAGGCTGGAATGAACATGGCACGGTTGAATCTTTCTCATGGTACATATGAAGAGCACCAAGCACGCCTAGATTCCGTTCGCAACGCCGCAAAAGTTGCTGGTCGCCCAGTTGCCATTCTTGTTGATCTGCAAGGTCCAAAAATTCGCCTTGCTCGCTTTAAGTCAGGTCCACATGATTTAGCCCGTGGTGAGATCTTCACAATCACAACTGATGAGGTTGAAGGAACTAAAGAGCGCGTTGGTACTACATACAAAGGTTTACCAGGAGATTGCAAAGCCGGAGATCGTATTCTCATCGATGATGGAAAAGTAACTGTTGAAGTTGTTGAAGTTAAAGGTAATGATGTTGTCACTAAGGTTATTGAACCTGGTGCGGTGAGTAACAACAAGGGAATCAACTTGCCAGGTGTTGCAGTGTCAGTTCCTGCGCTATCTGAAAAAGACATTGATGATCTTCGTTGGGGTTTGCGAGCAGGAGCTGACTTCATTGCACTCTCGTTTGTCAGAAGCGCAGAAGATATTAAAGATGTTCATAAGATTATGGATGAAGAAGGAATTCGTATTCCTGTAATTGCAAAGATTGAAAAACCTCAGGCTGTTGAAAACCTAGCTGGAATCGTTGATGCCTTTGATGGCATCATGGTTGCGCGCGGTGATCTTGGTGTGGAACTTCCTATTGAAGACGTTCCATTGGTGCAAAAGCAGTGCATTGAATTAGCCCGAGATATGGCTAAGCCAGTAATTGTTGCAACCCAAATGCTTGATTCAATGATTACTAATTCACGCCCAACTCGCGCAGAGGCTACAGATTGTGCAAACGCTGTTCTAGATGGCGCAGATGCTTTGATGCTTTCAGGTGAGACAAGTGTTGGAGAGTTTGCCATCGAAGCTGTCCAAACAATGGCACGTATCATTCAAAAGACTGAAGAAGGCGGCCTCGATCGTATTCGTCCGATAAAGACATCTCCTCGAACTAAAGGCGGGGCCATCACAAAGGCAGCTACTGAAGTTGGCGCGATTGTTGGAGCAAAGTATTTAGTAGCCTTTACACAAAGCGGAGATTCAGCACGACGCATGTCGCGCTTGCGTTCACCGATTCCAATTCTTGCTATGACTCCAGAGGTTGGAACATATAACCGCCTCGCACTTACATGGGGCGTTGAATCAATGCTCACTCCAGTTGTCGGTGCTACAGATGAAATGGTCAAATTGGTTGATACGGTCATTATTGATTCTGGTCGGGCTCAAGTAGGTGATCAAGTGATGATAGTTGCTGGTTCACCTCCGGGAATTCCAGGTTCAACGAACGCGATGCGCGTTCACCGCGTGGGAGATGCTGTAGGTGGGGTAGCTGCGGCTTACCGCTAAGATTGGCACCGTTCGGATATCACTTAACGCCTCGGTACTCCAACGGTAGAGAGGGCAGTCTCAAACACTGCACAGTGTCGGTTCAAATCCGACTCGGGGCACATGACACAGAAGGTTCGCATCCTTGTAGCTGAAGATGAAGCGCTCATTCGCATGGACCTTGTTGAGATGTTGCAAGATGCAGGTTATGAAGTTGTGGCAGAGGCAACAAATGGGCAAGAAGCAATTGATTTAGCAAATGAACATAAACCAGATTTAGCAATTCTTGATGTGAAGATGCCGGTACTCGATGGGATTTCAGCAGCTGAAAAAATCATTGATCTTGCACCTGTGTTGATGCTGACTGCTTTTTCTCAAAAAGAATTAGTAGATAGAGCCCGTGATGCCGGGGTAATGGCATACGTTGTAAAGCCATTTACGATTGGTGATTTGATGCCTGCTATTGAAATTGCAATTAGTCGTCACACACAAATGCGCTCACTCGCTGCAGAAGTTGCAGATTTACATGATCGACTAGAGACACGAAAAATTATTGATCGCGCAAAAGGTATTTTGATGAAGGCTTTAAATCTTTCAGAGCCCGAAGCATTTTCTTGGATTCAAAGAGCAGCGATGGACCGTCGTTTAACTATGAAACAGGTCGCCGAGGCCGTAATTAGCCCGCAGGCCGTACCCGAGAGCTGACCTGGCAACTCCGGGGCAAAACGTTACATAAATGAAACCCAATAGGGGCTTTTCATGCTTAATCGGGCTTGTTAAACCCTCATCTCTGCCATTACCCTAAGCGCCTCCCTGTCCCGGGACACAAGAACAGGAAAGGCACTAAATGAACAAGAAGATCAAGGGTTCACTTGCCGTTGTTACTGCTGCAGCCGTTGCTTTTGGCTTGTCTTCAGTACCAGCTGCTAGTGCAGCCGTTAAGACTTACACAATCGGTTACCAAGGCCCACTTTCAGGTGGAGAAGCCTCAACAGGTATCGATGAGCAAAACGCAGTTAAGTATGCAATCAAACTATTTGAAGCAAAGAACAAGAACATTAAGATTAAGCTTGTTTCAATCGATGACCAGGGAGACCCAGCAGTAGCTGGAACAGTTGCTCCAGGTGTTGCTTCAAACAAGAACGTTCTTGGCGTTGTAGGACCTGCTTACTCAGGTGCAACAATTGCTTCACTTCCATATTACAAGTCAGTAAACATGGCGTTAATCTCACCATCAGCAACTCGCGTGTCACTAACTGACCCAACTTCTCCTGACTTTGGTGGACCAATTTTCCACCGCGTCGTAGGTAAAGATGACCTTCAGGGTCCAGCTTTGGCTAAGTACGCAACAGCAGGCGTGAAGGATGCAAAGGTTTTCGTTTTCGATGACCAATCAGCATACGCAGTACCTCTTCGTGGCTTCGTTGAAGCTGGCTTGAAGAAGGTTGCTGGAGCAACACTTGTGGGTGGAGACTCAGTTCCAAACACAACAACAGATTTCAGCCCAACAATTGCAAAGATCAAGACATCTGGCGCAACTGTTGTTATCTACACTGGTTACTACAGCCAAGCTGCTGTATTCATCAAGCAACTTCGTGACTCAGGCTCAAAGGCAGTATTTGCTGGCGGCGACGGAGTGTTTAACCAGGAGTTCCCAAAGCTTGCAGGTGCTGCAGCTGAAGGTTCAAAGGTAACTGGCGTTGGCGGTCTAGCTGGCGTAGATCCAAAGTTGGAAGCTGACTTCAAGAAGAAGATGGGCGTTTCATCAGGTGTTTACTCAGTTGAGTCATTTGATGCTGCAAACATCTTGCTTTCTGGCATCAAGGCTGGAAAGACAACTCGCACATCAATGCTTGCTTATGTAAAGGCTTACAGTGGCAAGAGCATCTCTGGAAACACAATTAAGTTCAATGCAAATGGCGACATTTCATACGGACTATTTGCTGGTTTCACAACAAAGAATGGTGTACTAGTTAACACAGGTATCGTTAAGTAATTAACTAGGACAAACGCTTAATAAGTCGGTGGGTGTTTTGGAAAACTCTTAAAAAGAGCCCAAAACACCCACCACTTGCTTATCATCTACCTTTATACTCGCGCAGAGGCATTAGCGAAGGAGAACAATGTTTGCAGTACTAATTGATCAGTTCTGGTCGCTGACGATTGCAGGAGTCGCCCTTGGATTTATCTACGTTTTGATCTCCCTCGGCTATACCATGGTTTATGGAGTACTGCGCATGATTAATTTTGCAAACTCTGAAATCTTTATGTGGGGAACTTTTGGAACAGTTATTACCTCACGCGATATTTTCCATTACACACAGACATCAGAACCGGCAACAGGTGGAAAGCTTGCCTTAGTCTTAGTTTCAAGTTTGTTGATGTCTATGTTAGTGGCCGGTTTGACTGCAATCTTTGTCGAGTTCGTCGCATATCGTCGCCTTCGCATGAAAGGTACAAACCGACTTGCAACTCTGATTTCTGCAATTGGAATCTCCATTGCACTTCAAGAAGTAATGCGCCTTTTAACAGATTCACGACCAGTGGGATCTCCACGCGTTCTAGAAAAGATTATCTTGACTGAAGTTTGGGGTGCCAACATTCGCCTCGACACAGTTATAACGATTATTGCTGCTGCAGCTATTTTCTTTATCTTAGAGCGCTTCATTAAGCTCTCACGCATGGGTAAGGCGATTCGCGCTGTATCTATGAATGAAGATGCAGCAAAGTTGATGGGTGTAAATCTCAATCGCGTTATTACTACAACGTTTCTTGTTGGTGGATTAGCTACAGGTGCAGCAGGTTTCTTCTACATCACAGTATTTGAATACACTAAATTTAATATTGGTTTCACAATGGGTATGGCTGCATTTACTGCAGCTGTTCTCGGTGGAATTGGAAATATTCGAGGCGCCTTCTATGGCGGTCTTAGCCTTGGATTACTCGAGGTCTACGCCTCAGCGGTCCTTGGAACACAGTGGAAGGCAGTAACTGTCTTTATTATTTTAGTTCTTGTTCTCCTCTTTAAGCCAAATGGTCTTTTTGGCGAAGCCGTTCAGACAACGAGGGCCTAACTCATGAAAATTAGAAACTATTGGAATCTTCGCGACTGGGGCGCCAGTGTTTGGGAGAGTGCCAATCGCCCAAAGCGGGTTGCTATTGCGCTTACTTCAATCATTCTAGTTGCACTGCTTCCATTTGCTGGAGCTTCATTCTTAGCAACACCAATTGCTGCATATGATGCGGTTTTGGTTTACCCAGTGGGAATCTTTGTGCTCATGGCACTTGGTTTAAATATTGTGGTTGGCAAGTCTGGAATGCTTGATCTGGGTTATGTGGCTTTCTTCGCTATCGGTGCGTACACAATGGCGATTATGGGAACCACTACAGGCCTCAATACCTGGGAAATCATGCCTTTTGGAATCGCTTTTGCAATGATTGCGGGAGTAATTCTTGGTCTACCAACTCTTCGCCTGCGCGGTGACTACCTCGCAATTGTTACCTTAGGTTTTGGTGAAATTGTTCGCTTAGTAGTTCTTAACTCATCATGGAGTAAGGGGCCAAACGGAATTGCCAATATTCCAATGCCTCCAGATATCGGACCTTTGAAGTTTAAATTAGATGATCAGAAGGTATTTTTCTGGGTTGTAGTCATCATGATTCTGCTAACAATCTGGATGATTCGTCGCCTCAGCGTTCGCCGTCCAGGTCGTGCTTGGGAAGCTATTCGACAGGACGAAGATGCTGCTGAGCTCATGGGTATTGCAACCCTTAAGTACAAGATTTGGTCTTTTACATTAGGCGCAGCTGTTGGTGGTGCCGCCGGTGTTTTGTATGGTTCAAAAAACCTCTTTATCGCACCTGAGATGTTTACGCTTAACGTTTCCATTTTGATTCTTGCTTGTGTGGTATTTGGGGGAATTGGAAATATCTGGGGTGTAATCGTGGGAGCAACTATTCTTGGTTACCTTCCAGATCGCATCCGTTTCATATCTGATGCACGCCTTTTGGTCTTTGGAATAGTTCTTGTAGTTGTGATGAACTTCCGCCCAGATGGATTATTGCCACGTAAAAAACGTGAAAAGGCAATTGTGAAGAAAGGGGCGAATGCATAATGTCAGAGGTACTTCTTTCACTTGAAAATGTCACGATGAAATTTGGTGGCGTAACGGCACTTGGTGCAGTAAATCTTGAAGTCAAAAAGGGTGAAATCCTTGCGCTGATCGGCCCTAACGGAGCTGGAAAGACAACAGTGTTTAACGTTGTGACTGGCGTTTACACACCAACAAGTGGCACCATCACCTTTGCTGGAACAAAAATTAATAAGCAAAAGCGCTTTCAGATTACAGCTATGGGTATTGCGCGTACATTCCAGAACATTCGTTTATGGGGAGATATGACCACCCTTGAAAATGTAATTACAGCAACAGATGTTCATAAAAAGAGTGGGCTACTTGGGGCATTGTTAGGTACTCCACGTGCTCGACGTGAGGAACGTGAGAACCGTGAGCGCGCTCATGAGATCTTGAAGTTCATTGGAATTGATGAATACGCAGACCGTTTAGCAAAGAATCTTCCATATGGTGTTCAGCGCCGTTTGGAAATCGCTCGTGCAATGGGAACAAGTCCTCAACTGCTTCTTCTTGATGAACCAGCTGCTGGTTTTAACCCAGCTGAAAAAGTTGAACTTGCTGCATTAATCAAGCGCATCCGTGGTGCCGGTTATACCGTTCTACTTATCGAACACGATATGTCATTAATTATGGGAATTTCAGACCGCGTTGCAGTCCTTGATTTTGGTGTCAAAATCGCAGATGACCTACCAAGTAAAGTTCAAAATGATCCAAAGGTGATTGAAGCCTATTTAGGAGTGCCAGCTGATGCGTCTTGAAATTAAAGATTTACACGTTCACTACGGCAAGATAGAAGCAATTAAGGGTATCTCTGTAGTTGTTGATGAAGGCGAAATTGTTACCCTAATTGGTGCAAATGGCGCAGGAAAGACAACAACGCTTAAGACAGTCTCAGGTCTTCGCAAAGTTACTTCCGGATCAATTATTTTCAACGGGCAAGATATTACGAATGTTCCAGCTCATGAGCGCGTAGACCTTGGAATTTCACAAGCTCCTGAAGGTCGCGGAATCTTTCCTGGTATGACTGTTCTTGAGAATTTAGAAATGGGTAAGTTTCACCGAAAAAACCGCAAAGCAGAGATGAGTGATGATCTAGATAAAGTCTACACACTCTTCCCACGTTTGAAAGAGCGAGCTTCACAAGCTGGCGGAACGCTATCTGGCGGAGAACAGCAGATGCTGGCTATTGGCCGCGCGTTAATGTCTCGTCCAAAGGTTTTGCTTCTGGATGAACCATCGATGGGTCTAGCGCCTCAGATGATTGCCAATATTTTCCGAATTATCACTGAGATTAATAAGACTGGTGTGACAATTTTGCTTGTTGAGCAAAATGCACAGCAAGCACTACAACGTGCACACCGTGCTTATATCTTGGAGACAGGAAATGTGGTGAAAGAGGCCAAGGCTTCAGAGCTTCTTAATGATCCTGCGGTGCGTGAGGCATACCTTGGTACTGGAGCTCATTCTTAACGCTCTGCCAGAATTAAACAGGTAATTCGGGCCGTACAAGTCCGTTGGCCTGCTTCGTTTGTTATAACAATTTCCCAACTGCATAACGTCTTTCCCAGTGAAATCGCTGTTGCTACACCTGTTACTAATCCAGTTGTTGCAGATTTGTGGTGCGTTGCATTGATGTCCACACCTACTATCTTGCGATGAGGACCGGCGTGTAGCGAAGTACCGATTGAGCCAAGACTCTCAGCTAAAACAACATTTGCTCCACCATGTAATAGGCCCATGGGTTGGGTGTTTCCTTCAACAGGCATTGTGCCAACAATGCGACCTTGCTCAGCCTCAATAATCTTGATGCCCATCTTTTGATCTAGTGCGCCGCTACCGCGTTCTTTGTAAAACTTTACGAACTCTTCGTTGATCATGAGACGTATTCTAGTGCGCAACCTAAGATGTGCCCATGAGCAAACGCCTATTACTTATCGATGGGCACTCCATGGCATATCGCGCTTTTTACGCCCTTCCTGCCGAGAATTTCACTACAGCAACAGGCCAGCACACGAATGCAATTTATGGCTTTGCCACCATGCTGCTCTCGCTTCTCTCAAGTGAGAAACCTACCCACGTTGCCGTGGCCTTTGATGTTTCTCGTAATACTTTTCGCTCTGAAATCTTTCCTGAATACAAGGCTAATCGCACAAAAACCCCTGATGAATTCCGATCCCAAATGTCTTATCTGCACGAGCTGGTGAGTGCATTCGGTATCACTCAATTTGAAGTTGAGGGATATGAGGCCGATGATGTGATTGCCACAATAACAAAGCAGGCTGAAAAAGAGAGTGCGGAAGTATTAATCTGCACCGGTGATCGTGATTCTTTCCAATTAGTAAATGATAAAACAACCGTGCTCTATCCAAAACGTGGGGTGAGTGAATTAGCTAGGATGACACCTGATGCTGTGCAAGAAAAATATGGAATGTCACCAGCACAGTATCCAGATTTTGCAGCTCTCCGCGGAGACCCAAGTGATAACTTGCCATCCATTCCAGGTGTTGGAGAAAAGACGGCAGCTAAATGGGTCGTTGAATTTGGATCACTTCAAGAACTATTATCGAATGTTGATAAAGTTGGAGGCAAAGTTGGACAAGCTCTACGTGATTCAATCGATAATGTCATTCGCAACCGAGAGCTTACGCAACTAGTAGCAGAAGTCCCTTTGGATCTAAGTATTGATGCACTTGCCTGGTCTGGTGTGGATGAGAATCTGACTAATCCACTTTTTGATCGCCTTGAGTTTAAAACGTTAAAAGATCGTATAAAGCCAATACTTCTCAAAGGAATTGAAAAATCTGACGAACCAGAGTTTGCTCTCTTTGCAGAGGAGCTAAGTGAAGGCGTTTTAACTCCAGGTGAGCTAGATACAAAGCTAGCTAAGCACAGGGGAGAAATAGCAATCACCTTCTTACTCGATGGTGAAAAATTGCATCGATATGCAGTGGCATTATCTAAAGATGAGATCTACCTAGTTCATTCATCAACGATGGGAGATTGGGCAACAGATGCGTCTATTCCAAAGATCGCACATGATGCTAAGTCACTTGCTCGAAGTAATGGACTCGTTGGTGTCGCATTTGATACCTCGCTGGCTGCCTATCTTGTTAATCCAGGTGTTCGAGCTCAAGAATTCAAAGATCTACAAGAGCGTTGGGGAGATGGAAGTGCTATTAACTTTTCATCGCCTGAACAAGAGCTTCTGACGTCTGCTCGCGCACTCTTTACATTGCGTGATTCCCTAACGCGAGAACTTAAAGAGCGTGGACTGTGGAATTTGTTTGTGGACATAGAGCTACCTATAGCTGCCCTTTTAGCCAAGATGGAAGCACTTGGAATCGCTGTTGATAAAAAGGAGTTAGACAAACTTGCCACATACTTTGAAGGCGAAGTAAGCAGGGAAACAAAGGCCGCACATGATGCTGTTGGCCATGAATTTAATGTGGCATCACCCAAGCAACTACAAGTTGTTCTCTTTGATGAACTCAAACTTCCAAAGACCAAAAAGATTAAAACTGGGTATACAACTGACGCAGAGAGTTTAGATTGGCTGCACCAGAAGAGCGGTCATCCAGTGTTAACCTCCCTTTTGCGTATCCGCGAAACAAAGAAACTAGGAACAACTGTCGAGGGATTAATTGCTGAGATTGCCAAAGATGGTCGTATTCATACGCATTTCCAGCAGACAGTTGCAGCTACTGGGCGATTATCATCAACTGGACCTAATCTTCAGAACATTCCTGTGCGCACCGAAGAAGGTCGCAGGATTCGCAACTGCTTTATAGCCGGCACAGGTTATATCGCTCTGTTAACTGCTGACTACAGCCAGATTGAAATGCGCATCATGGCTCACTTATCGAATGATGAAAAACTTCTTAAGGCCTTTGAGTCAGGGGAGGATTTGCATGCAAGAATTGCTGGAGAGATATTTGGTGTTCAAGCAAATGATGTTGACCCTGAAATGCGCAGGCAGATAAAGGCCATGTCATATGGGCTCGCCTACGGACTCTCTTCTTACGGTCTTTCTGCACAATTAGATATCTCTCCATCTGCAGCCCAAGATCTGATGGATAAATACTTTGAGCGCTTTGGTGGAATTCGCGACTACTTAAAAGTTGTTGTTGAAGATGCACGCAAGGTCGGTTACACCGAAACAATCCTGGGACGTCGCAGATATTTACCTGATCTCATGCACGATAATCGCCAGCGCCGGGAAGTGGCAGAGCGCATGGCACTCAATGCTCCAATCCAAGGTTCAGCAGCCGACATTATTAAGTTGGCCATGCTCAAAGTTCAGGCCGCAATTGAAAAGGAAAACCTTGCCTCACGCTTATTGCTTCAGATTCACGATGAGTTAATTGTTGAAGTCGTAAAAGGAGAGGAAGAGCAGATAACGGATTTAGTTAAGCGTGAGATGGGTGCGGCATATCCGCTGCGGGCTCCACTAGATGTAAGTGCTGGCTTGGGTCTTACATGGCATGAGGCTGCGCACTAACTACTTAACTTCGTTAGAAATATCCTTTATTGCCTGAAGATCTTCTTCTTCGGTTGGAACATCATTAGCTGCTTGCAGACGTTTCTTTCCAACAGTAAGAATGATCAGACCACAAAAAAGCATTGTGGGTAGTAATGCCAAACCAATTTGTGGCGAGTAATGCTCAGAAATCCACCCACCAGCTGCTGCACCTACTGCCATGAAAGATCCTTCAACACTCCAGATCCAACCAAGTGAAGCAGTTTGTGAACCTTTAGGTCGAACGGCTTCAAGAACTTCGAAGTAGAAGACTTGAACCGCGCCGCCCATAAGTCCAATAAATGTTCCTACTAATGCCATGGTCCAATCTGGATATGTGAACGCAACTGGTATGCAGGTGATGAACCACACCACATAAGCATTTCTCAGGGCCGAAAGTGGTGCTAATTTTTTAGAAACTAATCCACCAAGAAGTCCGCCAATGACCGTTGCAATACCGAAGGCTGCAAAGATCCAAGCAACGCGTTGTTGTACTCCTTCTTGTGTTGCATAGGCTGGAACGGCAACATCAAATACACCCCATCCAAATCCAATGAAGCAGCCTTCAAACATCAAAAGCTGAATAGCTCTATCTCTCCAAAGTTTTTGTTGCCCTTTAGTTTTCTTTTCAGGAACCCAATTACGTGAGACTGTAGTCAAAGCTAGAGCTGTTCCACCGATGATCATGAGTGCCGAAATTGCACCTAATGCCAAACCAGGCCGTGATGAGAGTGCAAGTGATGTCACCACTACTGGACCAAACACCGATGTTGTACTCATCATTGATGAATCAAATGCGTATGCAGTTCGTAGGAAATTTTCAGGAACAATATCTTTCCATAATGGGCGAACAGATAAATTAATAGGGGGAGCAGAGATTCCTAATACGAATGCTGTTATCAAAATTGATTCTTTTGAATGCATTGAGTTCAGAGCCAAAATCAAAGATGCATAACAAGGAACAAAAATACGCAGAGGCCATTTTTGGCCCCATTTGTCCATCACAGAACCGCGAATTCCAGCGGTGAGAGAGCCGGCAAGAGAGTTCAGGCCAATAGCTAAACCTGCAACGGCTACAGATCCTGTTTCCTGTTCTGCCTTAAAAAAGATTCCTAGGCCAATCATGGAATAGGCAAGTCGTGCCGGAAATGCCGCTAATGCCAAAGTAAGAACATGCGGAAAGGCAAAAAGCTCTTTATATCGTTTCATCGCTGTGCAAATCCTATCTATGAGCGTGAATATTGCGCATGGATTTGCTCAAATAGAGGCGCAAACCGTACCCTTACCCTCCAGCCGCGAAAGCGGGAACTACTACTCATCTATCCCTACGGAGCAACTTGACTACAGCACCTGTAATTGCAGTAAATGACATTGGATCAGCTGCCGACTTTCTAGCAGCAATTGAAGGCACAATCAGAAATTTTAATGATGGAGACTTAGTAACAGGAACAATCGTCCAGGTTGGACGCGAAGAAGTTCTTGTCGACATCGGATACAAAACTGAAGGTGTTATTCCTTCTCGCGAGCTTTCTATTCGCCACGATGTAGATCCAAACTCACTCGTCAAGGTCGGTGAGACTATTGAAGCTCTTGTTCTTCAAAAAGAAGACAAAGAAGGTCGTTTGATTCTTTCTAAGAAGCGCGCACAGTACGAGCGTGCCTGGGGAGACATCGAAGGCAAGAAAGAGCGCGATGAAGTTGTAATTGGAACAGTTATTGAAGTTGTTAAGGGCGGACTTATCGTCGATATCGGACTACGTGGCTTCTTGCCAGCATCTCTTGTTGAAATGCGCCGTGTTCGCGATCTGACTCCTTACATTGGCAAGCAGGTTGAAGCTCGAATCATCGAACTAGATAAGAATCGTAATAATGTTGTTCTCTCACGCCGTGCTTTCCTTGAGCAGACACAATCTGAATCGCGCACAACTTTCCTTAACCAGCTACAAAAGGGTCAAGTTCGCACAGGTGTAGTTTCATCTATCGTTAATTTCGGTGCATTCGTTGACCTTGGTGGCGTGGATGGACTAGTTCACGTCTCGGAACTTTCATGGAAGCACATCGATCACCCAGGTGAAGTTGTTGAAGTTGGCGATGAAGTTACTGTTGAAGTTCTTGAAGTAGATTTCGAGCGTGAGCGCGTCTCACTTTCACTTAAGGCAACACAAGAAGATCCATGGCAAGCATTTGCTCGCACTCACACAATCAATCAGGTTGTTCCAGGTGTGGTAACAAAGCTCGTTCCATTCGGAGCATTCATTCGTGTTCACGAGGGCATTGAAGGCCTAGTTCACATTTCAGAGTTGGCAGAACGCCACGTTGAGATCCCAGAGCAGGTTGTTCAAGTTGATGATGAATTATTCGTAAAGATTATCGATATCGACCTAGAGCGCCGTCGTATTTCACTTTCTTTGAAGCAAGCTAATGAAGGACATGAGATTGAGATCGAAGCATTTGATCCTA
>RGHD01000021.1 GCA_010024385.1 Actinomycetota bacterium | reverse complement strand
AGAAGTCGCAGGCCAATACCGATGAGAAGCACGCCGCCAATGATTGTCATTGCATCAATTTGGTATCCCTCAAGGATCTCCCCAAGTGCAAAGCCGATAAGGGTCCAGAATCCTTGATACAAAGCAATTGGAATTGCAGCTACTGCTACTCCCCAACCGAGGGATGAAGCAAAAGCCATGGCTGCAAAGAAGTCGAGTGTGCTTTTGAGCAGGAGTTGATCAATTCCCTGAGACATTCCATCACTAATGCTTCCGAGAATAGCCAGAGGACCAATTGCAAAAAGTAAAGATGCGGTAACAAAGCCTTCGACGAAAGGACTCTCCTTAGATGCTTTGAACTTTCTGCGTAAGTTCTCCCCTAGATGATCTAATCGATCTTCTAAACCGAGTGCAGAACCGATTAACCCACCAAAGATGAGTGAACCTAGAACAACGAGCAATGGCCAACCTGTTGGAAGTGATTCGACATAACGTGCAGACCACAGTGGGATGAGCGCTGAAGCTGCGCCTAAAAGCGTCGCAAGGCCGAGGACATCGGTAAGAAGATTTCTTGTTTTGATATTAAGTCGATGTCCAACAAATATTCCAAGACCTGCACCACCAATTATCGCAACGACATTGATCAACGTGCCAATTCCTGGAAACATTGGTGAAGAATAGCCTGATGCAGCGCAACTCCTTGCACTAGACTCCCCCAATGTCATCAAATGCATTCATGGAGTTTCTCCGCCCCCACCGCACCGTTCCTATTACTCCATGGACTGCGAAGTCAAAATGGGATTTAGGTGTTAGCCGTGTATTAATCCTCTGGGTTGGTCTCTTCATCTTCGGACTTGGTGATGCATTCGTTATTCAAAGCAATATCGGAAATGGCCCTTGGTCGGTTTTAGCTCAGGGTATTTCAAAAAACCTCGATATCACTATGGGCTGGTCAACTTTTGGAATAAGTGCACTTGTTTTACTCGCTTGGATTCCACTTCGAGAAAGACCAGGGTTTGGAACAATCTCCAACATAGTCATCATTGCCCTGGCTATTGAAATTGGCGTTACATACATTCCACTCCAGGACAATTACTTCATAGGAATTATTTACACATTGCTAGGCATCGCAATGGTTGGTGCAGCCTCGGCCATCTACATCACTTGTGGCCTAGGCCCTGGACCCCGAGATGGCCTGATGACTGGGATCCACTTCAAAACCGGGATCCGAGTGGGCCGCGTGCGCTTGGCCATTGAAAGCACGGTCTTTGCCCTTGGATGGATGCTTGGCGGCACTGTTGGCCTCGGAACACTCCTCTTTGCAGGCTTAATCGGGCAATCAATTGCCGTGGCCCTGGGTGTTGTTTCCCGACTTACGAGCAAGTAACAACTACGCTCAAAGTATTCCCTCGGCGTGCGTTGGCCGTTTTCTTCGCACGGGGTCGCAAACACCCCCGTTAACAAAATTAGAAAGGCGTTACTAATGCTGGATTCCTATTTCAAAATCTCAGAACGCGGCTCTTCTGTAGCCCAGGAGGTTCGAGGCGGACTCGTAACTTTCTTCACAATGGCCTACATCGTGGCCCTTAATCCAATCATCTTGGCCTACTCACCAGATAAGAACGGTCAGTTCCTCTTTGGTGGGGCCACACCGGCACCTGCAATGGTTGCAGCTACCACAGCCCTTGTTGCTGGCGTACTGACAATACTCATGGGATCGATTGCTAACTATCCTTTAGCACTTGCGACAGGCCTAGGTCTTAACACTTTCGTTGCTGTTGGTATCGCATCGAAAATGACATGGGCTGCAGCCATGGGTCTTGTTGTTCTTGAAGGTTTAATTATCTTGGTACTAGTACTAACTGGCTTCCGCGTTGCGGTATTCAAAGCGGTTCCACCACAGATCAAAATTGCTATCTCAGTAGGTATCGGCCTCTTTATCGCACTTATAGGTCTAGTTGATGCAGGTTTCGTTCGCCGTACTAGCAGTGGTCCAGTTCCTGTTGGTCTTGGCGTAAATGGAAACCTTGTTGGATGGCCAACGGTTGTCTTCGTTTTTGGAACACTTCTGATAATTGGACTTATGGTTCGCAATGTTAAGGGCGCAATCCTAATCGGAATCTCATGCGCTACCATCTTGGCAGTTATTCTTCAGAAGATGTACAACATTGCTCCAGGATTCACTCCAGGAAATCCACCAACAATCGTTGACGGCGGCTGGGGGCTCAACATCCCATCAGTGCCTAAAGAGGTTGTTGCAGTTCCAGAGTTTGATTTCACTGGACAATTTGATCTGTTGGGTGCTTTCAGCGTCGACAATGTTTCATTGATCGCTGCAATCCTGCTTCTGTTCACTCTTTTGCTCTCTGACTTCTTCGACACAGTTGGAACAGTCACTGCTATCGGACATGAGGCTGGCCTCGCCGATAAAGATGGCAACGTTGATAACATCCAGAAGATTCTTCTTGTTGACTCAGTAGCAGCTGCAGCAGGTGGAGCAGCTGGTATTTCATCCAATACTAGCTATATCGAATCTGCAGCCGGTGTGGGTGAGGGTGCTCGTACTGGACTTGCTTCAGTCGTGACCGGAATTGCATTCCTGCTCACTACTTTCCTAGCACCACTTGTAGCAATCATTCCTTATGAGGCTGCAACTCCTGCTTTGATCATCGTAGGTTTCCTCATGATGTCTCAAATCAAGAACATCGAATGGGATGATTTGGGAATTGGAATTCCAGCTTTCCTAACAATCATCTTGATGCCATTTACTTACAACATCTCTGTAGGTATCGGTGCAGGATTTGTTACCCATGTGGTAATCCGAATAGTTCAAGGACGTGGCAAGGAAATCCACCCATTGCTACTTCTTGTGTCAGGATTATTTATGGTTTATTTCCTCTCCTCCCCAATTAACGCTTGGATTGGCTAGAGGCAAAACTTGTTTAACGCTAAAGCCCCGTAGAGAGATCTGCGGGGCTTTAGTTTTCCTACCAAGCTATTTCCGTCTTTCCGCTCTGACGAAGCAGGGCATTGGTTTTTGAAAATGGTGCTGAGCCGAAGAATCCCCTATACGCCGATAACGGACTTGGATGCGCCGAATAAATTGAGAGTTTGGGATGAAAGTACTTGGCTAACTGTTGCGCCCGTGTGCCCCAAAAAATTCCGACAGCCCCAGATTCTCCAACTATTTTGGCAGTAGCTGTCGTGAACTCCTGCCACCCATAGTTTTCGTGAGCCAGAGATCGAGTCGGACGCGTTGTAAGGATCTGATTGAGCAATAAAACGCCCTGATCAGCCCAGCGATGGAGATCACCGTTAAGTGCAGGCTTCACGCCACAATCACTCTCGAGCTCTTTAAAGATATTTCTTAGTGATGCTGGAAGCGGTTGCGTGTTTTCTGAAACAGAAAAAGCTAAACCATGAGCATAGCCAGGTGTGGGGTATGGATCTTGTCCAAATATTGCGACCTTTATCTCATTCGGTGGTAATTGATATGCGGCAAAGATGTTGTCATAAGCCGGAGTGACATCATTTTTATCAATGAGCGAATCTATTCTTGCTACTAATGGTTCGTATTCAGCTAAACGCTTTTGCCACTCTGGATGAAGCTGGTCAAAAATGCCCATGATCTATTGATATGAACGCGCGAAATATCGCCCTGCGTCTTGAGTCACTTCGATTTTTTCATTAAAGATAGCTGAGATATGTTCTGAAGTAATTACCGCCTCAACTGGACCGGAAACTGCTATCTGACCATCCTTGAGCAGCAAAGCATGGGTGGTTCCTATAGGAATCTCCTCAATATGATGTGTAACTAATATCGTTGCTGGAGCAGTTGGATCTGCTGCGAAGTTTGCAAAGCGACGAAGTAGATCTTCTCGGCCACCAACATCTAATCCTCCAGCAGGTTCATCTAGAAGTAACAGTTCCGGATCTGCCATTAGAGCCCTTGCGATTTGAGTGCGCTTCTTCTCACCTTCACTCAGTGATCCATAGAGACGATCACCCAACTCTCGGACACCAAAGGTTGTCAGCAAAGCCATCGCTCGAGACTCATCCCATAAATCATAATCTTCATTCCAGCGACCTAAGATTGCATAGGCAGCGGTTAGGACAACATCTCTTACCTTCTCTTCACCTGGAATATCTTCAGCAATAGGTGCTCCGCAAATTCCAATACGAGTTCGCAGTTCAAAAAGATCCACTCGACCCATTTGCTTTCCCAAAACACTCACAGTTCCATGAGTTGGGAAAATCTTGGTTGCCAGGATCTGTAAAAGAGTTGATTTACCCGCGCCATTAGGTCCCAAAATTACCCAACGCTCTCCCTGCGCGATTTGAAAATTCAAAGGTCCCAGAATTAGCTTTTCACCACGACGTACTGAAACATCGCTCAATTCAAGTACTGGTGACGTGGTCATAGAGCAAGAAGATACTGGTTAGAGAGCATCAATGGCGTAATTAATGGCGATTACGCGATGTGATTTTAAGATAATCTTGGCCTCATCATGAGTACTAGCGCAGATACAGAGCAATACACCGGTCTCATCCTTCTTAGTGGCGTAGACAAGCCTGGTATCACCGCATCCCTCTTTGAGGTCCTCTCACCCTTTTCCATAACTATTGCCGATGTCGAACAAGTGGTTATCAAAGATCGACTTATTCTCACCGTGTTGATTACCCTTAATCCAGCTCATGAAGATGCAATCGTTGCCGATTTAGAAACCTGTGCGGCGAGTCTGGATGTGGACATAGCTTCACTTTTCTCATATACAGATAAGTCAACATTGAATATCAAAACAAACCTTGTGCGCCTTTCACTTTCCTCCGCGAAGATTCTTCCCAGGACTATTGAAGAGCTAGCTGAGGTGATTCATCAAAGCGGTGGGAATATTGAAAACGTTACACGTCTGGCCTCAAATCCTGTAACAACAATTGAGTTTGTAATCTCTGGGGCTAAGAAAGAAGCTCTCAACCAAGCACTTGCCCCGATTGCATCAAGCAACGGCGCAGAGATAACTATTCAATAAGGGATTAAAGACGACAAGCGTGGATATCAGTAACTAAGATTCCACGTGCTCCAAGTGCCCACAGTTCATCCATAACGTCATTAGTTTCCTTGCGCTTAACCATGGCACGAACTGCAACCCAATCAGCATTTTGTAGCGGAGAGATCGTTGGTGACTCTAAGCCTGGAGTAATAGCGCAGGCTTTATCGACTAAAGATTTCGGAATGTCATAGTCCAAAAGAACATACATCCGCGCAGTAACAACTCCTTGCAGACGTCGAATCAAGATCTCTAGTTCTGCTGGGATAGCGGCATCTTTTCTGGAGATGACAACAGCTTCGCTAGTAAGGATGGCATCACCGAATACCTTTAATCCCGCCTGACGCAACGTGTTACCGGTGCTTACGACATCTGCAATCAAATCTGCAACCCCTAAGCGAACACTGCTTTCAACTGCCCCATCTAGTCTGACAACATCGGCATTGATGTTCAACTGGACTAAGTGGTGATTAACAAGACCTGGGTATGCTGTTGCAACGCGCTTTCCTGCAATATCGGAGATCTTCCATTCGCGATCTGCCGGTCCCGCAAACCTAAATGTCGATGCACCAAAATTAAGAGAGAGACGTTCCTCGGCACTTGCCGCTGAATCAATTAAAAGATCACGGCCCGTAATTCCAGCTTCTAATTCCCCAGAGCCAACATAGATTGCAATATCGCGTGGACGCAGGTAGTAGAACTCAACTCCGTTATCGTTATCAATAAGAACTAAATCGCGGCTATCAGTGCGCTGTCGATATCCAGCTTCTTTGAGAATCGCACTAGATTCTTCGGCAAGTGAACCTTTATTGGGGACAGCAATACGCAACATGTGTGAACTCGATTCGCTTAAAGGTAGGTATAGACATCATCAAGAGTCAGACCACGCGCCAACATCAATGTTTGCACGTGATAAATCAGCTGACTAATCTCTTCGGCTAAGGCTTCATCACTCTCGTGCTCAGCAGCCAACCACACTTCTCCAGCTTCCTCCAAAACCTTCTTACCTATTGCATGAACTCCAGCATCTAAGGCTGCAACAGTTCCTGAACCATCAGGGCGTTGAAGGGCTTTCTCACTTAATTCAGCCCATAAAGATTCAAAGGTTTTCATGGCCTTAGTTTACTAGAGAGCCTGGTACCAGCGTTGCCAATATTTCTCCTACTTATACTGCTTACGAACTAGCCTTTAGTGCAAGAGAACGTAATGCATTAACCATGTGTGCTGGGTCATCTGAGTTAAAGACCGCGCTTCCTGCAACAAAGGTGTCAGCTCCAGCCTCGACTGCGATTTCGATAGTTTCAAGGGATATTCCACCATCGACTTGCAACCATATAGGGCGATTACCAATGATTCGACGAACTGCTCGGACTTTCTCCATCATCTGACTCATAAACTTCTGACCGCCAAAACCGGGTTCAACGGTCATAATGAGAAACATATCTACAAGATCGCTGAATTGTTCATACTGATCTATCGCAGTATTTGGCTTTATTGCTAGACCAGAGCGAGCTCCTTCGCTTCGGATAGCACGCAGAGTCTGAGCAATATTCTCACTGGCTTCAGCATGGATAGTCACACTTGCACAACCTATTTGGGCATAACGAGGGCCAATTTCATCAACATCAGAAACCATAAGGTGGGCATCAACCCCAATAGGACAAGCTTTAATGATTGCGCTGGCGCTTTCAAAATTAAAAGTGAAGTTAGGGACGAAAATATTGTCCATCACATCTAGGTGTATCAGATCTGAGACACCTGCAATCTTTGCGATCTCTTGATCCAGGTGATCAAAATCAGCGTTGAGAATGCTGGGTGTAATCCGAATCTCGCGCGTCATATCTCTAGCCTAACTTCCATGGAGCTACTTCTTACGCAGCAGAGCCAGGAACATCGCGTCCGTGCCGTGTTTATGGGTCCAAAGGGACATTGATTTGCCACGAATGGCGTCCTGCAAGTTAGCTGGTAGAAACTTAGCAACATCTAACTGCTCTAACTCTGGATGCTTCTTCAAAATATCTAAAACTTGAACAGTTGTTTCTGCCAAGTGGGGTGAACATGTTGCATAGCCCAAGATTGCCCCAGGATTTAAAACAGCGATAGCTGCATCCAGAAGTTCTCTCTGCAACGAGGTGAGTTCACGAAGATCACTTAGAGTTCTTCGCCATCTAACTTCAGGGCGACGACGTAAGGCTCCCAAACCCGTGCAAGGGGCGTCAATGATCACCGCATCAAATCTTTGATTGTGGGTAGCGATATCGCGCCCATCACCACACCAAACAGTTGCTCCATGCACAACTTTCTTCACTAAATCTGCGCGAGGCTCTGACAGTTCATTTGCAGTAAAATCGATTCCTCGCACTTTAGCAATACTCGAAAGAATCGCCGCTTTTCCTCCTGGTCCTGCGCAAAGATCTAGCCATGACCTACCGCCTGCTGCTGCGGCAAAAACAGTTGCAACTAACTGCGAACCTTCATCCTGCACGCCAGCCAAGCGATGTTTAACCAAATCTAGATTTCCGGGGTTGCCCTTCAGACGTGCGCCTAGCTGGGAGTATTTCGTAGGTTCTGCTCCAAGTTCCACTAACTCTGCTTGAGTCGAATAGCCTGGCCAGGAAACTAACGTTGGAAGTGCAGGGACATTATTTGTTGCAAGTTCTGCTTCGACTGCCTGCCAATCCTTCAATAAATCAAAGTAAGCAGAAATAATCCAGTGTGGATGCGAATATTGGATTGCCAACCGCTCTACTGTGTCAGTGATCTGCTCAAGAGGTGCAAACCATTCCTCATAGCTCTTTCGAGTCACTGAGCGAAGGAGCGCATTAACAAAACTGGCTTTAGACTCCCCCAGACGTTTTCGTGCTACTTCAACTGTTGCAGAAACCGCTGCGTGATCTGGAATACGAAGCTCATGAATCTGATGAACACCCATCCGTGCAACATCCACAATCCCTTCATCGACTTGAGCCCAAGGTCGATCTGATATCTGGGCCAATATCCAGTCGTGCTTTCCTTGCATGCGCAATGTTCCATAAACGAGTTCGGTAACTAGATTGCGATCTCGATCTTCCAATGACGACGTGTTAAGAGCTGCCGGAAGCAAGAGATTTGAATAACCCTCATTGCGATTAACCTCGGTAATAACGTCAAATGCCAGCAAACGAACTGCATCTGGTTTAGGGGCTTTGAATGTATTGCGTCTGGCCTCAACCACAGCGTTCTGCGTCCTCAAAGCGAGCTCCGCGCGACCAATCTAACGCCGACATCTCTTTCTTGCCTGCCGGAGTTACCCTCTCCAAAATAATCACTTTATCTAGAGTTCCAATAACACAATCGCTCCCAAAAATTCGCAACTCGCCTTGCTGCAAATCTGGCACTACATCCGACACTCTTGCCGAAGAAATCTTTAGGGGTTGCCCACGAAATAGCGTCCATGCTTGAGGTTGCGGATAGAAAGCGCGAATTTTATTGACCAATGAATGAGCCGGTAAACTCCAATCTAACCGTGCTTCCTCACGAGTTATCTTTGCGGCAAGGCTCGATTCACCAGTTTGTGGAATAGGTTGCGTACCTTTCTCAATTTCTAGCAAAGCTTGTTTAAGTGCATCCACTCCAATATGTGAGAGTTTGTCCAGCAATTCAAAGCTGCGCATTGTGGGTTCAATAGGTGTTGTTATGGACGTGTAGATGGGGCCGGTGTCCATTCCAGCATCAAGTGCAAAAACTGTGACTCCACTTTGTGTTTCACCAGCTTCTATAGCTCTTTGAACTGGTGCTGCTCCTCGATATTTGGGTAAAAGTGAGAAATGTAGATTGATGCACCCAAACTTAGGTATGGATATGGTGGTAGGAGGCAGGATTCGTCCATAACCGATAGTGATCAATAAATCTACATCGGCTATCGCCGCATCAATTTCTCCAACAATTTCTGGCCTCACTAAATCGACTGAGTTGGCCATAGCCCAGTTGCTAACTGGAGATGCGTGCCGTTCCTGTCCGCGTCCTGAGGGCTTATCAGGCTGGCTAATGATTCTTACTAAATCATGCTCACTTGTTTGTAACCAATGAAGAGCTGGCAAAGCAACTTCGGGCGTAGCGGCTACCGCTATGCGCATTAAGTGTTCCGTCCGAAAACAGAGTGCGGTGATGTCTTTATAGTTGGTGTCTTTCCCATTTCGCTCTGCGCATTGAACCATTCGGATTCGCGAATCTCTCGCATGGCTAGTTTGCGATCCTCCGGTGATAGCCGATCAATGAAGAGAATTCCATCGAGATGATCGGTCTCGTGCTGCAGCGCTCGTGCTAGAAATTCAGTCCCCTCGATTACGACTGGTTCTCCAAACATATTGAAGCCTCTAGCAACTGCGTTCATCGCTCGTTTAGCATCATAACGAAGCTCAGGAAACGATAGGCATCCCTCTTCCCCATCTTGGATTTCATCGCCAAGAGTTAGCGTTGGATTAACCAGATGACCTAAAACATCGTCAACATGCCAGGTGAAGACTCTCAGCGGAACACCAATTTGTGGCGCAGCAAGACCTGCACCGGGTGCTTCAAGCATTGTGTCAGTCAAATCTGCAACTAGATTTCGCAGCTCTTTATCAAAGTCGACTACAGGCGATGCCGGAGTTAACAACACCGGATCACCAAATAAACGAATTTCTTGAATCGACATGGGTGAAGTCTATCAAAAATACTAAAGTGAATATGGATCTATTCGAAGGCTGGAATCACTCTTCTTAGCCATACTTCTGCGTCGCATTAACTCATGCAGAAATGCTGTCAGAGCAGTCCTAGAGTCCGATGAAGAAAGAACCACAACCTTGCTTGATTCACCATCAATCTTGGTTGGACCCAAAACACGAGTATCACTAGCCAAACGTGCATCCGAAATAGCTTTGTTAATGCCACTAACTAGTGGGCTGGCTTGCGCAGTTGGAAGAATCATCACAGCACTATTAACAGATGGTGGGAAAGAAATCTCTGCTCGCTGGGCTAATTCTCGCTTCAAAATTGTAGATGGATTCCAACGGATCAGAGAAGAAACTATCGGGTGAGACTCATCAATTGCTAGAAGAACTACTCCCCCTTTCTTTACTGATCCTGCTACTTCAAAGAAGAGTTCAATTGCTCGCTCACTTGCTCGTAAATCATCGTGACTGAAATAAGAAAGACCTTCTAGAACTACAACAGCGCTGTATCCACCCTTTACTTGCGGCATCGCACCAGGAGTTGCCAACACTATGCATGGTTTACTCTCAACATGCTCTTTTATGATATCCCCAAAGGATAAAACTATGGCTGTATTTGGAAAAGCGCGTGCAATCTCTTCCTGGGCTCTCTCTATTCCACGAGAGACAACGAACTTCTTATCTCGCGCACAAAAACTGCATTTCCATTCTTTAGTTACGGTTCCACAAATCCGACAAGCCGGGTCAGCATTCTTGCTAGTCAGATACACTCGACCCCCACAAGCACAAAGGGCAACATTCTTGCAATGCGCACAGAGAATCCCATTTGCATAGCCCTTACGAGGTAACAAAAATAGAACTGGACCTTGTGAGATGTTGGAGCGAATATCGGTAAAGATTCGACCAGGCAAGAGAGAAGAATCAACTGGTGTGAATGCTTTCACTGAAACCTTTGCATTTGAATTGAAGTAGGAGATTCTCTTTGTATCTATGAGTGCAGCTACATCTAGTGATGGAACAAATCCACACAGAATCACTCGAGCAGAGTCTATTGACTTTCGCATCATGGCGACATCACGTGCATTCCAGGCAGGCGAGCGAACCTCATAGAGATCTGGTGAAGACTCCTTAAAAACTATGATGGTAGATCCTTGCGGTAGCGGAGCAAACACAGCACTTCTTGAACCAATAATAATTTGATTCTTCTCCTGCAAAGATTGCAAGAAATTTGCATATCTCTCATTGCGTGAGAGTCCACTATCAATACGCACAACGGATACAGATGAGTCTTGAAGATGTGTGCAAATGGTAATGATGTCTCGTTGATCCGGCGCAACTATTAACACCGGTCCTTTGCGAATCGAATCAAGTGCTATAGATGCAACTTGCGCATGTGCTGAAATATGTGGCTCGAAGGCTCGAAAGCAAACATCAGATTGGTTGCTATATTTTGCACTCTTTAACACAGTTGGTGTAAAAGCTTTATCAACTGCTGCAACTCTAGGTGGGATAGCACTTCTAATCACATCCCACGGATTCGCGGCCCATCTTTGGGCGGTCTGAGCTATCAGCTCGAGGGAATTAGGTGTTGCAACTAGATGATGAGAGAGAACTTTCGTAATGGATTTGAACCCACTGATAACGCTAGGCGCTCCAACTCGCTCGATGACAAGGCCTTCTACCTCGCGGTTTCCAAATGGAACTTGCACACGCACACCAGTTTTCACTATCTCAGAGAATTTCTCTGGGACTTCGTAGTCATAAGGTGTATCTAAATGAAAGACACCTGTATCAACATAGATGCGTGCATAGGGTAAATCTGTTGCGACAGGTCCATCCGGTGCAGGTGCGAGCTGAGACTTGAGTCTAAATAGCCGTGGCGTTGCCACAGTGATTACTTAATTGCGTCTTGTAGCTCTGAAACGCGATTAGTGCGTTCCCAAGCAAACTCTGGAAGTTCACGGCCGAAATGACCATAGGCACTGGTGAGTGAATAAATAGGACGCAGTAGGTCTAGATCGCGAATAATCGCTGCTGGTCGAAGATCAAATACAGTCGTTACCGCGCTTTGAATCTTTGCAACTGGAACTGTTTCTGTTCCGAAAGTTTCAACAAAAACTCCCACAGGTTGTGCCTTACCAATAGCGTATGCAACCTGTACCTCGCAACGACGAGCCAAGCCAGCTGCAACAACGTTTTTTGCAACCCAACGCATTGCATAAGCCGCCGAGCGATCAACCTTTGAGGGATCCTTTCCACTAAATGCGCCTCCACCGTGACGGGCCATTCCACCATATGTATCAACGATAATTTTGCGCCCAGTTAATCCGGCATCTCCCATCGGACCACCAATAACAAAGCGTCCTGTTGGGTTTATTAATGTGCGCAAATCCTTGCGAGGTAGATCAATCGTTGCAAGAATTGGCTCGATTACATGCTCAATGATTTCAGGAGTGAGCTTCTTTGCCACATCTACTTCTTCAGCGTGCTGACTTGAGATAACGACTGTATTGAGTGCAACTGCACGGTCTCCGTCATATTCAATGGTGACTTGAGTCTTTCCATCAGGGCGAAGATATGGAAGTAATCCGGATTTGCGAACCTTAGTTAACTGCTGTGCAAGTGCGTGAGCCAACCAAATTGGAAGTGGCATTAACTCTTTTGTGTCATCGCAGGCATAACCAAACATCAAACCTTGATCTCCAGCGCCTTGTAGATCTAAAGGATCAACTTGTGAACCAACGCGATGCTCATAAGCATCATCAACACCTTGTGCGATGTCTTGAGACTGCTGCCCGATTGAGATTGACACACCACAGCTATTGCCATCAAAGCCCTTATCAGATGAGTCATAGCCAATATTTAAAACAGTATCTCGAACAATTCCCATAACATCTGCGTAACCATCAGTTGTAACTTCACCAGCGACGTGGACCTGTCCAGTGGTGATGAGTGTTTCAACTGCTACACGGGACTTTTTATCTTGTGAAAGTAACGAGTCCAAAACCGCATCTGAGATTGCATCGGCAATCTTGTCTGGGTGGCCTTCTGTTACTGATTCAGATGTAAATAAACGTTGTGACATTGTCCTAACCTAACTGCTCCAGGGCGTAATCAAGTAGATGATTGGCAAGCGTGTCTTTAGATTGTCGTGCAATAGGAACTAAATCCCCGTTACGAAGCACAATAGTACCTTCTGTTTCATCCTGACCAAAAATGGCTCCTCCGGTGACATCATTAACATAAATCAGGTCCAAACCTTTGGAGACGAGTTTAGATCTTGCAGATGCAATAAGTTCGCTTGTTTGGGCAGCAAATCCAACCATTACTTGCTTTGTCTTCTTAGCTGACAAGGTAGCCAAGAGATCAGGGTTAACTTGCAAATCTATAGAGGTGAAATCACTCTTATCTATCTTCTCACTTGAACTATTCATCGGCCTAGCATCGGCAACGGCTGCACTCATCACCAAGATATCTGTGTCAGGAAAGCTTTTCTCTAACTCAGCTAGCATTTGTTGCGCACTTTCAACTTGGGTGATTTCCACACCATGAAATTCAGGCACTTCCACATTTGCCGCTATAAGGTGAACATTTGCTCCCCGAGCAGCAGCCGCCTTTGCGATAGCCACACCCTGTTTGCCAGATGATCTGTTTCCAATAAATCGCACCGGATCAATTGCCTCGCGAGTTCCTCCAGCTGTAACCAACACCTTCTTGCCAACAAGATCTCGTTTTATTCCGCTCATAGCAAAGAACTCCTCAATAATCTTTTGCGTTTGAGGAAATCGGCCTTGACCAGAGTCAGCGCCAGTGAGACGACCAACTTCTGGCTCCATCACTACAAAACCGCGCGCCCGCAACGTTGAAACATTTGCAACTGTGGCTGGATCTAGCCACATTGATGGGTGCATGGCAGGTACAACTAATTTTGGAACCGCACTTGCCAGAACAAGATTAGTGAGTAAATCATCGGCTCTACCCATAGCTAAGCGCGCTATGAGATCTGCCGTTGCTGGAGCAATTATGAAGAAGTCAGCTAACTTAGCTAGTGAAATGTGACGAACTTGATCTACGTCTTCCCACACTTGAGTTGTAACAGGACGACCAGAAAGTGCCTCCCACGTAGCAGCGCCAACAAAGTTGAGTGAATTGGGAGTCGGAACAACAGTTATCGCAAACCCATTATCTTGAAGGCGGCGCAAAAGATCAGCCGATTTATATGCTGCAATTCCACCACCGATGCCGAGAATAACCTCGCGGTTAGTGGCGCTCATAGAGTTAGTGCTTAAGCTGTTGGTTCTAGATTTTCAATCGTGAGCAAGCCTTCATTAATCTCGCGAAGTGCGATTGATAATGGCTTCTCATGAACATGTGTCTCAACCAGTGGCCCGACGTACTCAAGGAGACCTTCGCCTAGTTGTGAGTAATAAGCATTGATCTGACGAGCGCGCTTAGCTGCATACAAAACTAAACTGTACTTAGAACCGCTCTTATCTAGAAGCTCATCGATAGGTGGATTTGTAATGCCATCCATGTTTATACCCCGCTCAGATCTAGTGTGCTGTGAGAACCCGTTTGCGGACTCAAGAGGCCAATGCTACCAGTTGGGCAACCACCCGCTCGACGGCATCATTTACGATGACATGGTCGAAAAATGAGGCTGCCGCAAGCTCTTCTTGGGCTAACTGCAACCTTTGAGCCCTTCTCTCAGGATCATCTGTTCCACGACCTTCAAGACGAGCTACCAACTCTTCCCATGAGGGTGGCTCAAGGAATACAAGAATTGCCTGAGGTAAATGTGCTTTGACTTGCTTAGCACCATCTATTTCAATCTCTAACAAAACGTTTTCTCCGCGCAAAAGCGCATCCTGTACCTCAACACTTGGTGTCCCATAACGATTTCCTGCAAACTCTGCCCATTCCAAAAATTCATCTTCTTTGATTCTGCGATCAAACTCATCGTTAGAAATAAAGAAATAATCAATTCCATTGAGTTCATTGTTTCTTGGTTGTCTAGTTGTTGCAGAAACACTGACCCAAAAATCCCCTGATTTGCGCAAAAGCGCTGCAATCGTACTTTTACCTACGCCCCCTGGACCCGAGAGCACAATGAGTTTTCCAGGTCGAACTGCGTGAGTATTTTTCATAAATTCGCTTCGCAGTTCCTTAATTTGATGGCGACCTAGTCCTGCAATTCTACGCGTTGGTGAGATGTTTAATCTCTCCATAAGGCCTTGTGCTCGAACTTTTCCGACGCCAGATAGAGCCTCTAATAGCTCTCTCACCCGCATTTTTGCAACTGCATCATCTGTGTTTGCTAATTCAAGAACTGTATCAATTGTGTAGTCACCAGATTTGATTTTGGCTTTAACCTCAGCGCGTCGCTTTCTGGAAGCTGCAGCCTTTGCCAACGCATCAGCGCGCTGTTGCGGTGTAAGTACTGGAGGTGCTCCCATGCGCTAACCCTAACTGCATGTGAAGTTAATTGAGAATCTGCTCTGCCAGTTCAAATGCTCGTTCACGCATGGCTTGGGCTCCATTAGCAAAACTTTGCGTGATTGGGCGGCCAATGACAACGAAATTTGCGCCTCGATCGATAGCTTCGCGCGGCGTCATAGTTCGTACTTGATCATCTGCGCCCACAGAATCAGCCGGTCTAACGCCCGGAGTGATTATTGCTATCTCTTCCCCCACATTTTGACGGATGGCCAGGATTTCAAGAGGTGAACACACAATAGCTCGGGCGCCACCAGCCACCGCAATCTTTGCTAAGCCAACTGCTGAATCAAGAGCATGAGATTTAAAACCGATATCGGCAACATCTTTCTCCGATAGAGAAGTAAGGATTGTTACACCTGTTATGTGAGTTGAAGGCATGGCATCTGCAGCTGCCTGAACCATTGCACTACCACCGGCTGCATGCACGGTTAAAAACTTGGGACGCAACGCTGAAACAGCCCTTGCTGCCCCTGCAACTGTGTGTGGAATATCGTGGAGCTTTAAATCTAAGAAAATATCAGTATTGCAACTATCTGCAATGGTCTTGACACCCTCATTCCCAAATGTTGTATAGAACTCAAGACCTAACTTAACAACTGAGATAACACCATCAGTTGCACCCACCCAAGCCGTAGCAACCTCTAAATCATTTGTGTCAACGGCTAGAACTATGGGAGCCAGTTTATTCATCGCTTACTCACTCTCTGGTCTATGTGCATAGCCGATTGCTTGGCGAAGTGAGGTAAAACCCTTAGCAATCAACAAATCTTTAAGCTCGTTTTGAATAGACATGATCGCTGTTGGATTACCAAAGCTGGCAGTACCAATGGAAACACCACTTGCACCTGCTGCAATCATCTCTAGTGCATCACGTCCATTAGAGATTCCTCCCATTCCAAGAATAGGAACTTGTGGTATTTCAGCGTGAACTTGATAGACAGCTCTTACCGCAATTGGTTTGATCGCAGGTCCTGATAGACCGCCAGTCTTCCCACCAAGGTGTGGTCGCATAGTGTCAAGGTTGATAACCATCCCTAAAACAGTGTTAATCAATGCCAAGCCATCTGCGCCCGCATCAACTACACCTTTAGCAATAGAAACTAAATCAGTTACATCGGGTGAGAGCTTGGCAATAATGGGAAGTTCTCCCCCAATCGTTCTGCGCACGCCATCAATAACGCGTCTGGAAGCTTCAGTATCACAAGCAAAAACTAAGCCTCTATTTTCAACGTTAGGACAGGAAATATTGACCTCTATTGCACTAATGCCAGAGACTGAGCGCAATTTACGCGCCAGAGTTGAATACTCTTCAACTGTCTCACCAGCTATTGAGATAATGATTCGAGCTTTTTGTTCAACTAAATACGGAACATCCTTAGCTAAAAATGCATCGATGCCTGGACCCTGTAAACCGATGGAGTTGAGCATTCCGCTTGGTGTTTCTGCCATGCGCGGTGTTGCGCGGCCATTGCGAGCTTTGAGCATTACCGACTTTGTTACAACACCACCCATGGCTTTGATATCAAAAAACTGGGATAACTCACGGCCAGAGCTGGCACAACCACTTGCGGTGAAAGTTGGCGCAGGAAACCAGGCATTACCTAACGTGGTAGAGAAATCTAATGCGGTCATAGCGCTTTGCCAACCTTGTCCCACTGAACAAAAGATCCATCCATAACAGGGCCATCTATGCATGAGCGCAGCATCGAGATGTTTCCATCAGCATCTGCCACAGGTAAAACACAAGTCATACATATTCCAATGCCACACGCCATCGATTCTTCTACTGCGCATTGATGAACAACATCAGTTCCCCGTGCAATTTCATCGATAGCCGAAAGCATGGCCATAGGTCCGCATGAATATATAACTGCGATATTGAGATCTTGAATCAATCCTGCAATTGGCTCAGTGACACGGCCGGTTTGGCCCATCGATCCATCTTCGGTGTAGATGCGAAGTGAATTAACGGCTCGTTTTCCCTCCATAGGTGCATAAATCTTTGAGGCAGTACTTGCACCAAGCAACATATCCACGCGACAGCCCTTAGCGTTGAGTACTTCAGCTAGTCCAAACAGCGGCGCTGACCCATAGCCACCACCAACAAGTAGAACTTGAACAGGTTCTGTTGGAATTCCAAAAGCAGTTCCAAGTGGAACGACGATATCTAGAATTGCGCCTTCGCCCTGGGCGCATAACCATTTACTACCTTGCCCGTGTGGTGCAACAATTAACTCCATTGTTCCGCCAGAAGGTGAGTTGGCCGAGACGCGAGATATAGCAAAAGCTCTGCGCAAAACCATGCGCGAATTCTCGCCACCCACACTAATTGCTGCGAAGTTTCCAGGTCGACACGTTTGGGCAAGATCGCCAATATTGATGATGAGTTGGTGATATTGACCCACGCGCTTGTTGCTAACAACATTTGCGCGAATCTGTGCTGCATTCTTATTAATGCCAGCCATTTAGCCCAACCACTTCTGAAGAGATTTAATCGACAAACTATTGCTTTGCAAGAATCGAATTCCTTCAACAGCTGCTCTAAAGCCAGCTGTTGTTGTGATAATTGGAATTGAACGTTGAACCGATGCTGTGCGAATTGCCCAACCATCTTGACGCGTTCCACGACCAACGGGAGTGTTGATTACTAAATCAATATCCCCTGAATTGATGATTTCGACGATGGTTTTTTCACCCATAGGCCCGGTTCCCTCGGAATTCTTTCGCACAGTCACGCACGTTACGCCATGCTTATTTAAAAAGCCTGCAGTTCCCTCCGTGGCTAGGATTCTAAAGCCACATTCTTGTAAACCAAGGGCTGCTTGAATCCCAGATTCCTTGTCTTTATCAGCCAATGAGATAAAGACTGTCCCAGACTTAGGCAATGGACCAAAAGCTGCAATCTGACTTTTTGCATAGCTCTCACCAAATGTGGGAGAAATACCCATTACTTCTCCAGTAGACCTCATCTCTGGTCCAAGAACTGAATCAACACCACGACCATCACTTCGACGAAATCTGTTCCAAGGAAGAACTGCTTCCTTGACTGAAATGCCCTTTGCAACTCCATCCCCACTAGCTGGAAGAAGTGACTCGGAGCGTAGTTCGGCGATGGTTGAACCAACTGCAATTCTGGCAGCAGCCTTAGCTAACGCAACTCCTGTTGCTTTACTAACAAAAGGAACAGTTCGGGAGGCGCGTGGATTTGCCTCCAGCACATACAAAACATTCTCAGCTATTGCGAACTGAATGTTTATCAAGCCGCGAACATCAACACCTCGTGCAATCTTTTCAGTTGCCTGTCGAATTTCAATGAGCTGGGCTTTGGTAACAGTCATCGAGGGTAGAACGCAGGCACTATCTCCACTATGAATTCCTGCTTCTTCTATGTGCTCCATCACGCCACCCAGAAACAACTCTCGGCCATCAAAGAGAGCATCTACATCTATTTCAATAGCACTATCTAAAAATCTATCGACTAAAACTGGATGATCCGGTGTTATATCGGTGGCACGTGTGATGAAACCACCTAGCGCTGCATCGTCATAAACGATCTCCATACCGCGACCACCCAAAACGAATGAAGGGCGAACGAGCACGGGATATCCAATCTTTTGGGCGATTGTAAGAGCCTCTAATTGCGAAGCAGCCATACCAAACTCTGGTGCGGTTAAACCCTGTTCTTTGAGAATATTTCCAAAAGCTCCACGTTCTTCAGCCAAATTAATTGCATCAGGAGAAGTTCCAAGAATAGTAATTCCGGCAGCCTTCAACCCTGCAGCAAGGCCAAGAGGAGTTTGCCCGCCTAATTGTGTAATAACTCCAAGCACTGGACCAGCAAGTGACTCTGCATGCACGACTTCGATAACATCTTCTAGAGTCAATGGTTCGAAGTAGAGCCGATTACTAGTGTCATAATCGGTTGAAACTGTCTCTGGATTACAGTTCACCATAATTGTTTCAAAACCTGCTTCACGCAAGACAAAGGAGGCGTGCACACAAGAATAATCAAATTCAATTCCTTGCCCGATTCGATTTGGACCACTTCCCAAAATGATTACTGCGGGAGTCGTGCGAGGCTTAACTTCACTTTCTTCTTCATAAGATGAATAGTGATAAGGCGTGAAAGCCTCAAACTCTGCCGCACATGTGTCCACAGTCTTATAGACCGGACGAATTCCTAGATGATGACGTTCACGACGGATATCTTCTTCTTGTAATCCGCGCAGAAGTGCTATCTGATTGTCTGAAAAACCATTTGCCTTAGCCTCACGTAGTTTTTCAGCTGTTAACTCCCCTAGCTGTGTGAGTGCAAGTGCCTGTTCGTTAATGATCTGAATCTGTCTCAAAAACCAAGGATCAATCTTGGTCGCAGCAAACACATCCTCAATGCAAGCACCTGCCCACATCGCCTTCTGAACCTGCTGCAGACGATATTCGGTTGGAACCTTCATCGATACTAAGAGGTTTGCTTTTTCCTGTTCACTAATCTGTGGCCAACTAAAGATTGCTTCCTTGCGCTCAAGTGAGCGTAGGGCTTTCATTAGCGCTTC
>RGHD01000003.1 GCA_010024385.1 Actinomycetota bacterium | reverse complement strand
GCGCAGCAGCAGATGCTGAGGGTGTAACACCAGGTGAAGTAATTGATGAAGATGGTGTTGTAACAGTTATTAAGGTCCGTGAAGTTCGTGAGCGTCCTGCTCGTCCAGCACGCACCGAGCGCCCAGATCGCAATGATCGCCGTGGTGGACGGCGTGATCGCAACGATCGCAATGACCGTGGCGCTCGCCCTGAATACCGAGAGCCATATCGCAAGCGTTCAATAGTTATCACCGATGGAGAATTCTTAGCACGTCGGGAAAATGTTGAACGCGAAATGCTAGTTCGACAGATTGCAGATCGCACTCAGATTGCTGTTATTGAAGATGGCGTTATGGTTGAGCATTACGTGAACCGTAATAGCAACGTTTCATACGTTGGCAACGTCTACTTAGGTCGCGTTCAAAACGTTCTTCCTTCTATGGAAGCTGCATTCGTTGATATTGGTAAGGGTCGTAACGCCGTGCTTTATGCCGGAGAAGTGAACTGGGATGCTGCAGGAATTTCTGAATCTGAACCACGCAAAATCGAAACTGTTTTAAAGACTGGTCAGCCGGTATTAGTTCAAGTAACTAAAGATCCAATTGGTCAAAAGGGAGCACGTTTAACTAGCCAAATTTCATTGCCAGGACGCTATGTTGTTTATGTTCCAGGTGGTGGAATGTCTGGTATCTCTAAGCGTTTGCCTGAATCCGAGCGCACACGCCTAAAAGCAATTTTGAAGAATTTAATACCAGAAGAAGCTGGCGTCATTGTTCGCACAGCTGCTGAGGGTGTGAGCGAAGAAGATTTAACTAGTGATGTGGCGCGTCTTAAAGCTCAATGGGATGACATCTATGCCAAGACACAGAACACAAACTTTAATCCTCCTGTTGCCCTCTACCAAGAGCCAGATCTTGCTGTTCGAGTTATTCGCGATATCTTCAATGAAGATTTCCGCAAGCTCACTGTGCAAGGTGCAACTGCATGGGATGAAATCACAAGCTACCTTGGCTTTATCGCTCCAGAGTTAACAACAAAGATTGAAAAATACACAGGAACAGGCGATCTCTTTGCAGACTTTAGAGTCGAAGAGCAGCTGGCTAAGGCATTTGATCGCAAGGTTTACCTGCCTTCAGGTGGTTCGCTTGTGATCGATCGTACTGAAGCAATGATTGTTATCGATGTGAACACCGGTAAATTCATTGGTAAGGGCGGAAACCTTGAAGAGACTGTAACCAAGAACAACTTAGAAGCAGCTGAAGAAATTGCCCGTCAACTTCGTCTTCGTGACTTAGGTGGCATTGTTGTAATTGACTTCATCGATATGATTTTGGAATCAAACCGTGAGATGGTTTTGCGCCGACTAGTTGAATGCTTAGGTCGCGATCGCACCAAGCACCAGGTTGCAGAAGTAACTTCACTTGGTCTTGTTCAAATGACACGCAAGCGTGTTGGACAGGGGCTTATTGAAGCTTTCTCAACTACATGTGAATCATGTAGCGGTCGCGGAATTCATATTCATATGGAGCCAGTGAAGATGAAGGCACCAATGCCACAACTTGATGTTCCATCATCACAACATGAAGATGCAGAAGAAAAAGATGCCACCGAGCATGTATTCCATGAATCTTTAAATGATGAGAATCCACCTGTAGAGACCAAGCCAGCTGGTGGGCGAAAGCGCCGCCGAGCAGCCTCCTCAGGCATAATTACCGCTTGATTTGAGCCTTCAGGCCCTAACAGGTAACCTTTACCCTTCAACACACACCTAGAAGTTCGGAGTACTACAGCGTGGCAAATATCAAGTCTCAGATTAAGCGCATTAAGACCAACGAGAAGGCACGCCTTCGCAATAAATCTGTGGGCTCATCTATCAAGACCGCTGTTCGTAAATTCCGTGAGGCAGTAAGCGCAGGGGATTCATCTGCAATTACAACTGAACTTCGCACAGCTTCAAAGGCTCTAGATGTTGCTGTTCAAAAGGGTGTTCTTCACAAGAACACTGCAGCAAACAAGAAGTCATCAATGGCTAAGGCAGCTGCCAAAGCCGGCGCACGTTAATTTTTCTTCGATCTTAAAGCGAGGCTAGGTTCATGCCTGCAATTTCACTTGCTAAGGCGCCGCAACCAGCAGCAACTAATCCGGCGCAGATACGTAACTTCTGCATCATTGCCCATATTGATCACGGTAAATCAACTCTTGCCGATCGCATGTTGGGAATCACCGAAGTAGTAGAAGCTCGTAATATGCGTGCGCAGTATCTGGACCGTATGGATATTGAACGTGAACGCGGAATCACAATTAAATCTCAAGCAGTACGTCTGCCATGGCGCAGTGGAATCGATGGACAGGAATACATCCTGAACATGATTGACACACCAGGTCACGTTGACTTCACCTATGAGGTTTCGCGCTCACTTGCAGCCTGTGAGGGCGCAGTTCTTCTAGTGGATTGTGCACAAGGAATTGAAGCTCAGACTTTGGCAAACCTTTATTTAGCGATGGAAAATAATCTGACGATTATTCCTGTGCTCAATAAAATCGATCTTCCTAACGCTCAACCTGAAAAGTTTGCTGCCGAATTAGCAAAGCTCATCGGGTGTCAGCCAGAGGATTGTTTGCGTGTTTCAGGTAAAACTGGTGATGGCGTTGCAGAACTACTTGATCAAATCATTGCCCAAATCCCGGCACCTGTTGGTGATGCAAGCGCACCTGCTCGCGCACTCATCTTTGACTCTGTTTATGATGCCTATCGCGGTGTTGTTACATACGTTCGCGTAATTGATGGTCACTTATCTCCACGCGAACAAATTCAAATGTTTTCAACTGGTGTTCGACATGAAGCTCTTGAAGTTGGCGTTATTTCCCCAGAGCCAGTTGCATCTAAAGGTTTAGGAGTGGGCGAAGTAGGCTATTTGATTACAGGAGTTAAAGATGTGCGCCAATCACGTGTGGGCGACACGATCACTACCTATAACAACCCAACAAAGAGAGCACTTGCTGGATATAAAGATCCAAAACCTATGGTTTTCTCTGGACTCTTTCCATTAGATGGTGCAGATTTTCCTGTGCTTCGTGAAGCACTCGATAAATTACAACTCAACGATGCAGCACTCGTCTATGAACCAGAAAGTTCTGCAGCTTTAGGATTTGGTTTCCGTTGCGGTTTCCTGGGCTTGCTTCATATGGAAATCGTGCGTGAGCGCCTAGAGCGCGAACACAAGCTCAATTTAATCTCAACTGCACCAAACGTTGTTTACAACGTTGTGATGAATGATGGCAAAGAGATTCGTGTCACAAACCCTTCTGAGTTTCCTGAAGGTAAGGTTGAAACTGTTTATGAACCAATTGTTAAATCAACAATTCTAGCTCCATCCGAGTTCATTGGAACAATCATGGAGCTATGCCAAGAGCGTCGCGGAATCTTGCTAGGCATGGATTACATCTCAGAAGAGCGAGTTGAAATTCGTTATGACTTACCACTAGCTGAAATAGTCTTTGACTTTTTTGATCAACTTAAATCTCGTACCAAGGGTTATGCATCCCTTGATTATGAAGAAAAGGGTGATGCTGAAGGCAACTTGGTTAAGGTTGATATTTTGCTACAAGGTGAAGCCGTTGATGCGTTCAGCGCAATCGTTCACCGCGATAAGGCTTATGCCTATGGCGTAATGATGACTGGCAAACTACGCGAACTAATTCCGCGCCAACAGTTTGAAGTTCCTATTCAGGCAGCGATAGGTTCTCGCATAATTGCTCGCGAAAGTATTCGGGCTATCCGCAAGGATGTTTTGGCTAAGTGTTATGGCGGAGATATTTCACGTAAGCGAAAGCTTTTGGAGAAGCAAAAAGAGGGTAAGAAGCGCATGAAGATGGTGGGACGCGTTGAAGTTCCACAGGAGGCTTTCGTAGCAGCACTTGCAACCGATGCAGATATTGAAAAAGTCAAGGCTGCTCGCAAAGCTGGGCAATGACGCTCTCTTTTTACGTACACATCCCGTACTGCATTAAGCGCTGCGGCTACTGTGACTTTAATACTTACACTCCATCTGAACTCCAAGATGGTGCAACTCTTGAAATCGTCAGCAATGACTACATCGATGCACTCTTAAAAGAGTTAGATGCTTCGCCCAAAGATCTAGTTCCCACAATCTTCTTTGGGGGAGGAACACCATCATTGCTTCCAGCAGATGATCTTGGACGAGTAATCGCTGCTATTAAAGCTCGCAATGGTTTGAGCGCAGATTGTGAAATCACTCTTGAAGCCAATCCAGATTCAGTCACGAAAGAGAAGCTTGAGCGCTACTTAGAAGTGGGATTTAACCGCATCTCATTTGGAATGCAATCTGCTAAACCACATGTTCTGGCTGTCCTTGATCGCACACACAACCCAGAGAATGTTAAGCGCGCAGTTGATATGGCCCGCGCCGCAGGATTTAAAAGTATTAGCGTTGATTTAATTTATGGAACTCCAGGGGAGTCATTGCAAGATTGGCGAGAGAGCGTTCAAGCAGCCCTTGATCTAGATATCGATCACATCAGCGCATATGCCCTCATTGTTGAAACTGGCACAAAGCTAGCTGCCCAGATTAAACGAGGCGATCTATCGATGCCCGATGATGATTTGATGGCCGATATGTATTTACTAGTAGATCAAATGTGTGAGGAACGTGGGCTTAGTTGGTATGAACTCTCTAACTGGTCAAAGCCTTCACACGAGTGCCGCCACAACATTGCTTACTGGGAAAATAGAAACTGGTGGGGACTTGGGCCAGGTGCACATTCTCACGTTGATGGAAAGCGTTTTTGGAATGTTAAGCACCCTAATGCTTATAAAGAAAAAATCTTTGCATCACAATCACCCATTCATGAAAGTGAAGATTTGACCTCAGAACAAAAAGCTCGTGAATCAATCATGCTAGGAATACGCATGCGAGATGGCTTGCAGATTTCGCTACTGGAGCCTCATCAACTAGAGCTTCTGGGGACTTATCGAGAAAATGGATATATCCAACTGCGTGATGATCGCGTCTTGTTGACTCCGGTGGGGCGCTTGATTGCAGATCGAATCGTGCGAGAAATAACTTTCTAGTAACCTAGGTCCACTATGTCATCACGTCGCCTTGAAATCCTACGAGCAATTGTCGATGAGTATGTTTCGACGCAGGAACCTGTCGGCTCAAAGTCAATTGCCGATCACCACGGACTTGGGATTTCTCCTGCCACAATCCGAAATGAGATGGCTGTGCTTGAAGAAGAGGGCTTGATAACTCAACCTCACACAAGTGCTGGTCGAATTCCAACTGATCTTGGTTATCGAGTTTTTGTTGATAAGTTAGCAACAGTTAAACCTCTATCTGCGGCCGAGCGCCGAGCAATTGAAACATTTCTTCAGGGTTCTAATGATCTAGAAGAGTTATTGAAAAAATCTGCCAAGCTATTAGCAGATATTACAAAACAAGTTGCTGTCGTCACATTCCCAATAATTGGTGAAGGCAGAGAGAAGATGGCAATCTCTGGAACAGCAAACTTGGCTCGATCTGGTGAAGATTTAGGTCCTTCACTTTCACCCATACTTGAAGCACTTGAAGAACAAGTCGTTATTTTGCGTTTACTTGATGAAGCGCGTTCAACCGTTCACGTTCGAATAGGCAGTGAGCAGAATGAGGCTAATTTGCAGTCAACCTCATTGGTCACGGTTGGATACGGTGTGGAGTCAGCCCAACATGGAGCGGTGGGTGTCTTGGGGCCAACTCGTATGGATTATGCAGCTTCAATTGCTGCAGTTTCTGCAGTTGCGCGTTATGTCGGCCGTTTTATAGATGAAGGTGCATAAGTTGAGCGATCATTACCAAACGCTTGGTGTTTCACGCGATGCTTCAGCTGATGAAATCAAGAAGGCTTATCGCAAGTTAGCCCGTGAATTACACCCAGATGTGAATCCAGATCCTAAAGTTCAGGATAAATTCAAAGAAATTACAGCGGCCTATGAAGTATTAAGTGATTCTCAAAAGCGTCAGTCATATGACATGGGCGGAAGCGCATTTGGTGGAGGCGGTTTTGGTGGAGGCTTTAGTGACATCATGGATGCATTCTTTGGTGGCGGCGGATCACGTGGACCACGTCCACGTATGCGTGCTGGGCAGGATTCCCTCATTCGTGTGCAAGTAGATTTGCATGAAGCATGCTTTGGAACAGAGCGCGAGATAACTGTTGAAAGCGCAGTTGTGTGCCCTAAGTGCACAGGCAGTGGTTGTATTGATGGAGGACAACCGTCAACGTGCGCGGTGTGTAGAGGGCGTGGTGAGACTCAACAAGTAGTCCGCTCAGTTATTGGTCAAGTAATGACCTCACGTCCATGTAATGCTTGCGGTGGCTATGGAAGTGTCATTCAAAATCCATGCCGCGAGTGTGCAGGTGAAGGTCGTGTTCGAGCTCGCCAGAATATTCAAGTAAAGATTCCTGCAGGAGTTGAAACAGGAAATCGCATTCAGCTATCTGGCCGTGGAGAAGTGGGACATGGCGGAGGACCAGCTGGTGATTTATATGTTGAAATCGTTGAGATAGAGCATGACTATTTGATTCGCGAAGGCGATACATTGCATATGTCACTCTCAATCTCCATGAGTGCTGCAGCTATTGGCACAACAGTCACAGTTGAATCTTTAGATGGCCCAGTTGAAGTTAATGTTAAAGCTGGTACACAAAGTGGAACACCCATTGCTATTAAGGGCAAAGGTATGACTCGTTTACGCCAAGGAAGCCGCGGAGATTTGATAGTCCATATTGAGGTTCAAACTCCGACCAAGCTAAGCCGTGAAGAGGAAAAGCTCTTGAAGAAGTTTGCCGAACTACGTGGAGAAAAATCTGGAGAAGCTCAGGTGAAAAACTCTGATAGTGGAATCTTTTCAAAGATCAAAGATGCGTTCACCAAATAATGTTGACTCTATTTTTTGTAGACGACCTACCAACAACAGTAGGGCAGATTTATGAATTTGATAATGAGGACGCTAACCATGCTGTTCGGGTCTTGCGCATGAAAGCAGGGGATTTGTTCATGCTCAGTGATGGTCAAGGAAGTTGGAGTCAGGTTAAAGCATTTGCCGTTAAGAAAAAGTCGTTGGAAGTCGAGGTTATTGCCTCTGGCTTTCAAGAAGCACTACCAACAACAATTACTGTGGTTCAAGCCTTACCAAAAAGTGATCGTGCGAAAGAGGCAATTGAACTATTAACTGAAGCTGGAGTTGATCGTATCGTTCCATGGCAAGCTGCTCGCAGCATCGGCAAAGTCTCTGAAAAGTTCTCAGTTACTGCCCGCGAAGCAAGCAAGCAATCACGAAGATTACGTATTCCAGAAATTACTGATATAGCTACTACTGAGCAGATTTGTGAAGCGATTAAGTTAAGTGATTTGGCGGTAGTTTTTCATGAAAGTACAACTACAAAATTAAGTGATGCAATCTCTTCGCATAACGTTACAAATCTTCTTGTTATTATCGGACCTGAAGGTGGAATAACACCAACCGAACTTGATCAATTTGTTGATGCAGGGGCAAAGGTTGCATTGATGGGCCGGCCAATCTTGCGCTCGGCACACGCAGGTATTGCGGCAGTGGCTGCTATTTCAGCCCTGCTCAAGGTATGGTAATTACGTGGCATTAAATCCTGATTGTTTGTTCTGTAAAATCATTAACGGGGATATTCCTGCGCAAATAGTTTTTCGCAATGAAAATGTTGTGGCATTCAATGACATTGACCCACAGGCACCAACGCACGTTTTGATTGTGCCCACTCTGCATGTTGAAAATGCAGCCGGGTTAGCCAAGATGTCAGCGACACTAATCGCCGACCTTTTTGTTGCAGCGGGAGAGATCGCTGCAACCAATGGCTTAACTGGTTACAGAACCGTCTTTAACACTGGCGCAGAGGCCGGACAATCCGTTTTTCACGCTCACTTGCATCTTTTGGGTGGGCGTGGACTGGCTTGGCCCCCAGGTTAAAGATAGATTTGGCATTAATGGAACGCACTCTCATCACGGTCCCAACGGCTATACCTATGGTTGCACTAATCGGACCACATGATGACATCCTTCGAGCAGTAGAGGCAGCTTTTCCTTCTGTAAGCATCACTGTTCGCGGAAATGAAATCACTTTGCGCGGTCCACATATTGATTGTCTTGCCCTTGAAAATCTCTTTAGTGAGCTCATGGTTGTTATCCGTTCTGGCAATCTGCTGACTGTTGATGCAGTTGCGCGCTCAATTGCGATGCTTGAAAGTAAACCAGTTGATCATCCCGCTGAAGTTTTATCCTTAAACATAGTTAGTAACCGAGGACGCTCAATTAGACCAAAAACTGCAAATCAAAAGCGTTATGTCGATGCTATTGAAGAACACACAATTACTTTTGGAATTGGTCCAGCTGGAACAGGTAAAACTTATCTAGCCATGGCTAAAGCTGTTTCGGCTCTTCAAGCCAAGAAAGTTAACCGAATCATTCTTACTCGCCCCGCCGTTGAAGCCGGGGAGCACCTTGGTTTCTTGCCAGGAACTCTTAACGAGAAGATTGATCCGTATTTACGCCCTCTCTTTGATGCACTCCACGACATGATTGATATGGAAACAATTCCACGCATGATGCAGAGCGGTATTATCGAAGTTGCGCCCCTTGCTTACATGCGTGGTCGCACACTCAATGATGCATTTATCATTTTGGATGAAGCACAAAACACAACACCAGAGCAGATGAAGATGTTCTTAACTCGCCTAGGCTTTGGTTCAAAGATGGTTATTACTGGCGATGTTACTCAGATTGACCTTCCTAATGGTCAGCATTCAGGACTTCGAATTGTTAGAGATATCTTGAACGGTATAGATGACATTGCCTTCCTTGAACTCACCGCTGACGATGTTGTTCGCCACCGCCTAATTGGCGACATCGTGAAGGCTTATGACAAATTTGATGAGGCGAAACAAGCCCTTCGCCCGATTCGCAAATAGATGACAATAGAAGTCACAAATAGTTCGGGGCAGTTAGTCCCAAGTGCAGAGGTAACTTCGCTGCTTAGATTTGCTATGGGTGAGTTAAAACTCAATCCTGAGTGTGATCTCAATCTTGGTTTTATTGATGATCACTACATGACTGAACTTCACATTAAATGGATGGATGAACCCGGCAGCACAGATGTTCTTTCATTTCCTATGGATATGCCAGAAGTTGAGGGAGAAATTGTCACTCTTGGCGACATTATGATTAGCCCAACTTTTGCCGCAGCTCAGGCGTTGACTGCCGGGCATTCAACTGAGCATGAAATTTATATTCTGGCCACACATGGTTTACTGCATATAATTGGCTACGACCATGCAGAACCAGAAGAAGAAAAAATTATGTTTGCCCTGCAGGAACAAATCGTAGAAAAGTGGAAGCAAACTCAATGAGTCCGATAGCTATTGTTAGCATCTTTTTATTGTTGGCTTTTGCAGGATTTTTAGCTGCATCAGAGTCTGCACTTACATCTATTTCTCGCATAGTCGTCGAAGAGCTAGAGGGCAAGCGTGGTGGATTACTTCTTCGCAAATACAGTGCCCAGCCAGCTAGATATCTCAATGTGATTCTTCTGGTTAGAAAGCTCTGTGAATTTACTGCCACAGTTCTTTTGGCTGTTATTTTGCTGCGCAACTACTCATCTGCCCAAGCCATGGCTTTGACTGTTGCAATCATGGTTGTGCTCTCCTATGTGGTGGTGGGTGTTGGTCCGCGAACTCTGGGCAAACAGCAGCCTCACAAGTACGCACGCTATGGAATCATCGTGGCGTATGGCCTTGCATTTGCACTAGGCCCTGTTACAAAGATTCTTATTGCAGTTGGTAATGCTTTAACCCCTGGTAAAGGTTTTCGCTCTGGCCCCTTTACATCAGAAGCAGAACTTCGCGACCTAGTAGATCAAGCGCATGAACGTGGTCTTGTGGAGTCAGATGAGCACGAGATGATTCACTCAGTGTTTGAACTTGGTGACACTTTGGTGCGTGAACTCATGGTTCCTCGCACGGATATGGTCTGGATTGAAAAGGACAAGACTCTACGTCAAGGCCTTTCCCTTGCACTTCGTTCTGGTTTCTCACGTATTCCAGTAGTCGGAACTGGCCCAGATAACATCATTGGAATTGTTTATGTTAAAGACTTAGCCCGTCGGGCACTTGATCATCATGAGGCTGAACAAACTGAAAATATTGAACAACACATGCGCCCAGCCACATTTGTTCCGGAAATCAAGATGGCCGATGAGCTCTTAAAAGAGATGCAGCGCAATCAGATCCACTTAGCTGTAGTTGTTGATGAATATGGTGGAACCGCTGGAATTATCACAATTGAAGACATTATTGAAGAAATCGTGGGCGAGATAGAAGATGAGTTTGATGATGGAGAAGATGACTTTGTTTGGATATCACCAGATAAAGCACGCGCAAACGCCTCCCTTCACATCGAAGATCTTGCTGATGAGTTAAAGATTGAAATCAATGAATCTGATTTTGAGGATGTAGACACAATCGGTGGATTAATGGCGCAAAAGCTGGGCCGTGTACCAATTGCGGGATCAACAGTTTCATTGCATGGTTGGTCAATCACTTCAGAGCGCCCATTAGGCCGTCGTCGCAGAATTAGTAGCGTATTAATCGAGCGTCTTGAGAAAGAGATTGAAGACCACGAGTAAGAGATAGAATCTGACAATGCGCATCGTCCGATTTTCTCCAGGTCCTGACTCAGGATTGGGAACCGATCCACTCTTTGGTGTTCTAGAAAACGATGCCACAATCACAGTCATTACTGGAGATCCCATTTATTCAGGGATTCAAAAGACTGCAGCCACAGTTCCAGTTTCTAAGGTGCGCCTATTAGCACCAGTTATACCTCGCTCTAAGGTAGTTTGCATTGGCAAAAACTATGCCGATCATGCAGCCGAAATGGGCGGGGTTGTGCCAGATGAACCAATCATCTTTTTAAAACCTAATACTTCTGTTATTGGACCAAATGACACCATTGTTTGGCCAGAGATGTCAGAGCGAGTTGACCATGAAGCTGAGTTAGCGATTGTTATTGGTCGCCTTTGCAAGGATGTTCCTATCGAGCGCGTTAATGACGTGATCTTTGGTTACACCATCTCAAATGATGTGACTGCAAGAGATTTACAGAAAAAAGATGGTCAATGGACTCGTGCAAAAAGCTTTGACACTTTCTGCCCAGTTGGCCCATGGATTGACACCGACTTCATTCCTGGCACGCAGAAAATTACAGCAACAGTAAATGGTGAGATTAAGCAATCGGCACAGCTCAGTGACATGATCTTTAAAGTTCCGGAAATTATTAACTTTGTCTCACGTGTTATGACATTGCTCCCAGGAGATATTATTTTGACTGGCACGCCAGCTGGTATTGGCCCAATGGTTGCTGGGGCAGATACGACAATGGCTATTGAAGGATTAGGCGAACTAACTAACAAAGTGAGAAAAAATTGAGAGCAACAGTGGGAAAAAAAGTAAAAGTTCGATTCGCCCCATCTCCAACCGGGGATTTACATGTTGGAAATATCCGCACAGCACTCTTTGACTGGGCTTATGCCCGCCACACTGGCGGAACTTTCCTTTTTAGAATTGAAGATACAGACACCACCCGTGTTACAGATGAATATATTCAAGCTGCAATCGATACATTGAAATGGCTTGGCCTCAACTGGGATGAAGGTCCTGAAGTTGGTGGTGAGAATGGCCCGTACTTACAGTCACAGCGTTTAGGAATATATGCCGAGTGGGCACAGAAGTTTCTTGATCAGAAAGATGCCTATCACTGCTACTGCTCAGCAGATGAGTTAGAAGCTGTTCGTGAAGCACAACGCGCAGCAAATGTTGCACCGGGCTATAACGGTCACTGCCGTGATTTAACTTCTGATCAGATTGCGGCATATAAGGCAGAAGGTCGCTTGCCTGTCGTGCGTATGCGCATGCCCGATGGCATAACTACTTTTAACGATTTAATCCGAGGAGATGTCTCCTTTGATCACAAATTTGTTCCTGACTTTGTCTTGGTGCGCGGTGATGGCTCACCCCTCTATACCTTAGCCGTTGCAGTTGATGATGTTTTAATGAAGGTCACACACGTATTACGCGGTGAGGATCTCCTCTCATCAACACCACGCCAAATCCGCGTGTATCAAGCAATGGGATTAGCCAAAGAGGATTATCCAGTATTTGCCCACTTGCCATTTGTTATGGGTCAAGACAATGCAAAGCTCTCAAAGCGAAATGGTGAAGTATCAATTGCTTGGTATCGAGATAAAGGTTTCTTGCCTGAGGCGATCTGCAATTACCTAGCCCTGCTTGGTTGGTCACCGGGGGATGATCGTGAGAATGTAACAATGAAGGAGCTCACAGAGCTTTTCACTATTGAAAAAGTTCACTCTTCACCTGCCCGCTTTGATATGAAAAAGCTTGAAGCAATCAATGGTGACAAGATCCGTGCCTTAACCATTGATGAATTCCTAGATTGGTCTCTGCCATTTTTGACTAAGGCCGGGGTCATTACAGGAACCGCAGATGAGATTGCATTAGTAAAGCTAGCTCTGCCACTTATTCAGGAGCGAATTATTATGCTCAGTGAAGTGCCAGCAATGCTTAAATTTCTATTTGTTAAAAACTTTGCTGTTGAGGCAGATAGTGTTTCAAAGATTACTGATGATGCCTCAAAGCAGGTATTACAGCGCTCACTTAAAGAGTTAGAACCACTAACTACATGGAATCACGAGAGTATTGAAGCTGCGCTGAGATCATCTTTGATTGAAGAGATGGGATTGAAACCACGTATTGCATTTGGTGCAGTGCGCATTGCAACAACAGGTAGCACGATTTCACCACCACTATTTGAATCGATGGAATTACTTGGCAAAGAGGCTTCATTAGCCCGTATTCGCGCGGGGTTAGAGCTCTAAATCCTTTGGTATTCTTTGCTCCTGCTGTTTTTGGGGTATGGGGTAATTGGCAGCCCTGCTGATTCTGGTTCAGTAAGTCTAGGTTCGAGTCCTGGTACCCCAGCGATGTAATGATTTAAATGCAAACACTAGGGCCCCGTCGTCTAGCGGCCTAGGACTCTGGCTTCTCAAGCCAGCTACGCGGGTTCGAATCCCGTCGGGGCTACGTATGGCTATTTTTGTGCACGCAATTAAAACTTTGAATTAAGCAGATTTACTAGCCCAGCGAAGCAGTGGATCAGCATCGCTGAACATGTTTTGAGCAATCCAAAGCGCTCCATCTAAGTTGTCTCCACGAGCAGTTACAAATTTAGTGTGTGGAAGTGAACGATAAATATTGTCTTGTATGGCACTCACATATGCAGGATTTTTAGAAGGCCCACCTTGAATTGCAATCTCTAAAGCATCATCTAGTGAACCACCAGCACCCAACCATGTTGCGATGACTGTCTGAGCCAAAAGTGCTGCACCTTCATTGCGAATAGCAATTGCAGTCGGACTTCCTGCATCTGCTGCGGCAAGCAAGTTTTTTGCTGAGGCAATTGCAAGTGAGGCTGCCTCAGCGGCATTTTTTATTGCAAGTGAGTCATAAGCTAGTACTTCATCTTTTAAAACTTCCAAAAGAATTTGGTCATCGCCTCTACCTTGGCGAATACCAAGAGCTCTCGTTAGACCCAATTTTCCCAGCCAGAATCCGCCGCCTTCATCCCCAAAAGTACTTTCTAATCCATCACGGTGAGCAAAATGTGTGTCTCTTCTACCAACACTTACAACACCTCCACCGATGGAGAGAACAACACCATCACCGCCACCAAGAGCGCCAACAAATCCTGCAAAACCATCATCAATTACCGCAACTTTCTTTGCCCCAAAGAACTCATTACATAGAGCTAGAAATGGTTGTGGATCTGTGACAACTCCACGAAATCCCGTGCAAGAGAGTGCGACCGTATCTGCGTGGAGTTTTTCTATACTTTCAAAAACTGCTCGCAATGACGTTAGCGGAGGTTCTCCAGCTAATTTTCCGCGTAAGGTATTAATTGAAGTATCGCCAGAGACAATACGACTTCCAGATTGGCCCAAATCAACAGCCAGCATGTCAACCAACAAGATCGCGGTTGCGCTTAATTTCGCGATCATGTTTGCACGGCATATCTAAATGCTTGTCATAACATGGATCACAGAGCAAAACTAGTTGGTGGCATTCAGGTTTTTGGCAGTTTCTAAACGCTTTGGTTGGCCCATCACAGTGGGCACATGTGCCAATGAGCTTCGTGTGATCGCTGAAATCAATAGTTAAACGGTCATCGAATGTATAAAGGGAGCCTTCCCAGAGACCATCATCACCATAAGTATTTCCGTAGCGGACGATTCCGCCCTTCACTTGATAAACCTCTTTGAAGCCGCGGTTCTTCATGACAACCGAGAGGATCTCACAACGAATTCCGCCGGTGCAGTATGTAACGACTGGCTTATCCTTCATGTGATCGTATTTTCCACTTTCAATCTCTTTAACAAAGTCATGCGATGTTGTTATATCTGGCACTACTGCATCTTTGAATTTTCCCACCTTGGCTTCAAAAGCATTGCGGCCGTCAAAGAAAACAACGTCATCACCGCGCTCTTCAACTAGTTTGTTGACTTCCTCTGGTCTCAAATGAATGCCGCCGCCAACCACACCGTTTTCATCAACTTTAATTTCACCTGGATTACCAAAGGCAACCAGTTCATCTTTAACCTTAATCTTTAGCTTTGGAAAATCATTGCCTGTTCCTTCAGACCACTTGAAATCAATCTTCTTAAAGCCAGGATATTGGCGGGTGTTCTTGATGTATTTCTTCACATCATTCATGTGACCACCCAGGGTGCCATTAATGCCATGAGGTGAGATAAGAATGCGACCCTTGAGATTGAGTGATTCGCATAAAGTTTTTTGCCACAGCTTTACAGCTTCTGGATCAGCAATGGGTGCAAAGCCGTAGTAAAGAATGACTTTGTTAAAATTCATCTCACTACGCCCTCTCTGCTAAAAGTAAAGAAACTAATTCATGTGGCTCAAATGCTTGTGGCCATTGTGGGTTTTCACGACCAACACCGTTGGCAACAACAAATGAGGCACGCTCTCTTGCGCTGTCTCCGCCATGTCCGCCTTCATCAATGTGTCCATGATCTGTTGTCACAACAACTAACCATGGTTCTTCTTGACTAGCGCGGGCATGAACAGCCTGAAGTAAATTATCCAAGTAAGCATCGATTCGCGCAATTGCCCCCTTGTATTCATCACCTATTGAGCCAAAAGCATGTCCAGCCTCATCTACTCCACAGAAGTAAACAAAAGAGACATCAGGGCCATGTTGGGAGATTGCATAATGCGCTGCTGCTGCAATTTCTGCATCGACTTGGGTGTAACCATAAGTTTCACCATCTCTAACTAATACGCGATGGCGCAGAGCTTTTGCTTGCTCGCGACGTTCATGAATAACAGGTCCGTGGCCGATGGGATCAACTAATGGTGGCCATCCTGCTGCTGCAAATGTTGTGGTGCTTTGATCTTGATAAAAAGCTTGCGACAAAAGATCAGGGTGATGGAGAAGCTTGTGTCCAGCAAAGGAGTTATCAATTACTCCATGTTGTGAATGCTTTGTGCCAGTCAGCAGAGTAGACCAACTAGGGCCAGACCATGTTGGGGGCTCAATTGTTATCGGCGTGAAAAATCCTTTTTCCTTTAACGCTACCAAAGTCGGAGCGTTCTCAAGAGCGGTATCTAGATTAAGTCCATCGATACCAATTAAAAGGATTTTGCTTTTCATCTAGACAATTGCTGCTGCGATTAATTTGGTATGTGCCGGTGATGAACCACAGCAAGAGCCAACAATGTTGACGCCTAGATCCTTCATCTCCTTGGCATAACGTGCCATTTCCTCTGGTGTGCCATCATAAATAAAGACATCGCCTTGAAGTTTTGGAAGTCCAGCATTTGATTGAGTAATAATAAAGACGCCTTCTGGGCGAGCTTCTACTAATTCTTTAGCAATCTGTGACATCTCATCTGTTCCTCGCCCGCAGTTTGCACCGATGATGCGCACACCCAGGGCCGCTAATTGCTTAACTGCCATCGCTGGTTTAACACCCATCATGGTGCGCAGATTTGTGTCAAAGCTCATCGTCACAATAATTGGCATACCAGGTGCAACTTCTTGGGCTGCAGATACTGCTGCTTCAACTTCACCAAGATCTGACATTGTTTCAATGAGAATCGCATCCACGCCACCGGCAACAAGTGCGCTGATTTGAGCCGCAAACAAAGCCTTCCCTGATTCAGGAGTAAGAGTTCCCATAGGTTCCATTAATTCACCAGATGGCCCGATATCTCCCATAACAAAACATCCAGCGTGACGATCAGCAACCTTACGTGCGATTGCTGCGCCAGCCTTATTTAATTCTGCTAGGCGATCTTCAAGTCCGTGCATGGCAAGACGGCCAGCGGTTCCACCAAATGTATTTGTTGTGATGAAATTTGCGCCAGCTGCTGCATAGGCTTCAAGGACTGCTTCGATTTCTTCTGGCTTTTCAACGTTCCATAGCTCAGGTGCCCCGCCATCTGTAAGGCCACGCTCCTGCAACATGGTTCCCATTGCACCATCAGAGACGAGAGTTGCTTTTTCTAATGCTTCATAGATTGCAGACATTATTTAGCTCCTAAAGAATCTAGTAGTGCAGTAATTTTTTCTTCACTGAATTCAACTTCAAGCTTCTCGACAACTTGTGTTGCAATAACATCAGGGGTCCCATCTAATTCAACCCAAGGATCACGGTTCCATCCAGATGTGTATGCATCTGCATCAATCTCACCTAGCCGCATTGCTGCCTCATCAATGGCCTCTTGAAAACGAGAAGCAAGCATGACTTTAATTGTGGTTTCACCTGAGCGCGCAACAACCATGGAGGGAATTTCACGCCAGCGCATGATTTGATACTCACTCATATGAGAATTCTATAGGCCAACTTCCTAGTCATTGACTCGTTGCAGCAGTATCCTTGGACGCATGATTGATCTGAATTCAGTTGATTTGTGGCAGCAAGCCGGGGTAGTGATCGATGCTGTCATCGCCGCAGTACTTGGCTCACTTATTGGCTGGGAACGCGACCGAGCAGGTAAATCTGCTGGACCCAGAACTATGGCTCTTGTGTGCGCTTCCTCTGCCGTGATTGTCGCAATTGGTGCAGTCATAGATATTGAAGCCCAATATGGTGATCCAACCCGTGCACTGCATGCGGTCATAACGGGCATTGGCTTCCTTGGTGCTGGACTTATTTTTACAAATACTGGCGCTGGTTCATCTGGAATTGGTGGAGTCACCACTGCTGCCACAGTTTTTGCAACTGCAGCCGTAGGAGTGGCAGTTGGACTTGGCTTTCAGGTGGCAGGTGCGGGTTTGACCCTGGTGATTTTAATTATTTTGCGATCAACACAGGTAATCGAGAGAACAACTAACCGCCACGACTAGCGTTTATTTATTTTAAGTACGACATTTCGGTCAGTTTCTCGACCGAGCCACCAATCAATTCCATGCTTTGCGCCAAGCTCTGGCCGTTTTTGCCAAACATTTGCACTTACAGTTCGAGAAAGGGCAGCAATTTCTAGGGGAGTCGATGCAGAACCATATTCGATACCTGCTGCATGATCAACAACAGTTAATCCAAAGTAGATATCTCCAGTTGCATCTGTAACGATTTCAACTGTGCGGGACTGCTGTGGCCAATCAGCGTGGGATGCAGTTTCAATCTGCCAGAACCCACTTACTTCTTCGACATCACCAATCCACTCAATATGGTGACGATGTTCGTGTCCGGCAAGCCATGCAATAACTTTTGGATATTTGAGTAACATCCCTCGAATTTCATCCAAGCAAACTCGTCGTCCAGTAGGTGCATAATCATTAAACATTTTACTTAAGGGATGATGAGAAGCTAGAACGACTGGCTTTTGTGATGCAGCAACTTCCTTTTCAAGCCAAGCAAACTGTTCTTCATCCATCGATCCTTGCCAGCCACCGTAGTGATTGACGCTATCTATAACAATTAACTTCACGCCTTGAATATCAGTGGTGTAATACATTGTTTTATTACGTACATTTTCTTCTGTAAAGCCATGACCATGTGGAGAACCTGGCGAAGCCAAGTGAAGCTGGGCATACTCACCACGCTCTATTGCTCGCCGCTCAAGATCTGCAGCAACATCAATATATGGTGCATCATCTGCTGCCGGGTAACTAGCTGGACCAACTTCTTTGAACTGCATTAGAACCTCAAAAAGATTTGTAGATGATGGAAGCCCCGTGTATCGCTTGCCATCAACCATCTCCTTATTTACTTCAGGTGTAGGTGCAACAGTTCCTTGTAAAAGTGCATCATGGTTACCGTGCACCGCAAACCAAGGAAAATTCAAACCAGTTGCTTTAAAGGGTGCGCGACATGAGTTTAAAAGATTAGGAACAATTGGGAATCCATATTTTGCGCGGGGGAGGTCATCCTCTTTTCCTGCGGGAGTTCCGTGTGGGTGCCAATAGCGAACATCGTAATGTTCAGCACCATCATCTATGACACCTTCGTACTTTGAAAAATCACCTGAATCAGGACGAATCTCAAGACCATCTAAAAGCGCTAAATACCAATCAACTTCATTTTTCTGCGCGTTATCTGTGGTGTCACCAGTAATGATTGCACCGGCAATTTCATGGCCTGATAACGGGCCTTTTGTAATTTTATTAAGCGACTGCACCATAGATTCAACAACATGAGGTGAGAGCATTGAGTGTGCACGATATGTGCCAATAGTTCCAACCTGTTCACGGATCGGACTATCAGGATCAGCATTTCTATCTAGATATTCAGGTCGAGTAGGAGATTGGGCATCACAAACATGAAGATCGGAAAGATGGTGAAGCAATAAAAGGGGAGTACTGGATGCGGGGAATTCATGTCCACAATGTGGTTCAGCAGGCACATTTACAAGGTTGCGCCAGCCCAGTGAGTTAGCTTCTCCACGAGCAAATGCCATAGTCAGTATCCTAGTCAAATGGAAAGCAGGGCCGGAAGCATCATCGTCTTAAGTGGCGGCACCAGTTCTCGCTTTGGCGCAGATAAATCCCAAGCCATTTTGGGCCATCAACAGTTAATTCATCACATTCTTGCGGGCATTCCCAAAGAATTTGAAATCATTATTGTGGGAGCAGATCCATTGTTCACGCTAGCTTCCTATCGCTGTGTTCAAGAAAGCCCCGCAGGCGGTGGACCAGTAGCAGGTATTGCAGCAGCGTTACAACTTTGCGAAAGTGAGATTGTTGGAGTTCTAGCTACCGATATGCCATTTGCAGGCGCTCATATGATTCATCTTCTAAGTGCAATCACATCACACGATGATGCGATTATGTTTGTTGATTCAAAAGGCTTTAAACAACCGCTTGCGGCGCTTTATCGGCGTGAAGCGTTAGAGAATGCACTCTCTACAATTGGCAATCCCCATGGAGCATCGATGCGCACTTTAATTTCACATCTAAAAATCCATGAAGTTCAAATGAGTCCAGAGATTGAAAAGGCCATGATTGATATTGATACGCCGCATGACCTTATGGTTGCTATGGAATATCTGGCAAAGATATGAGCCCACTTATTGAAGGAAGTTGGGATGATGCACGTGCGATAGCTCAGTCCACATTCAAGCAGTTGAAATCTGAATCCTTGCCAGTTGCGCAGTGTTTGAATAGAACTTTGGCAGTAGATGCAAAATCACTCGTTGATCTTCCTACCTATGCAACTTCTGCAATGGATGGATATGCAGTCAGTGGCCCTGGTCCTTGGAAAATAGTGGGTGAGGTAAAGGCTGGATTGCCGATGAAAGGTGTACTTGAATCAGGTGCAGCAGTTGGAATTGCAACAGGTGCGGTGATTCCAGAGGGAACGTTTGGAATCATTCGTTGGGAATCAGCAAAGGTGGATGGAGCCGAGTTAAGCGGGGCAGTAGTTAAAGATCAAGAAATTCGACCACCAGCTCATGAATGCAAAGCCGGAGATATTATTGTCAGCAAAGGAAGCGTTTTAAACCCAGCGATGATTGGTTTACTGGCTGCAGCGGGCTTTGATGAAATAGATGTTGTCACACAACCTAAAGTTGCACTTGTTTTACTCGGTGATGAAATTCAACTTAATGGTGTTCCGCGCGATGGCTTGGTGCGTGATGCACTTGGACCACAACTACCTGGTTGGTTAAAGGCTATGGGCGCACAAATAATTACTACCCAATACATCTCAGATCAATTGGATCTGGTTGTCTCTGCCCTAAAAGATGCCTGTGATAAGGCAGACATTGTCATCACAACAGGTGGCACAGCCCAAGGTCCACGCGATTATCTACACAGTGCACTGGAAGCAGTAGGCGCTGACATTTTGGTTGACACTGTGAAAGTGCGACCAGGACACCCCATGTTGTTAGCACGTAAGGGTGATGTAGCCATTCTTGGTCTACCTGGGAATCCACAATCTGCAATCGTTGCACTTGTATCTCTTGGCCAACCAGTTATTGCTTCTCAGCTAGGTCAGACACATAAGAAGTTAGCAAAAGTTATAACGGCGAGTGAATTAAGCGCACCACAAGATTTCACCCGCTTAATTATTGGCAATCTCATTGATGGTCAGTTCCATGTTGCGCCGTATTTAGGCTCAGCGATGCTGCGTGGCTTAGCGCACTCTGATGGTTTTGCCATTGTTACAAAGGCTTTGACCGGTGTTGGTGAGCAAGTGCGCTGGTTAGACTTACCGGCATGAGCGATGGATTAACCCACCTAAATAGTTCAGGTGAAGCCAACATGGTTGATGTGACTGGGCGTGATGTAACTGTGCGCGAAGCCGTGGCATCAGGAAAGGTGAAACTTTCAAGTGAAGTTGTGGCACTGCTTCGTGATGGCACAACACCAAAAGGTGATGTTTTATCTACCGCTCGAATTGCCGGAATCATGGCCGCTAAGAAGACAAGTGAGCTTATTCCCCTATGTCATCCCATTGCAATCAATAAGATTTCAATAGATTTAGCAATCACTGATACAGGTGTTGAAATCAAGTCCCATGTCATTACTTCTGATCGCACTGGCGTTGAGATGGAGGCATTAACCGCCGTCAGCGTTGCAAGCTTAACGATTATTGACATGATTAAAGCCCTTGATCCAGCTGCAGAAATTAGCGCCATACATGTTGATTCAAAATCTGGTGGAAAGAATGGCGATTGGAAGCGCAAGTGAGTATGCGCACCGCAGTTGTTATCACAGCAAGTAATCGTGCATCTCGCGGGGAGTATGCAGACCTAAGTGGCGAGTCACTTGCTAAAGGTCTCACCGCTCTTGGTTATGAAGTCTCAGGACCGCATGTTGTTGAAGATTCGATTGATTTAATCTCAGAACAACTTACTTTGGCTTTAGCTAAGAAAATTCGTCTTATTGTTACAACAGGTGGCACAGGTATTTCTCCAACGGACATAACACCTGAAGCCACCGCGCCATTTATTGAAAAACTCATTCCAGGTTTTTCTGAAGCTCTACGCACCTATTCACGAGATAAAGTTCCAACTTCTGATCTAACAAGAGGATTGGTTGGAACACATGCAACATCCCTGATTATTAATCTGCCTGGCTCTCAAGGCGCAGTTAAAGATGGCTTAGTAATAATCGAACGTTTAGCAGGACACATTCTTGATCAACTCGATGGCAAGGATCACTAATGCCAGAGCTTGTTTATGCAGTTGTCACTGATGAACCAATTCATATTCAGGAACTATCTAAACTCGTTGCTAATCCACACAGCGGCGCTGTTGTCACATTTTGCGGAGACGTTCGAGACCATGATGGTGGCAAAGAAGTTGCCGCACTGCTTTATGAGATTCATCCAAGTGCTCCAGAGCAAATCAAACTGATTACACAGTCTGTTATCGGTAACTATGTGATTGAAAAAGTAGCTGTGGCTCATCGCTTTGGCGATATTGCAATCGGTGAGACCGCATTTGCGGTGGCAGTATCTGCTGCCCATCGTCAAGCAGCATTTGATGCCTGTTCTGCAATAGTTGATGAAGTCAAGGCAAAGCTGCCAATTTGGAAGCATCAAAAGTTCACTGATGGCACTGATGAATGGGTTAACTGCGCATGAGCAAGCTCATTGATACCTATGGCCGCGAACACCGCAATCTTCGCGTTTCATTGACTGATCGTTGTTCACTTCGCTGCACCTATTGCATGCCCAATGATTTTGCCGAATGGATTCCTAACGATGATTTGCTGACAACTAATGAACTTCTCACAGTTATTGAAGTAGCAGTTGAGCAGGGCATTAATGAGGTGCGCCTAACTGGCGGTGAACCTTTGCTTCGACCAGATATTGTTGAAATAGTTGATCGCATAGCAGGTCTTGCCAATGCTCCACGTTTAACTTTGACTACCAATGGATTAAAACTAAAAGAATTAGCGTTCCCATTGGCAAAAGCTGGATTAAATCGAATTAATATCAGTTTAGATACATTAAGCCGTGAGCGTTTCAAAAAACTGACTTATAGAGATCGCTTTGCTGATGTCATCGAAGGATTACAAGCAGCCAAAGCTGCAGGCCTTTTTCCTATTAAAGTAAATACTGTTTTGCTTCAAGGGATAAATGATGATGAAGCGCCAGCACTTTTAGCTTGGGCACTTGAGAATGAATATTCATTACGTTTTATTGAACAAATGCCATTAGATGCAGGTGGGATTTGGGACAGAGCAACAATGGTCACTGCCGATGAGATTTTTGCAGATCTATCCACGCACTACGAATTAACTCCAGTGGATGGTCGGGGTTCAGCACCTGCTGAAGAGTTTTATATCAATGGAACGCAGGCAACAGTTGGAATTATTGGCAGTGTGACAAGGCCTTTTTGTGGGGCTTGTGATCGCTTGCGCTTAACATCTGATGGCCAGCTGCGCTCATGCTTGTTTTCAAATGAAGAAGTTGATGTAAGAAAAGTACTGCGAGATGAGAACAAGGATGAAGCAGCAAAGCGAGTGGAAATAGCGGCCCGCTTCCAAAAAACCGTAATTAGCAAGCTACCTGGCCACGGCATTAACGATCCCTCTTTTATTGCACCACTTAGACCAATGTCTGCAATTGGTGGTTAGCCACCTGCAAAACGTGGCAGGACATCAATAAAACTGCCGGCCTTGATGGGCATATCCATGTCATTGACCGCGACTGAATCAACTAGAAATGAGCATTGCTCAATAACGCGAGCCAGTGCTGGATTATTGGCAGTGACTTGAGTGAGGATGGTTGAGAGCGATGCCGGATTCACGCGCTCACTGCTTACTCCAGCCGCGGCTCGCGCAGCCGCAAAGTAGCGAATCTCTATATCCATAGCCATGCGCGCATTGTATGGTTACCCAATGCTCGAGTACATCATTATCTTCCTAGTCGGCATCCTTGTCGGTGGAATTAATGGAATGGCTGGGGGAGCATCAGTTATCTCTTACCCAGTCTTGCTTGCAACAGGAATGTCGCCTGTAAGTGCGGCCATTTCAAATGCACTTGGCGTCACACCGGCAAACTTCTTTGCACTCATTGCTGTGCGCGATCAGATGCGTGCTTACTTTCAGGAATATAAGACACTTATTTACATCTCAATTATTGGCTCAACCATCGGCGCACTCTTATTGCTTAACGTGCCACCTGGTGTATTTGAAAAAATGGTTCCATTCCTTCTTCTCTTCGCAAGTTTGTCATTTTTAATCAAACCCAAGCCTGATCGAGGAGCTCGCCATGAGCTAGTTGAAAAGATAGGAATTGCGGGAAGCGGTTTGTATTGCGGTTATTTCGGACCTGGCCAAGGCGTGATGGTGATTGCTGTCCTTGCCCGCGATATCAGGCGCGACCCTAAGTCTCTAAATACAGCTAAGAATTTAATCGTTGGTTGGACATCACTGATCTCTAACATCATCTATATCTTCAGTGGGTTGGCCCATTGGGGAGCAGTCATCGCCCTACTCATTGGAGCCAGCATCGGTGGAACGTATGGGGGGCGCTATGCCGCAAGAATGCCTGCCATTCTCTATAGGGCGCTCATCCTCAGTGTTGGCTTCGGGGCCTCAGCCTGGCTCTTTACCAAGTACTACTAGAGCTAAATCCGACCCCTCGCGCCCCTTTGCATTGGTATATCACTGATATATCATCGCAGCTGTGAGCCAAGCTATCCATATTCTCTCCAGAGAGAGTTCCTCTCTATCGGAGGCTGCCTATAGCCGTATTCGCTCAATGATTATTACTTTAGAACTAGAACCAGGATCACTCATTAGCGAGAGCGCTTTGATGAGCACCTTAAAGATGGGGCGCACACCCATTCGTGAAGCTTTGCGCTCGCTAGCAAATGAAAAACTTGTTGAGGTCTATCCACGTCGTGGCATGTTTGTTTCCCGTGTTGATGTTGCAAATCTTTCACAGCTCTCTGAAACCCGAGCAGTCCTTGAGATTAAAGCTGCAGAACTTGCTGCTACACGTTCAACTGCAGCCGATCAAGAGATAACAAAGGCATTAATTAAGGAAATCAACGCAATCAAAGGTGATTTGGATATGCCAACTTTGATTGGGTTAGACCAGCGGATTCATCATCACATTTACCAATGCACCCATAATGAATTTCTAACTGCTGCTCTAGATAACTACTACGCCCATGCCCTTCGCATCTGGTTCTTGGCCCTTGATCGTGTTGAGCATTTAGCTGATGCAATTATCGAACACCGTGCTTTATTAGAAGCAATCGCAAGTAATGATCCAAAGGCAGCTTCAAAGGCAATGAAAGAGCACGTTGAAGGTTTTGAATCAGAAATCCGTAAGTCTTTATAACCACCACCAACAGAAAAAGGAAATGAAGCTATGAGTAAGTTACCTGCAAAGGCAAAGTGCGTTGTTATCGGCGCTGGAATCGTCGGCAACGGTATGGTCTATCACCTTGCAAAACTGGGTTGGAAAGACATAGTCCAGATAGATAAGGGACCTCTTCCTAACCCTGGTGGATCAACTGGCCACGCATCTAACTTTATCTTCCCTGTGGATCATTCAAAAGAGATGACTGCAATTACCGCAGAAAGTATGCGCCAATACAAAGAGTTTGGAACTTTCACAGAAACTGGCGGAATTGAAGTTGCTCGCACAGAAGAACGTATGCAAGAGCTGGCACGTCGTATTACATCTGCAAAGTCTTGGGGAATCGATGGTGGTCGAATCCTTACTCCTGCAGAAGTGAAGCAATTAGTGCCCTACATCGATGAGAGCATCATTTTAGGCGGGTATTACCAGCCAACTGTGGGCGTCGTTGATTCACTTCGCACAGGAACGATCATGCGCGAGAAAGCCCAAGAGATGGGCGCTGCTCAATCATTTGCAAACGTTGAAGTTCAAGACATTAAAGTTGAAAACGGAGTTGTTAAGGCAGTTGTTACAGATCAAGGAACAATTGAAGCTGAGTATGTTGTTATTGCAACTGGATGCTGGTCTCCCAAGCTTGCAGCAATGGCTGGAGCACACATTCCACTAACACCTGCAGTTCACCAAATGAAAGATATTGGACCGGTTCCATTCTTTAAAGACACTAAAGGTGATATTGAATGGCCAATCATTCGTGACATGGATGTATTCATGTATGAGCGCCAACATGGAACTGGATTAGAAATCGGCTCATATGCTCACCGTCCAATCCTCTACACACCAGATGACATTCCTTCGAATGCAACTGCGGCACTATCTCCAACAGAGTTTGCATTTACTCAAGCAGATTTCGACATCCAAGATGAGCATGCTTACGAGCTAATGCCATCTATTGTTGGCGATGAATCTGTTCGAGAAAAATATGCATGTAACGGAATTCTTTCCTACACTCCAGATGGAATGCCTATTCTTGGAGAAACCCCAGAAGTTAAGAATCTGTGGTCAGTAGCTGCGGTCTGGATTAAGGAAGGTCCAGGAACTGCAAAGTCTGTAGCTGAATGGATGGTTCTAGGTGATTCACATATTGATCTTCACGCATCAAACATTGCTCGCTTCCATGAGCACCACAAGGAAGAAAAGCACATTAAATCTCGTGTGACTGAATCCTTTAACAAGACATATGGAATCGTTCACCCACTTGAGCAGTATGAATCAAATCGTAAGGTTCGCCTTTCTCCTTACTATGAGCGCGAAGCTGCCCTTGGCGCTGTCTTCTATGAGACTGCCGGATGGGAACGCCCGTTCTGGTATGAATCCAATAAGGATTTAGTAGCAAAGTTCGGCGACAAAGTTATGCCACGTGCTGCTGAATGGGAATCACGTTGGTGGTCACCAATTATCAATGCAGAGCACCTACAAATGCGCGAAACTGCAGGAATCGTTGATTTAACTGCCTTTGCATACTTTGATATCACCGGTCCATCAGCTTTAGCTGTTGTGCAAAAGGCAGCCCTGCGTCAGATGGATGTTGCTATTGGTCGTGTTGTTTACACACCTGTACTTGGACCAAATGGTGGATTTAAATCTGACTTAACAATCATGCGCCTTGATACCGATCACTTCCGCGTCGTTACTGGCGGTGCACACGGTATGGCAGATAAGAAATGGTTCGCTGATCTATTGCCAGCTGATGGCTCTGCAAAGATCAAAGACATTACTTCTGACTACACCACCCTGGGTTTGTGGGGTCCAAACGCTAGAAAAATTGTACAAGAAGTTACTTCTGAAGATATGAGCCATGAGTCATTTAAGTTCAGCACATGTAGAGAAATTGATATCAAGGGCGTGAAAGTTCTTGCATCTCGTATTTCATACGTTGGCGATCTTGGTTGGGAGTTCTATGTTCCTATGGCTGATGGTCCAGCCCTTTGGGATGCACTCTGGGAAGCTGGAAAAAACCATGGATTAATCCCTGTTGGAATTGGTGTGTATGGAACTACTGGTCGCTTAGAAAAGTGCTACCGGGCATACGGACCAGAACTTGAAACTGAGTACACAGTTGTAGAAGCTGGAATGCAAACGCCAAAACTTAAAGAGCAAGATTTTATAGGTAAAGAAGCTCATCTAAAGCACCGCGCTGAAAAGCCTGTTGCAATGCTATGCACACTCTTTGTTGATGATCACACATCATCTACTGGTGTGAAGCGCTACATGATGGGTAATGAACCAATCCTTACATTGGATAAGAAGCCAATCACAGATGCACATGGACGTCGTTCATATGTAACAAGTGCGGGTTCTGCACCTTCGTTAGGTAAGCACATCCTTATGTCCTACCTTCCAACCGAGTTAGCTGTTGCTGGAAATAAGTTCCTTGTTGAATATCTTGGTGAGCACTATCCATGTTCAATTGCCGAAGTTGGTGCCACATCAGTATTTGACCCTTCAAATGAACGGATCCTTGCATAATGGACATACTTGTCTGCCTAAAGCGAGTTCCACTAGCTGGTGGAACCTTGATTCTGACTCCAGATTCACGCGATATCGAAACTAAGCATTTAGGTTTTGGTATCAGTCCACATGAGGAAAATGCAGTTGAAGCTGGCGTTCAACTCGTTGAACAAATGGGTGAGACGTTGACCCTTCTTACTCTTGGGCCTTCTGATGCTGAAGAACAACTACGTTCACAGCTAGCTATCGGTGCCACTCGCGCCGTGTTGATTGAAACCGATGGACAAGAGTGGGATCCACAAGGAACTGCTGCTGCACTCGTTGATGCAATTAATGCTGAAGAGACCAAATTTGACTTGATTATTTTTGGCGCAGAATCAGCCGATAGTGCTGGCTATCAAATCCATATACGTGTGGCCCATGCACTCAATCGCCCAATTATTACCAACGTTAAATCGATGAAGATTGAAAATGGTGTCGCAGTATGTGATCGCGTGGTTGCAGCAGGTCGTGAGCATTATGAAGTTGCTCTTCCTGCAATTGTCACTGTACGAGATGGTTTAAATATTCCTCGTTATCCATCGGTTCCTGGGCGTATGCAAGCTCGAAAGAAGCCTGTTGATATGAAAAAGGCTGAACCAAGAGTTCCTAAACTAGAGAAAGTTAATTTGGCACTTGCACCATCTAAAGCAAAAGGTGCTGAAGTGTTAGGCAATGGCCCAGAGGCTGTTCCTGCGTTAGTCGAAGTTCTCAAGAAGATTGGAGCCTTCTAATGATTCTTGTGCTCATAGATCATGATCGTGGTGAATTAGATCAGCTCTCACTTCGCGCATTAACTGCAGCTCGTAAGTTAGGTCAAGATATTGAAGCTGTTGTTATAGGTAAAGAAGGTGCAGCCCTTGCTGGCATCGTTGGTGAGTACGGTGCAAAGGTCTTACACGTTGCAAATCATGCAAACCTGACTGATTACACACCTATGGCCTCTGGCCGTGCCCTTAAAGACTTAGTTGAAAAGCTCAAGCCAGCAGCTGTATTAGCCGCTGGAAGCCCACGTGGAAATGAACAGTTAGCGCATTTAGCTGCTTTTCTAGACCTTCCAATGGCAGCTGAGTGTTCAGAGATTACTTTAGGCTCACCTCATCATGTGCTTCGCGCACGTTGGGCAGGAAATCTCATTGAGTCTGCAAATGTCCACTCAGATCTTTTAATTGCAAGCGTTTTAGCATTTTCAACAGAGCCAGAATCTGTAAATGGCGGCGCAGCAACTGTTGCAGAGTTCGAACCTGCACTAGAACCACAAGATTATGCAGTTAAAGTTCTAAGTCGTGATGCTGGTGAATCAAAGGGTGGTGTAACACTTGTCGATGCCAAGGTCATTGTCTCTGGTGGGCGCGGTGTTGGTGGCCCAGATGGGTTTGGTCAGATCGAAGAGCTTGCTAATTTACTTGGGGGGACAGTTGGTTGTTCTCGCGTTGTAACAAGTTCAGGATGGCGTCCACACGCTGAACAAGTGGGGCAGACAGGAACAAAAGTTGCACCAGATCTCTACATTGCAGCTGGTATCTCAGGTGCGATGCAGCACATCGCAGGTATGAAGAACAGTAAGACAATCGTTGTCATCAATACAGATCCAGAGGCTCCAATTCTCAGCTATGCAGATTACGCAATCATCGGAGATCTACATCAAGTAATACCTGCGCTAACCAGTGCAATTCGTGAAGCTAAGGGATAAAAAATGTCAGATATAGAAATTGCACAAGCTGCAACAATGAAGCCAGTCACCGAAATAGGTGCCAGCTTAGGAATTGATGCAGACAACTTAGAGGCTTATGGAAAGTACAAGGCGAAGGTAAATCTTAAGTACTTAACCGCACTTCCAAAGCGCGAAAACTCAAAGTTGATTTTGGTAACTGCCATTAGCCCAACACCTGCAGGTGAAGGAAAGACAACTACAACTGTTGGTCTAGGGGATGCTCTTCGCCATATTGGCAAGAATGCAATGATTGCCTTGCGAGAACCATCTCTTGGTCCAGTCTTTGGAATGAAGGGTGGCGCAGCAGGTGGTGGTTATGCCCAGGTTGTTCCCATGGAAGATATCAATCTTCACTTCACTGGAGATTTCAACGCTATAGCACTTGCAAACAACTTACTTGCAGCCCTACTAGATAACCACATCCACCATGGCAATGAACTCAATATCGACGTGCGTCGTATCTCTTGGAAGCGCGTAGTTGATATGAATGATCGAGCTTTGCGTGAAATAGTTGCATCACTTGGTGGCGTCGGCAATGGTTACCCACGCAGTGACGGCTTCGACATTGTTGTGGCCTCAGAAATCATGGCAATCTTCTGCCTTGCAACATCTATCGAGGATTTGAAAGAAAAAATTGGCAAAATCGTTGTCGGTTATACAAAAGATAAGAAGCCAGTTCTTGCAAGTGATCTCAAAGCGCAAGGCGCCATGACAGTCATTTTGAAAGATGCTTTCCAACCAAACTTGGTTCAAACTTTAGAAAATACTCCAGCCTTTATTCATGGGGGACCTTTTGCCAATATCGCTCACGGTTGCAACTCCGTTGTTGCTACAACCTCTGCGATGAAATTAGCTGACTATGTTGTTACTGAAGCTGGCTTTGGCGCAGACCTTGGTGCTGAGAAGTTTATTGATATCAAATGTCGCAAATCTGGACTACGTCCTTCTGCTTGTGTATTAGTCGCAACGATTCGTGCAATCAAATACCACGGCGGTGCAGACCTAAAGACAATCACAGAGGAGAACTTGCCAGCACTAGAGGCGGGTCTTGTGAACCTTGAGCGTCATATTAATAACATCACTAAGGTCTATAACCTCCCGTTAGTTGTTTCAATCAACAACTTCACGAGTGATACGAAGGCTGAAGTTGAACTTCTACGCTCTCGTGTTGAAAAGCTAGGAGTGAAAATTGTTTTGGCAACTCATTGGGCTGATGGTGGTAAGGGAGCAGCTGATTTAGCACATGCTGTTGTTGAACTATGTGAGAAGCCTCAAGCCATGACTTTTGTATATGAAGATAGTGCGACATTGTGGGAGAAAATCAATGCCGTAGCTACGAAGATTTATGGCGCTAAAGAGGTAACAGCTGATGCAAAGGTGCGCACAAAGCTCAAAGAGCTTGAAGCATCTGGATATGGGCACTTCCCAATCTGTGTGGCAAAAACGCAGTATTCCTTCTCAACTGATGCAGCTCTGCGCGGTGCTCCAAGTGGTCACACCATTAATGTGCGTGAAGTAAAGCTCTCAGCAGGTGCAGAATTTATCGTGATGATCTGTGGAGAAATCATGACAATGCCAGGTCTTCCTAAGATTCCAGCGGCTGAGCGTATTGATTATGTGGATGGAAAGGTAGTTGGATTGTTCTAATGAAGTATTCGACTTGGTCACAAGAGGCAGCATTAGCTGTTCTTGCAACCTTGCGCGAAGAAAAAGGGGCAGTCCTCATGGCCTTGCAAGCTCTTCAAAAAGAGTTTGGTTACGTGCATAAAGAAGATGTCACATTAGTTGCCAATTTCTTCAATAAGTCACGGGCTGATGTTCATGGTGTCTTAACTTTTTATCACGACCTACTTACCGAGCCACCAGCTGATAACCATATTTCTGTCTGTGTGGCTGAGGCATGCCAAGCGGTGGGATCTCGCCAATTAGAAAAAGATGTGAAAGCCAAGTTTGGTAAAGAAGTACATGATGGTTACTGCTTCGGTAATTGTGCGCTGGGACCTAGCGCCATGGTGAACGGGGCAATAATTGGACGTGCCAGCGTTGAAAAGATTGCAAAGGCACGCACATGAAGATCTACGTTCCAGGTGATAGTGCCGCTATCTCTGTTGGTGCAGATGAAGTTGCCGTGGCAATTGCACAAAAGGTCAGCGGCGCAACAATTATTCGCAATGGTTCACGCGGAGCGCTGTGGTTAGAGCCAATGGTGGAAGTTGAAACGGATAAGGGCCGAATAGCCTATGGACCAGTTAACGTTGAAGATATTGATTCACTCATTGCTGCAGATTTCATGCACGGTGGTGCTCATAAATTATCTCTTGGGGAGAGTGAGAAGATTCAATGGCTAGCTAGCCAAGATCGTGTGACTTTTAAACGCGTTGGAATCATTGATCCACTTTCACTTTCAGACTATGAAACACATGGGGGATTAGTCGGCTTGCGCCGTGCTATATCTCTAAGCCCAGAAGAAATTATTGAAGAAGTAAAAGAATCAGGCGTGCGCGGACGTGGTGGGGCAGGATTTCCGGCAGGTATTAAGTGGAAGACAGTTGCTGATGCAGTCAGTGACCAGAAATACATTTGTTGCAACGCAGATGAAGGCGATAGCGGAACTTTTGCCGACCGCATGCTCATTGAGGGAGATCCTTACACACTCATCGAAGGTATGACTATTGCAGCTATTGCAGTAGGTGCCACAGAAGGCATTGTTTACCTACGTTCTGAATACCCATATGCAATTAAAACTTTGCAAAAGGCTATCGATATTGCTCATGCATTCGGTTGGCTAGGAAGTTCAGTTCTTGGAAGCAAGCATGCCTTTGAATTAAAGATTCGGGTGGGTGCCGGTTCCTATGTGTGTGGTGAAGAAACAGCGATGTTGGAGAGCATTGAAGGAAAGCGTGGAGTAGTTCGTGCCAAGCCACCACTACCTGCCCTTGAGGGTTTGTTTGGTAAACCAACAATTATCAATAATGTGTTAACACTTTCAACAATTCCGGCAGTGTTGGCAGATGGTGCACCAGCCTATAAAGCACGTGGTGTTGGTAGATCTCTTGGTACACAGGTTTTCCAATTAGCTGGCAATATCAAACGGGGTGGAATTGTTGAAAAGCCTTTTGGTATTTCTATTGAAGAGATTGTCAATGGCTATGGTGGTGGAACATTGAGCGGTGCACCTCTGCGCGCTGTTCAAGTTGGTGGACCATTGGGTGCTTACTTTGGAGCAGATAAGTTTGAAACTTCTTTAGATTATGAATCAATGTTAGCAGCCGGTGGAATGCTAGGACATGGCGGAATAGTTGTATTTGATGAATCAGTTGATTTAGCGCAGCAAGCACGTTTTGCAATGGAATTTTGCGCCCTTGAGTCCTGCGGCAAGTGCACACCATGTCGAATCGGTTCCACACGAGGTGTTGAAACAATCGATCTGATTATTCAAGGCGTGAAGGTGGATGAGAATAAGAAGCTTCTATTGGATTTGTGCGAGGTTATGACCGATGGATCACTGTGTGCCATGGGCGGTTTAACCCCAATGCCAGTAAAAAGTGCGATGATTAACTTCCCTGAGGACTTCACCGGGGAGGTGAGCCGACGATGACACTGATTCATGAGCATGATTTCGGCACACCTGCAAGCAATAAGAGTGAACAGGTCAGCCTTGAAATCGACGGGAAATCAATAACGGTTCCAGCAGAAACCTCCATCATGCGTGCGGCATCGATGGCGGGCATAGATATTCCAAAGTTGTGTTCAACTGATCGTCTAAAGGCTTTTGGTTCGTGTCGCTTGTGCGTAATCCAAGTAGATGGACGCAACGGAACACCTTCTTCTTGTACAACTCCGGTTGCAGATGGAATGAAAGTTGTTACCCAATCTGAAAAGCTAGATCGACTTCGTAAAGGTGTTATGGAGCTCTATCTCTCTGATCACCCAGCAGAGTGTGCAACAGGGGAAGAGTGCGAAGTTCATGGTGTTGCAAAAAAGATTGGAATTACCGATAGCCGCTATGCAGCAACTTCAACTCACCTAGATCTAGCAAAAGATGAGTCAAATCCGTACTTCACATTTGATTCAACTGAGTGCATTGTCTGTAATCGATGCGTTCGAGCCTGCGATGAAGTGCAAGGCACCTTCGCGCTAACAATTGAGAATCGTGGATTTGAAGCTCGTGTTTCATCTTCTGGTACCTCCTTCATTGAAAGCGAATGTGTCTCTTGCGGCGCTTGCGTTCAGGCTTGCCCAACTGGTGCATTAACTGAAAAAACCTTGCTCACAATTGGTGCGCCAACATCCTCAGTTATTACAACATGTGCTTATTGTGGTGTTGGTTGCTCATTCAAAGCTGAAAAGCGTGGAGACAAGTTAGTTCGCATGGTTCCGCTCAAAGATGGTGGCGCAAATGAAGGTCACTCTTGTGTTAAGGGCCGATTTGCATATGGCTATGCCACACACTCAGATCGCATTACAAAGCCAATGATTCGAAATGCAATCACAGATCCATGGAAAGAAGTTTCATGGGAAGAGGCGATTTCTTTTGCTGCAACTGGCTTAAAGAAGATTCAATCTGAATCAGGCCGAAATGCTATTGGTGGAATAACTTCTTCTCGATGCACAAATGAAGAAGTCTTCGTAGTGCAAAAAATGGTTCGAGCAGCTTTTGCTAATAACAACGTTGATACTTGCGCTCGTGTGTGCCACTCGCCAACGGGCTATGGCCTTGGCCAAGCATTTGGAACATCAGCTGGAACCCAAGATTTTGAATCAGTTGAGCACAGCGATGTCATTATGTTAATTGGCGCTAATCCAACAACAGCTCACCCAGTCTTTTCATCCAGAATGAAGAAAGCCATTCGAAAAGGTGCCAAACTCATTGTCGTTGATCCACGTGTGATTCCACTCGTTCGTACGCCAGGTGTTGTTGCAGCCCATCACTTGCAGTTAATGCCAGGTACAAACGTTGCAGTAATTAATGCTCTTGCGCATGTAATTGTGACTGAAGGTTTAGCAAAACGTGAGTTTATTAATTCTAGGTGTGAAGCAAAATCCTTTAAAGAGTGGGAGGCTTTTATCTCACTTCCTGAAAATTCACCAGAAGTGCTTGAGGCTTCCTCTCGCGTACCGGCACAAGAAATCCGTAAAGCAGCTCGACTATTTGCTTCAGCGCCTAATGGATCTATTTATTATGGTCTTGGTGTAACAGAGCACAGCCAAGGTTCAACCATGGTGATGGGTATAGCAAACCTTGCAATGGTCACAGGAAATATTGGCCGTAAAGGTGTTGGGGTTAATCCACTGCGCGGACAAAACAACGTTCAAGGTTCATGCGATATGGGTTCATTCCCACATGAGTTGCCAGGCTATCGTCACATTTCAAATCCTGATACCCGCAAGATTTTTAATGACAAGTGGGGTGTTACATTAGATTCTGAGCCTGGAATGCGAATTCCGAATATGTTTGATGCAGCTCTTGCTGGAAATTACCGTGGACTCTACGTTCAAGGTGAAGACATTGCCCAATCTGATCCAAATACCTCTCACGTTCACGCAGCCCTTCGCGCAATGGATATGGTCATTGTGCAGGATCTGTTCTTAAATGAAACTTCTAAGTTTGCACATGTTTTCTTGCCGGGTACATCATTTTTAGAAAAAGATGGCACATTCACTAACGCCGAGCGCCGCATTAACCGTGTTCGCCCAGTAATGAAATCCCCAACTGGAAAGAGTGAATTCGAAGTTACATGTGATCTTGCAACTGCAATGGGATATCCAATGTCTTATGGCAGTGGAGCAGAAATTATGGATGAGATTGCAGCAACAACACCAACATTTGCTGGTGTTTCATTCAAAAAACTAGATGAAGTAGGCAGTTTGCAGTGGCCGTGTAATGAGGCCAATCCAGATGGAACTCCTACGATGCATATTGATAGTTTTATGCGGGGTTTGGGCCAATTTGTTCGCACCCCTTATGTTGCAACTGATGAAAAGGCCACACGCAAATTTCCGCTATTACTTACTACTGGGCGCGTATTGAGCCAGTACAACGTAGGCGCACAAACACGTCGCACGCAAAATATTATCTGGCACAAAGAAGATATTTTGGATCTGCACGAATCTGATGCCCAACTTCGTGGAATTACAGATGGCTCGTGGGTCAAACTTTCATCCCGCGTGGGTGAAACCATTATGCGCGCCCGTATTACTGATGAAGTCCCAGCCGGGGTTGTTTACACAACATTCCATTTCCCAGAAAGTGGCGCAAATGTGATCACAACTGATTTTTCAGATTGGGCGACTAACTGTCCTGAATACAAAGTAACTGCAGTTGAAGTCACACCTAGTGCACAAGGTCCTGGTGCGATGGTGGAAACACACATTGAAGGAGATGTCCAGTTAGCATCAATCGTGCGGATGGCTAATCAGATAGCAGCAAATTTTCCAATTACAGATGCACCTGAAATCAAAGTAGCTCACCACATTGTCCAATTCTGGACTCCGGCGATGATTGAACGATTACGCAATGAGGTTGATAAATCTTTGTTGTCACCAATTGTCCTCAAGGCCATTGATGTATTGCTAGTTGCTAAGTAATTCTCTAACTTGCTCGGCTAATTGACCATATCCCACATTTTGAATCTCAAGTGGTAAACCAATACTTGCCGCCGCTTGTAAGGCTAGTTCCTCTAGTTCTTTGGTTGGTTGTTGTGCCAACCAGATTACTCGAGAGTAGTTCTTAAAATAATCATCACGCAGTTCAGGTCGCTTGTCTAAACCCAGTTCAACCATGACACTTCGATGAAATGATTTCACGAGAAAGTCTGTCAAGAAATATGTGCCAGCATTTGATTCCATTAGTTCTTCAATTCTTTTGGAACCTGCAAAGATGTCATAGCAATGATTACCTCCAAGACGCTTTACGCCATGGGTTGCAATGACGGCATCGAGTGCTCCATAGGTTCCACAATCGGCATATGCGACGGCGCACTTAGAATGCTTATCTTTGATTTCACTGAGCAACAAATCAACTTCACCAGCAATCTTTTCTGGACGATTATGAAGTAAGGGAGGAAGGGGATAGATAGTGATATCGAGTGATTCTGCGCCTGCAATATCGGCAATGTGGGTAGCAAGAGCCCCGCAGGCGACTACGCCAATGCTCATGCAGGAAAAGCAAGACGTTCAACGAACTTATCGTTGAAATCTTCGCGATCAGATAATTCGATGTAATCAATCTCTTCAAGGAGAGCTTGTGCACCATTTCTCTCTTGGGCAGATAGTAGAACCATCTTTGCACCCTCTCCTGCAACGTTACCTGCAGACATAATGCGCATCACTGAGAGCTTTGGGACTAATCCAATTTTGACTGCAGAAGAAGGAGATAGGTAGGAACCAAATGAGCCAGCAAGTAGTACTTGTTGGATTTCAGACTCATGCACACCGAACTCTTCTAATAAAAGCGCCCAACCAGTAGCGATCGCTGCCTTTGCAAACTGAAGTTCACGCACATCACGTTGAGTGAGATAAACGCAGTCAGAAAGGTCACCAACTGCTTTGCTCCAAGTGAGAACAAATACGCGCTCACCTTCACGAGTGACTAGACGGCTGGCAAGCTTTGGCGAAATAGCTAATGCCACTTCATCAGAAACAAACTTGCCTGAATGATCAAGTAAGCCCACTTGTACGAGTGAAGCGCACGCATCAACTAGCCCTGAACCACAGATTCCAATAGCTGGAGCATCATCAATAGTTCCAATTTCTAATTCACCATCAACAACTTTGATGGTCTCAATAGCACCGGAAGCTGCTCTCACCCCACATTTAATGCTGGCAGCTTCAAATGCAGGACCTGCGGGGGCAGCCGTTGCAAGAATCTTGTCACCATCACCTAAAACAATTTCACAGTTTGTGCCAACATCGATAAACAGGCGCAAGCGCTTATCGCGATCCATACCCGAGGCCAGAGCGCCAGCGATGATGTCTCCACCAACATATGCCCCGAGAGAAGGCATGATTACAGCCTTGGCAAGTGGATGAACGGAAATACCAATCTCCTTAACAGAAATATTTGGATAACTAGCACTAGCCATAATAAAAGGAGCTACTCCCAATGGTTCTGGATCAATGCCAAGGAGAAGCTGGGTCATAGTGGCATTGCCTGCGATAGCCAATTCATAAACATGGTGAGGATTTATTCCGGCCTCAATACAGACCTCTTGTGTTAGCTGATTCAAGGTTTCTTGGGCTAATCCGCTTAGTTTTGCAAGAGCATCGGCATCTAGCATTGTTGCACTAATGCGAGTAATTACATCTGCACCAAATGGTTGTTGCTTATTGAGCATTGATTTTACGGCTACTGGAGTTCCAGTATTGAGATCAAGTAAGGTGGCAACAACTGTTGTCGTTCCCAAGTCATATGCAATTCCATAGCGAAGATGGGTTGTGTCACCAGCTTCAATTCCAAGAAAATCTTGATCAGCAAAGACGGCTGTTACTTTGTAGTTAGATGCACGCAGAATGCGGGGGAGCTCTCGCATAGATGCAAGACTTGCAATGCCCTCAATATCATCAACTGCCTCAAAGATACGCACAATGTCGGTGCGCTGATCAGAGAGCGATGGTTCTTCTAACTCGATGTAGCGCTTTTGAACCGCTGGTCGCAAAATAACTTGGCGACCGACTCCAACGGTGGCAGCTTTAGGTCGGGTAGTTAGAGGGGGTACATCTACTGAAATATCTTTTGCTGTGCGCACTAAGCAGGCTAAGCGCCAACCATCTTTGATTTCAGTTGCAGTAAAGGCACGAAAATCTAACTTAGATGGTTCAACATCACCAGCAGTAACTTTGATGCGGCACTTCTTGCATGTGCCATAACCACCACAAGTGGAATCGATTGCGATTCCATTCCAAGAAGCAGCATCAAAAGCACTTACTCCCGTTGGAACGGTAATTGTCTTTTGAGAACCGATAGAACCATCTTTTTCAAGAGATGTGAAGGCAAGCTTGACCCGCCCAGTACCGTCGTGTGTTGGTATGAGAGATGGATCTAACTCTTTTTTACTAATAATTAATTCCCTTCAGCGGCAGCTTTTGCTGCTTCCATTGCGCGATAGCGCATAATCCAATTAGTTCCCCAAGGATCAAGACCAAGTAGCAAGTCTGCTGCACGCACTGCTTCAACGATTGCAGGCGTGCGCGAATCCATTACAGCACTTGTTAAACCCATTGCCATTGCTGCTGGCAAAAAGGCGGCATTGAGTGCATGGCGGTGTGGAAGGCCAAATGAGATATTTGATGCACCGAGAGTCATATTTAGGCCGTACTTTTCTCGTATCAAGTAGATCGTTTCTAGCGTGTTCTTGACCGCATCGGGATCAGCGCCAACTGTCATTGCAAGCGGATCAATCACAAGATCTTCTAGAGGAATCCCGTGCTTTTCAACAGTGCGAACTATTTTTTCAACAATAATCATTCGCTCTGCAGCAGTTTGTGGAATACCTGTTTCATCGTTAGGCAAGGCAATAATGGCTGCGCCATGCTTTTTAATTAAAGGAAGAACTAACTCCATGCGATCATCTTCACCAGTAACGCTATTTATTAACGCTTTACCTTGGTAAGTCTCAAGTCCAGCCTGTAAAGCTTCAATGACGGATGAGTCAATACAGATAGGAAGATCTGTAAGGGATTGGACTAAAGTGATTGCTTTTCTCAGCAGTTCTGGTTCATCTGTTAGTGGAACACCCATATTCACATCTAGTACATCTGCGCCACCAGCTACTTGGGCAGCAACATCTTTTTCAATAGCAGATAGATCTCCCGCACGAAGTTGTTCTTGAAACTTCTTACGTCCTGTTGGGTTGATGCGCTCACCGATAATACAAAATGGCTGGTCATGGCCAATCGTTACGGTTTTGCCGGGTGAAGTCAGGACTGTGTGCATAGGGGCTCCTAGTTAGTTTCTTGGTTTCTGTCCGAGGTCGTACATAAAGCGGTCGAGTGAATCATCATGTCTAAAATCTGTAACATGTAAACCGCGCACAGAAGGCAAAGTCATTGCATGCTTGGCTAATTCCACTGTCAACTTGTATGCCTCTTCAGCTTGATCGGCAGCAGAAGAAACGCGCTTGATTGTGTCCTGTGGGATATCAATTCCGGGCACCTTGTCATGCATAAATGACATTGGCTTAGCGTTTTTTACTAAAACAATCGTTGGAATCAACTTTAAGTCAGGAGCAATCTTGGCAACCCCGGCGCAAAACTTCTCAAGGCGATCCGTGTGATAACAAATCTGCAACTGAAGATACTTTGCGCCAGCGCGATACTTCTTAAGTGCGCGTTCAATACGATAATCAAATGGGGGAGCCGATGGATTTTCAACTGCGCTGATGTAGAAATCTGGGGCAGGATCGATTTTGCGACCTGAAAGGTATTTGCCAGTAGTGATAATTCGGGCGATATTGATTGCTTGAGTGCTATCGATATCAAAGACTCTGCGGGTTTCAGGCTCATCTCCAGCAGTTACATCATCACCAGTAAGAAGTGAGATGTTTTCAATTCCATGTAAGGCAGCGCCCATCATGTCAGCTTGAATAGCTAGACGGTTCTTATCGCGGCAAACAATCTGCATGATGGGTTCAATTCCATGCATTTTCATAGCAATAGCAGAGGCAGTATTTGAAGCATGAGCATGTGCTGCAGGGTTATCAGTTGCATTCACACCAACAAACCACGGAGCCAGGCGGGCGGCATTTTTTTCAACCTTAGCCATTCCGCCGCCATCAAGGGATGGGAATTCGGCGGTGAAGACAGCCTCGTTAGTGTTTTCTAACTTCTCGCGCATTAGTGACATTAGTGCGCACTATCTTTTGTTGACCAACCAGCAGGAGTTTGCTGATCGCGCTTTGTAATCAAGTTAATCCACGATGAAGATCCTTGAAGGCGCATAAGCCTTGAGCCATACACATTGCATATCTGGAATAACTTCACAATTACCGTTTTCGCGAACGCCACCACAAGGCCCGTTGCGAAGAGTCTTTGGACATGTCATTGGACATGTCATACCTGTTGAGTGAAGCACACATTGTCCACACATGCGGCAGTCCCACACGGGTTTCTTTATGACATGCTCAACAAAAGGTAGAAGTTTTTTTAACATATTTATGCCTTAAGCAGGAACCGAAGCACGCTTTTTTGAAATCAGATCTTTAGCAACTCGAACTGCAGTTGATGCATCAGCTGCAAAGCCATCGGCTCCAACAACATCGGCATATTCCTGTGTTACAGGTGCTCCACCAACCATGATGATTACTTGATCACGCAAACCAGCCTTAGTGATTTCATGAATGTTGACCTTAAACATTGGCATAGTCGTTGTTAAGAACGCTGACATACCAACGATGTCTGGCTTGTGCTCTTGAATTGCTGCAACAAACTTCTCAGGTGGTACCTGAACACCTAGATCGATAACTTCAAATCCGGCGCCTTCGAGCATGATGTTTACAAGGTTCTTACCAATATCGTGCACATCGCCCTTGACTGTGCCCATTAAGAAAGTTCCAACAGTCTCAGCACCAGTTTCAGCTAGCAATGGGCGCAGCACGTTAAGTGCTCCCGACATCGCCTTACCTGAAATAAGCATCTCTGGAACAAAGAAATCTCCGCGCTCAAAACGTGCACCAACTTCTTCCAGAGCCGGAATCAGAGCATCAAAGAGGATGACGCCAGGTGTCATTCCTTCTGCAATGCCTTGATTAGTCAGTTCGAGAACCGCTGGAGCATTTCCGACAAGGGTTTCGTCAAAGAGAGCTTTGATAATCTCGTCATGTGTCATGCCGCACCTATCTTTCCATCGTTGTTTGCTTGAAGTGTTGCGATTTCATCAATAATCATTTCACCAATCTTGATGAGATCTTTCTGAGTCAATCGAGTTGATGGACCAGAAACAGATATTGCACCAACTACGCGGCCATCGTGCTCGCGTATTGGTGCTGCTACTGCTACTAAACCTTCTTCTAACTCATCAATGATGAGGGCGTAGCCTTTTTTGCGCACAGTTTCCAACTCTTCTAAAAGCTTTGAGCGAGAGGTGATAGTTTTTGATGTTCGCTTTTCCAGGCGACCTGCAGGAATGCTCACTACTGCATAGGCAAGTAAAACTTTGCCAAGAGCTGAAGCGTGATAGGGAACAGATTTTCCAACCCAGTTAGTTGCAGATAAGAGGTATTGACCATCTACTTGATCAATTAACTTAAGGTCACCATTACCTGCAACTGCCAAATTAGCCGTTTCACCAGTTCTATTAGCTAGAACTTCTAAGATTGAGTGCATGCGTGCAACAAGAATTGAGTCATGGTTTTGCCCACGAGCAAACTGAGTGAGAACAGAACCGGCAATGTAGGCACCGTTGCGATCGCGCAGCAGTAATCCTTGGCGCTCAAGTGCACTCAAGATTCGAGATGTCGTGCTCTTTGGTAAACCATAAATTCGTGAAAGCTCTGTAAGTAGTGGAGGAGTCTGTGATTCCAAAATGTGAATCAAGAGTGAAGATGCGCGATCAATTGCTTGCGTGCCGCTATGAAGTTCGGCCATCTTTCACCTCCTTCGAAGGTTCCACTATATGGAACCATAGTTCCATAACTTAAGAGTATTCTCGTGCGTGTTCAAGGTCAATAGCGCCACAACGCTATTAATATCGAACTACTACTACAGGTGAGGAATTAACCGTGAGCTTTATTAACAAGATGCCCCGCTATGAAATCTTGAGCGAAGAATCGATGGCAACGCTGACCCTTGGTTGGAAGCGCATCGTCTCTGAAATCGGTATTGAGTTCATGAGTCCATGGGCAATCGATCTCTTGCGCGAAAACGGTCAGACTGTAGAAGACAATAACGTTAAGTTCGATCCTGAATGGATTTTGAAGCAAGTTGCTAAGGCTCCAAGCCAGTTCAACCTGCAGGCACGTAATCCAAAGAACAATGTTCAAATCGGTGGAGACTCAATGGTCTTCGGTGGTGTGTATGGCCCACCATTTGTTCGCGAAGGCGATGTTCGTCGCGATGCGACTTTTAAAGATTATGAGAATTTTTGTAAGTTAGCACAAAGCTATGACGCCTTAGATAGCGTCGGCGGTGTTGTCTGTGAGCCTAATGATTTATCACTTGATTCACGCCACTTAGATATGGCATACGCCGCGGCAACCCTGACTGATAAATTCTTTATGGGTAACGTTGTAACTGCGCAAAATGCAAAAGATGTTATTGCAATCTCTGAGATTATCTTCGGTGGTCGCAAATCAATTGAAGATACTCCAGCACTTATCTCTCTTGTCAACTGTAATTCACCACTTCGCTGGGATGATCGCATGCTCGATTCAATGCGTGAATACGTTCTTGCAGGACAGCCAGTTGTTGTTACCCCATTTCTTTTGATGGGTGCAATGAGCCCAGTTACAATTCCAGCAACACTTGCACAGCAAATTGCCGAAGCTCTGACCGGAATTGCGCTAGCTCAAACTCTCAACCCAGGATGCCCAATTGTCTTTGGGTCATTCCTTTCAAACATTGATATGCAATCAGGTTCACCTCAATTTGGCACTCCCGAGTCAGGAATTGGCCTGCTCTGTACTGGCCAGATTGCCCGCAGCTTTAACCTTCCATTTCGTGGAGGTGGCGGCTTAAACTCTTCACAAACAGTTGACGCTCAATCTGCTTATCAAACAATGATGACGATGATGCCTACATTCTTATCTGGAACTAACTGGGTCATGCACACAGCAGGCTGGTTAGAGGGCGGTCTTGTCTCTTGCTATGAGAAGTTTGTGGTTGATATCGAAATCCTTCAATCTCTGATGACTGAGTTCACTCCGCTTGAATTTAACGTTGAGTCCCTGGCCTTTGATGCTCATGTTGAAGTTGGCCATGGTGGTCACTTTCTAGGAGCAGCCCACACCATGGAGCGATTCCGTGACTGTTTCTACCGTCCGTTCCTAACCAATAGTGATAACTATGAGCGCTGGATGAGACTTGGAGCAAAAGATACAAAGGCACGAGCTGCTGAGATTTATGTGAAAAAACTTGAAGAGTATGTGCAACCAGAGATGGATCCACGTATGAAGCAAGAACTCGATGAGTTTGTGGCAAAGCGCAAGAGCGAACTAGATTAAGTAGATGGTCGCAACGCTCTATATCAATGGTGCTTGGAAAAGCGCATCTGATGGTGGGGTACACGATGTGCACAGCCCGCATGATCAAAGAGTTGTTGCTACCGTTTCACAGGCCACACCAGAAGATGTTTTAGATGCCATCACTGCGGCCAGATCATCTTTTGATTCCGGTGTCTTTACTTCGTGGAGTTTTGAGCAGCGCAGCGCACTAGTTGCAAAGATTGCTGACATACTCGAGCGCGATTTAAAAGCAATTGCAAAAAAGGAAAGTGATGACACAGGAAAGCGCATCATTGAAGCTGAATATGACATTGCAGATGTCATAGCTACTTTTCGCCACTTTGCTGCCCTTGGTTTAAAGCAACACGATCGTGTTGTAGATGTGGGTATTTCTCACATAAGTAGCCGTATCGTTCATGAACCACTGGGTGTGTGTTCACTCATTGGTCCGTGGAACTACCCGCTTCTACAAATTGCTTGGAAGGTAGCCCCAGCCCTTGTTGCAGGGTGTTCTTTTATTGTTAAGCCATCTGAACTATCTCCACAAAGTGCAATTGCACTCATGCAAGCCATAGAAGAGGCCGGCACACCAAAAGGTGTTGCAAACTTAGTTCTAGGTCCAGGTTCAGTCGTTGGTCACAATTTAATTAATGATCCACGCGTTGACATGGTTTCCTTTACTGGCGGGTTAAAGACGGGTCAAACAATTATGAAGGCGGCAGTTTCAACCGTTAAGCGCCTAGCTCTAGAGCTAGGTGGAAAGAATCCACACATTATTTTTGCTGATGCCGATATAGATGCTGCAATTGATAACGCAGTAACGGCCGCATTTTTGCACTCAGGCCAAGTCTGTTCTGCTGGGACACGTCTAATTGTTGAGCGCTCCATTCATGATCGTGTGGTTAAAGAGATTGTGCGCAGAGCCGGCCAGATTCGCCTGGGCGGGCCGGATGATTTAACGGCAGAGACCGGACCACTTATTAGTAAGTCACATTTAGAAAGTGTTATTAAGTATGTTGAAAAGGGTGTTGCTGAAGGTGCCACATTATTAGTTGGTGGTAAGCGCAGCGAGAAAAGCGAGCATGCAAAAGGCTGGTATTTCTTGCCAACAGTTTTAGATAACTGCGATACAAAGATGTTTTGTGTTCAAGAGGAATCTTTTGGTCCTGTCATGACGGTAGAAGTCTTTGATAGCGAAAAAGAGGCAATTGCGATTGCTAATGACACGCCATTTGGACTCTCAGGTGGCTTATGGTCAAAGGATTCCGAAAAGGCTGCTCGTGTGGCTAGCGCTCTTCGTCACGGAACAATCTGGGTTAATGATTTTGGGCCATATAAGCCAGCTGCCGAGTGGGGTGGATACAAGCAATCTGGCATCGGCCGTGAATTAGGCGAGCATGGTTTGAGTGAATACCTTGAAATCAAACACATTTGGACTAACAATGCTCCTAGTAAATCTGGCTGGTTTTCAGATAGGGGAGATGGATAAATGGCATCTGGCGCACCAATGATTTCTGTAAAGAATCTATGGAAAGTATTTGGCGCCAATGCTGACAAGGTAGTCGGCTCACCACTTGTAAACCTTTCTCGATCTGAGCTTCGCGCACAAACTGGCAACACAATTGCGGTCCGCGATGTTTCTTTTGATGTTGCACCGGGTGAAGTTTTCGTAGTAATGGGTCTTTCAGGATCTGGTAAATCAACTCTAGTTCGTTGCATGACCCGTTTGATTGAACCAACTCAAGGTTCAATGACTTTTGAAGGCGAAGATATTCTAAAAGTTGATAATGCCCGTCTGCGTGAACTTCGTAAGACTCGTTTTTCTATGGTTTTCCAACACTTTGGTTTATTACCTCACCGTAATGTCATTGACAACATTGCTTACTCACTTGAAATCAATGGTGTTAACAAGGCCGATCGACATAAGCGAGCAAATGAAGTAATTGAACTCGTTGGCTTGCAGGGCTATTCACATGCATATCCAGAACAACTCTCAGGTGGAATGCAACAGCGTGTTGGCTTAGCACGTGCATTAGCTGTAGATCCTAAGGTTCTTTTCTTAGATGAGCCATTCTCAGCACTTGACCCACTTATCCGCCGTGATATGCAGCAAGAAGTTATCCGCTTGCACCACGAGCTGAAGCGGCTCAAGTAATTTTGCAGGCTCATAAACCAGTACGGGTCAATGACAATGGAAAAGCATTAGGAATTGTCTCTAGCGAGGATGTTTTGCGGTTAATTTCTGGTGGCCTTTAATGAAAGTTCGTAAGTCCTACCTTCTTCTGGCCTCTGTCACGGTATGGATTTTGCTGGGTCGCTTGTTGCATGGAAAAAATACTTTGCAGATAGATACATATGAAAACACTTCTTTTACTAGCTTTGTTGGACAAAAAGCGCTTGACCTACGCGGAAATAGAACTGAAAGCCCCGCATTCATCTATTTCTTCAATCCTATTCGTGGGGCAATTGATGGCTTTGTTCAGGGGATCAGAAATCTCATCGCAGTCCCAGCACCCAACTCAGTTATTCCAGTCATTGGTTGGTTAGGTGTCGTTGGACTAATTGCTTTTGCCGTTTATGCAACAAGTCAATGGCGAACTGCCCTGCTATCAGTCTCGCTCTTACTTGCATGTGGTGCTCTGGGAATGTGGCAGTTCACTATGGACTCCATTGCAATGACATTGGCTGCAGTACTTCTTTCATTGGCTGTTGGAATTCCATTAGGTATTTGGGCAGGTTTATCCAATCGTGTGCTCAAAATTCTCACGCCATTTCTTGATTTAGCTCAGATTTTGCCCACTCTTGTCTATATGGCACCGATTGCACTTGTCTTTATGATTGGTGCGGCCTCAGCAACAATCGCAACAATGATTTACTCCATCCCAATCGCAATTCGCATTACCAGCCATGCGATCAGAAGCCTTAATAGATCTCCTGTTGAAGCTGCAGAATCTATGGGTTCAACGCAAAAGCAGCTTCTGACAAAAGTTCAAATCCCTATGGCCAAGCAGATGATTGTTTTGGGAATTAATCAAACGGTTATGGCTGCAGTTTCCTTCGTAGTTATTGCCGCTCTTATTGGTGCGCCAGGACTTGGCAAGCCAGTTATCGAAGCATTGATTATTCGAAACGTCGGGCAAGGCTTTGTTGCAGGTTTTGCGGTTGTTTTCTTAGCTATTTTGCTCGATCGCAGCACAAGTGCTGCGGCTAAACGTCAGGACTCTTTTATTCCACCGACTCAAAAGCAGATTAAAACTAAGCGAATAACCCTTATTATTGCGGGAATTCTTGCAGTTGTATCAGTCTTTATTTCTCGCACAGTGCTTTGGGCAGCGGTTTGGCCCAAGGAAGTCACTATTGCTCCGCAGGTGGCAAAAGTCACCAATAACGTGACCGGATGGATCTTAGAAAATCTGACCATATTTACTGTTGGTTTTAAAGATTTAATTTCATATTCCATCCTCAATCCTTTGGAATCTCAATTATCGGCTTCGCCTTGGTATGTAACCGTTGCCATGATCGTTGCTCTTGCATTGATTATTGCAGGGACTCGTACTGCAATTTTGGCCTTTGTATTAGCAATGGCAATTGTGTTATCTGGTCTTTGGTATGAAGCAATGCTCACACTCACACAAACAATTGTTGGATGCTTACTCACAATGATCATCGGACTTGCACTAGGTATTTGGACTGGACGCAATGATCGAGCAGAGCGAGTGCTTCGCCCATTTCTAGATGCTGGACAAACTCTTCCTGCATTTGTTTATTTAGTGCCAATGCTTGGCTTATTCGGTCCAACTCGATTTACTGCAATCGCCACAGGCATTGTTTATGCGATTCCTGTGGTTGTAAAGATTGTTTGTGAAGGAATCCGCGCAGTTCCACAAGCACTTATCGAAGCAGCAACTGCTGCAGGCTCAACAACCCGCCAGATTATTACCAAAGTGCAATTACCTGCTGCTAAGAAAACTATTTTGCTTGCAACTAATCAAGGCTTGATCTATGTTTTGGCTGTTGTAGTTATTGGTGGCTTCGTTGGCGCTGGTGGTCTTGGTTATTTAGTAATCGTTGGAAACTCCAAGCCAGAGCTGCAAGGCAAGGGACTTATTGCAGGTGGGGCTATTTTGCTTCTAGGCGTAATTTTTGACCGGATTATGCAAGCCGGTGCCCGTCGCTCCTCATAAAACTGGCGAAATAGCCCTTTCAATCACTAGCCCTTGGCTCATCTGCGCCATAGGCTATGGGCAAAACTTATAACTCTTTAGGAGGGTTAATGAAATCACTTTTCGGTCGCCGTTCGGCAATCGTTACTGTCGTAATTGCAGCAGCACTGATTCTTTCAGGTTGCAGCAAGAGCGTTAACGATTCTGCAGGTGGAGCCTCAGGAGACTGTGGTTCTTGGACAATTGCAATGCACGCATGGGGCGGTTACACAGCTTCAGCACAAGTAGTTACAGAAGTAGCTAAGCAAGAATTGGGTTGCACAATTACTCAGACAACTCTGGATGAAGGCCCAACAACCTATGACGCCATGGAAGCCGGAACAATCGACGTAATCATCGAAGATTGGGGTGGTGGACGTTGGAAGGACTGGACTGATCGCGGTGCTGTTGTTGAAGCAGGCGAAAACGGAAACGTTGGAATTATTGGTATGTATGTCGCTCCATGGATGGTTGAAAAGTATCCAGACATCACAGACTCAAAGAACTTGAACAAGTATGCAACTTTGTTTAAGACTGCAGATTCTGGTGGCAAGGGTGCATGGTTTGAAGGCCCTGCTGGTTACACAACTATCGGTGAAAAGATGGTTGCTGCTAATAAGTTGAACTTCAAAGTAATCTTCTCAGGTTCAGAAGCAGCACTTGTTGACGGCTTCTTGAATGCAGAAAAGAACAAGACTCCGTTTATTGGATATGCATGGCAGCCTTGGACACTTCACTCAAAGCTTCCAACACTTGAGGCAGCTCGCGTTAAGTTCCCTGCTAATGACTGGAGTGATCCAGCAAAGGCTAGTGGTCTAACCGACTACCCATCAACACCACTCATCAAGTTGATCTCAAAGAAGCTCAATGATGCTAATGATCCATTTACTTCACTTGTTAAGAATTTCAAGTGGACTAATGCTGATCAGAACGGTGTTGCTGCTGACCTTGAAAACGGAATGACAGCAGAAGAAGCAGCTAAGAAGTGGATTGCTGCTAATACTGCAACCGTTAATTCATGGCTCGGTAAGTAAGAAAAAATAGTCTAAGAAGCAAGGCTCTTACTCGGTGCAATTGGCCGAGTAAGAGCCTTGTTTTATTAGTAGACTGCCTGCCATGAGCACGCAATATGACTACATCATTGTTGGTGGAGGCTCTGCGGGCTGTGCGTTAGCAAATCGCTTGAGTGAGAATCCCAACCATAAAGTTTTAGTTCTTGAAGCTGGACGTCGCGACTGGATATGGGATGTCTTTATTCATATGCCTGCAGCGCTAGCTTTTCCAATTGGTAGTAAGTATTACGACTGGATGTATGAATCAGAGCCAGAACCTTTCATGAACAATCGCCGCATCTATCACGCTCGTGGCAAAGTGTTAGGTGGCTCTTCTTCCATTAACGGTCAGATCTGGCAGCGCGGTAATGCAATGGATTATGAGCGCTGGTCTAAAGATCAAGGGATGGCTAACTGGGATTACGCACACTGCTTACCGTATTTTAAAAAGATGGAGAACTGTTTAGCAGATCCTAAATCACCGTTTCGAGGAGACAGTGGACCACTAAAGTTAGAGCGAGGTCCAAGTAAGGGACCACTCTTTGAAGCGTTTTTTAAGGCAACTGAGCAAGCTGGTTACCCACGCACTGATGATGTCAATGGTTATCGCCAGGAAGGTTTCGCTGCCTTTGACCGAAACGTCTATCGCGGACGCCGTTTGAGTGCTGCTCGTGCCTACTTATATCCAGTAATGAAGCGCAAAAACTTAACTGTAAAGACTCGTGCACATGTCACCAAGGTTTTATTTGATGGGACAACAGCCACAGGTGTCGAAGTAGTCATCCGTGGTAAAAAACTTATTTTTACTTCACGTGAAGTTATTTTATCTGGCGGCTCAATTAATACCCCACAAATTCTGCAGTTATCTGGCGTTGGCAAGAAAGAAGATCTAGAAAAGCTTGGTATTAAAGTTGTTAAGGACTTGCCTGGTGTGGGTGCAAATCTACAAGATCACCTAGAAGTCTATGTTCAATACAAGTGCAAACTTCCTGTGACGCAGCAACCCATCACTCAGTTCTGGCGTCGCCCATTTATAGGTGCAGCATGGTTGTTCTTTAGAAAAGGACCTGGTGCAACAAATCAATTTGAAGCTGGCGGGTTCACGCGCAGCAATAACGATGTTGCCTATCCCAACTTAATGTTCCATTTCCTGCCACTTGCTATTCGCTACGACGGTACGGGTGATACTCGTGGTCATGGCTATCAAGTCCACGTGGGGCCAATGTATTCAGATGCCCGTGGTTGGTTAAAAATTAAGAGCACAGACCCATTTGAAAAGCCTGCAATTCAATTTAACTATCTATCTACCGACCAAGATCGTCGAGAATGGGTTGAGGCAGTTAAGGTTGCGCGCAATATCTTGACCCAGCCAGCAATGGAAGATTTCAATGCGGGTGAATCATCACCTGGTGCATCGGTTTCTACAGATGAAGAGATTTTAGAGTGGGTTAGAAAAGATGCAGAGACCGCACTTCACCCATCCTGCACAGCCAAGATGGGCACCGATGCAATGTCTGTTGTTGATCCAGAGACTATGAAAGTCCATGGTGTTGAAGGTCTGCGAGTCTGTGATGCATCAGTATTCCCATATGTCACTAATGGAAATATCTATGCACCAGTCATGATGGTTGCAGAGAAGGCTGCTGATTTAATCTTAGGTAAAACTCCGCTACCTGCTGAATACATCGAGTTCTATCGCCATGCCAAATGATGAGCTTGCGCCTTCATCAGTTGCGCGCGTAAAAGTTCAAAAGACTGACAGCGATGTCACTTCTTCAGATTCAGTTGTTGTTGAAGAGCCGCTAGAGATTCGAATCAAGCGGGGCACAAGTGAAGATCAATTAGGTATCACCATGCGCACGCCAGGTGCTGACTTAGAACTTGCTGCAGGTTTTTTATGGGGAGAAGGATTTCTCAAATCTGCTGATGAGTTAATTTCAGTAAAAGTATGTGCAGATAAATCTTTATCCCTACGCCAGCGTGCCAATGTTGTTATTGCTGAAGTTAATGAAAATGCACAAGAAGCAGTTCGCATTCTTGAGCGACGTTTCACCATTACATCAGCGTGTGGTGTGTGTGGATCAACAAACATAAGTGATCTACATAAGCGCGGTGTTAAGAAGGTGCAGAGTGCAAAACACAACATTCAAGAGTTGGCCCAGATGGTGGAACTCCTAGATGGTCGCCAAAAGATCTTTGAAAAAACAGGTGGACTACATGCTGCAGCGCTAGTTAATCCAGAGGGCGTAGCAGTCTGGGTGAGAGAAGATGTGGGACGGCACAATGCAGTCGATAAAGTAATTGGTGCAGCGTTAATGGATAAAAAACTGCCTTTGGCTAATTGGACTTTAGTTGTCTCTGGTCGTGTGGGTTATGAGATTGTTCAAAAGGCGGTCTGTGCGGGTATTTCTGCATTAGTAGGGGTTAGCGCACCAACATCGCTAGCAGTTGATTTAGCTGCTGAATTTAACTTAACTCTTCTAGCTTTTGCTCGCGGTGGTCAAGCTAAGCAGTACTTACCAAGTTAATTAAGCCCACGTATACTCACCTAATGTCGTTCCAGCACCCACTAGATCCACTTAGCCATGGCGAGCAAGAGTTAATCGTTGCTCACTCTAGAAAAGCCTGGAATCTTGAGGCGCATCACCTTTTTGCAATGGTACAACTACATGAGCCAACAAAGGCAGAGTTAGCATCAGGTGCAAAACTTGATCGCACAGCACGCGTAACAATCTGGGATCGCAAAAGGGCAGTTGTAAGTGAAGGACTTATTACAACGCAAGGTAGAGCAATAGCGTTTAAAGAAATCCCTGGAGCTAAATCTCCGGTTAGCGTTGTTGAATCTGCAGTGGCATTAGATGTTGTGCGCAAAGATAAATCTGTTATTGATGCCCTTGCTCGCCGCGGAATAACTGACATCACAACAGTTCACATGGAGACTTGGCCAATTGGTGCGCAAATTCCTGCGCACTTAGATGATGGGCGCAGACTTATTTGGACACCGATGTGGCACCAGCCAACACCGAACGCCAACTTTTATGCCCACCCTATTCATGGTCTGCATGCAATCGTTGATATCGATGCTGAAGAAGTTGTGGGCCTTGAAGATAACGCTGATGTGCCTATTCCACAGACACCTGGGCCATATCGGCAATCTCAAACTGGGGGCGATGTAAAACTAAAAGAGCTCAAGATTAATCAACCAGATGGCCCTTCATTTGATGTTCAAGGGTGGAATATCAAATGGGAGCGTTGGTCTTTTCGAATTGGCTTTGATCAGCGAGAAGGTCTAGTAATTCACGATGTGAACTTCACTGATGAGGGCACGCCACGAAAGATTGCACACCGCTTATCAATTGCAGAGTTAGTTATTCCCTACGGTGATCCAGCACAGGGTGCTTACCGAAAGAACGCCTTTGACACAGGGGAGTTTGGTTTAGGTAATTTTACTAACTCCCTGACTCTTGGCTGTGATTGCCTAGGTGAGATTCTCTATCTAGATGTGGCCGTTACTGAAGGTGATGGCACCGTTCGCACGATAAAGAACGCTATCTGTATGCATGAAGAAGACTTTGGAATCCTTTGGAAGCACGTGGACGTAGATGGACACACAGAAGTGCGCCGAGGTCGTCGCTTTGTCGCATCCTCTATTGTTACCGTCAACAACTATGAATACGGCTACTTCTGGTATTTCTATCAAGATGGATCAATTGAGTTTGAAGCAAAGCTCACAGGAATTGTTTTAACTCTGGCCGATAAGCCAGGAGCTGATCACCCGTCAGCTACAGAGTTAGAACCAGGTTTATGGGCCCCATATCACCAACATATTTTGTGCGCTCGAATGGATTTAGAAATTGATGGTGTCAATAACTCAGTTGTTGAGATTGAATCATTTGCTCATCCTGTGGGGGAGAGAAATCCTTATGGTGGTGCCTATGAAACAAGTGAGACTGTCCTAAAAAGTGAGAAAGCTGCCCAGCGTTTAGTTGACCCTATTAAGTCTCGTTTTTGGAAAGTAATTAATCCAAATAAGAAAAATCATGTGGGACATTCAATTGGCTACAAACTTATCCCTGGTCACACCACTTATCCACTAGCTCACAAAGATTCAGTGTTAGGTAAGCGAGCCGGCTTTATGTATAGCCACTTGTGGGTAACACCAAACGTTGAATCAGAGCGCTATCCAGCAGGAGATTATCCATTCCAACATGAGGGAGGTGCAGGTCTTCCCGAATGGACTAAAAAGGATCGCTCTATTGAAAACACTGACGTTGTTCTGTGGCATGTATTTGGAACAAACCACATTCCTCGCACAGAGGATTGGCCAGTAATGCCAGTTGAGCGCACAGGCTTTCACTTAAAGCCATCTGGTTTCTTTAGGAGAAGTCCTGCAATGGATGTTGCCCCATCCCAGGCCACTGATAGTGCATGCGATTGTTAAAGATTCGCCCATATCTAAAAGCGGCTCACTTCGGGCCAACGATGCTCATTACTGCAATTTCCTTTGTTTTCGGCACACAGCTGTGGTGGGAAGGCCCGGCATATGTCATCGCCTTCACAGTCTTTTTAGGCCAACTCATTATTGGATGGAGCAATGATCTCTATGACTACCAGGATGATTTAAAACATAATCGAACAAACAAGCCTCTAGTTGCAGGCACAATCACGCCAGAAAACTTGCGTAAAACAACATTTATTTTCATTCCTATTGCAGTAATTGCAAATCTGATTGGCCCACTGGGATTAAAAGGTGGCAGTGTTTATTTGTTAGGTGTAGGGTGTGGAATTGCCTACAACTTTTACTTTAAATTCTCTCCTCTTTCACCACTTCCTTATGCAATTGCATTAGCGGCTCTTCCAGCATCGGTGTACTTTGCAGTTAATCGCACACCACCCCTATGGGTTTTAGCTGCAGGATCTTTGTTGGGTGTTGGATTTCATTTCTTAAATGTCTTAAAGGATATTGAAAAAGATCAAAGTAGTTCTATCAAAGGTTTGCCACAGATTGTGGGAAAGAGGGCATCAGCTGTAATTGCACTAGTTCTTATAGTGATTGCAATTGTGGTCGTAATTAATCGTTAACAGTTATCTCTAGCTGATAGACCTTAGTTGGATCATCTGAATTAACCAGCTTGACTGTGGTGGCACCAGATATCAGAGCTTTCAACGCAGGATTTGTTATGAATCCACCTTGATCACCACCTGGAACAAAGGAGACAATTCCATCACTTAATACTTCAGCGCTCCATTTAGCTGGCTCTGCAACCATTAACACAATTGAACTACCTGCCCTCACAGAGACATCTGTTGTGGTGAGGGGATCAATCATGATGGGCGGTAGAGTTTGAGCAAGAGGTTTTCCACTGGCTTTAACAGTTTTTAATCCTTTTGCCACAGCTACTAACTGAGCATAAGTAATTCCACCTATACCTTGAACTTGAATCTGTGTTGGGCTAAAACCCTTGATGGCTTTAGTTGTGAATATCAAATAGCCACCTACGCGGCTAATATCCTCAATCCCACAACGCTTATAAGCCGCTTCAGAGATTTGAGAAGGATCACAGTAGGCATAAGCCCCAGCTTTGATTCCATTAATTACAACTGTTTTTAGAAACTTAGATGGACCAGGATCAGAGCATTTAGCACCAGCCTCTGTTTGCATAATCTGCAGATAACGCACAGTTCCACCGTATTGAACAAAGAGCCAATCTTGTTCACCTGGCTGGCAGGTCAGGAGAGAAAACTTTGTTGTCCTTAATCCCAGAGTATTACTTGGCTTATAGACCGAAAAAGAAAGTGTGGTTTGAGAATCTGAGAACTTATCGCTAGCGGCCACGGCAGTAGCAGGTGCCAAAAACAGCAGGGCACACATGATGGCGATAGTTTTCTTCACAAGGGATAACTTAGTGCCCATCTCTGTCATATTCATTTGAAGTATGGGGGATTTTTGTGGATAACCTCTGCGCACACGCTCACCCTTACACTTTTGCCATGGAACTGCGCTTTAGCAACGAGCTTATTGAGTGGCGTGGTCCAGCACCTTTCTACTTCATTCAAACTCCACCAGATATCACTGCAGAGATAAAGGTTATTGCAGCAGCAAAGACTTATGGCTGGGGAGTCCTGCATACCAATGTCACAATCAATACGACCCAATGGAAAACTGCACTTATACCTAAAGATGGTTCTTACTTAGTTCCTATTAAGAACGCTATCCGTTTGCCCGAAAAGCTAGAGCTAGGGCAGAGAGTTGATGTGAGGCTCTCTTTTGATCTCTAGATTGCTTTAACAACACAAAAGCCCCACAGAAGTTAAGCTGTGAGGCTTTTGTACTGTAACTCTTGCGTTGTGCAGGTCACCGACTAAGAGAAACTGTAGCACTCGACTTTACTTACACTCAGCCAACCGTGCCTTAACCATCGCCAGAATCAACTTAGTATCAACCTCCCAATCGTTGGGCACACCAATCGTCTTTTTCTTCACCACTAGATCTTTCATCTTAGGTGCAAAGGCTGCAATGACATCGGGGCTCCATGGCGATATGAGGATGTGTTTGCTGGATGCACTTGCACCAAAGACATAATGGCCATCAATTTTCACCATTGGTTGATTCCACGCAATAACTAGCTCTGCCTTTGGGTATTTGGTTGTAATCGCCTTAAAGATTGCACGCATCGTTTTAGCTTGATCTTTACCTACTGATTGATAGAACTGTGTAGGAGTATTAAACCTTTTTGCAGATAATGATCCTCTGGAATACATCACCAAAGCATTTGCATGAGCTTGGCTAAAGCCATGGTTTTCACGAAGAAATGCAATCTGCTCTGGGTATTTAGCACCTTCGAGATCCTTCATTACAGAGAACCAATAGGACATCTTGTGTCCATACTTTTTCTCTATAGAAGGAAAATGCGCCTGGCGGGAGGGATCTTTAGTAGCCACGTGCCAAGAATACCCAATAACGTTAGCGCCAACTGGCACTATGTACACATGAGCAAAGAAATCAATTCATCCACACTTCGTCGCTACAACCTTATCGCTGGTGTTTTTCACTTAGCACAGATGCTTGTGGTGCTAGCCCTTGCCAATGATTTCTCTCTTCCAATCGTTGCCCGCTATATGTCAGGCCCACCAGGCACAACCTTTGCCGAAGCTCTCACTCTATTTGATACCCCAGTGGGATTAGCAGTTGCAATCTTTCTAGGTTTATCTGCATTCTTTCACTTTCTTGTTGCATCACCTGCATACTTTGGCCGCTATAGCGCAGGTATTGCAGCCCAACGTAACTATTTCCGTTGGGTTGAATACAGCATTTCCTCCTCTGTAATGATTGTCTTGATTTCACAGATAGTTGGCGTGAGCGATCTTGCTGCGATTATTTCAATCTTTGGCGTGAACGCCTCAATGATTCTCTTTGGTTGGTTGCAAGAAAAGTATGAGAGCCCAGGAAATGGTGGTTGGCTTCCATTTATCTTTGGCTGCATCAGCGGCATCGTGCCTTGGGTTGCCCTCATTTTTTATGTCTTCTCCATCGGGGGAGTCAGTGACACCACAGCACCAGCCTTTGTCTATGGCATCGTGATCTCACTCTTTGTTCTCTTTAATACTTTTGCCATTGTGCAGTACTTGCAATATAAAAAGGTGGGCAAGTGGAAGGACTACATCAGAGGAGAGAAGACCTACATCACCCTCTCACTGATCGCTAAATCTGCACTTGCTTGGCAGATCTTTGCCTCAACACTTGTGAGCTAAGACCTATGTCATTTGTCATGTATTCAACTAGCTGGTGTGGCTATTGTAAGCGCCTTAAATCACAGCTAGCAGAGCTTGGTGTTAGCTTTGAAGAAATTAACATTGAAGAAGTTGAAGGAACTGCTCAGATTGTTGAGAAGGTCAATGGCGGAAATCGCACTGTGCCCACTCTTGTCTTTAGTGATGGGGCCGCAATGACTAATCCATCTGCCAAGCAAGTAGTGGAGAAGCTGGCCTCTCTAGGGCTTTAAAACAATACGGATAGGGTTGCCAACTTTGTTGGCTAACTTATCTAAGGCATCTGCTGCCCTTTCAAGGGGCAAAACTTCACTGATGGAGTCAGAGAGATCCAATCGCCCAGAGACTGCAAGTTCAATGAGCTCTACAACGTGATGAGCCTCTGATCCATAGTGACCCATAATCTGTGTGCGCATGTAGGTAAAGGCCATATCGTTTGGAATCACAATTGGTTCATTAGCAATACCAACAATAACTAAGCGCCCTTGCTCACCCAACATAGATAGCGCTTGTTTTCTAACAGGGGAGACTCCTGCAAAATCAAAAGCAGCATTTAGCCCGCGGTGCTTTTTTAACTGAGCATCATCTGGAGCAAAGGCACAATCAGCCCCTCTAGCTAACGCATTAGCCCTTGCATCTTCACGTGGATCAATTGCAATAACAAAAGCGCCAATGATTTTAAGTAGTTGCACAGCATGTATTCCAAGGCCCCCCACACCAAAGACTGCCACCTTTTCACCTGCCACAACATGGCCCGTAGAAGTAATTGCGGCCCACGGTGTTGAAACAGCATCAGGAATAATTGCCGCTTGTTCAAAGGCTAATGAATCAGGGATCTTTGCAACGAGCTCTGCTTTAGTAACTACGTACTCGGCCCAACCACCGTCATAATCAAAGCCCATCGTTGTTATCTGCTGATGTGCATTGCGCTCACCGGCAATAACAACTACGCGATCTCCAATGGACGATGTTGTGACACCTGCGCCGACTTGATCAACAGTTCCTGCTACTTCATGACCGAGTGTGACGTGATCACCCTCTAAATAACCGGGAGATAAAATGCCTTCTAGAAAGTGCACATCAGATAAACACACACCGGCTGCTCCTACTTTAATTCTCACTTGCCCCGCACCAGCATCTGGCGTTGGCACATCCACAACCTCAAAGGCGCGTCTAGAAACGCTTATTCTTCCTGCTCTCATCTGAGTTTGCCTTCTGCTCGGTTAATCAAAGTGTTGACTGCATCGCCAAAACCAGAAAAAGCTGGATTAGTTGTTTGTCCCACCTTATAGCGGGCCCAAATCTGTTGAATGATCACAGCTAATCTAAAGAGGCCAAAGAGTTCATAGAAAGTAAAGTCTGCACATGTGCGACCGCTTAACTCTAGGTAGCGCTGCACGAACTCATTGCGTGTAGGCATGCCTTCTAGGTGACTTGGTTGGCGCCTAAGAGATGCAAAGGCAGGCTCATCATCTCTATCCACCCAATAAGCAAGAGATGATCCTAAATCCATTAAAGGATCTCCAACTGTTGCAAGCTCCCAATCCAATACACCAACTATGCGTGCTTTCTCTAAATCAAAGACAACGTTATCTATGCGCCAATCTCCATGGATGACACAGGAATCAACATCTTCTGGCTTATTGGCATCTAACCAAGCCATTACCTTTTCACCGTTTGGCACATCATCAGTAAGTGCGTTGCGATAGCGCTTTGACCAACCCTCCACCTGGCGTGCCACATAACCACTTCCCTTATTGAGCTCACTCAATATTGATGAATCAACACCGTGTAGTTGCACGAGTCCATTAATGAGCGAATCAGCCATGATGGCAACATCTGCGGCAGTAATATCTTTTTCGATATCTCTTCTAAATATATCTCCCACAATTCGCTCCATGACATAGAAATCGCAGCCCATAATGGAGTGGTCGGTGCATAACGCAAACATCTTTGGCACTAAGTCATAGGTTGGCTTAAGACGGGATTGGATTAAGAACTCACGCTTCATATCATGAGCAGAAACTGCTTTAGTTCCAACGGGCGGCCTGCGCAGCACTAACTCTTGTCCCGGGTATTGCAAAAGGTAGGTCAGATTGGATGCACCGCTTCTAAACTGCATAACCTGCGGGGGATCTTGGTGTGTAATGAAAGGTTGCAACCATGCATGCATGGCATCAACATCAAAGCGATCCTCTTCGCGGACCGCGCTTAAATCCTTCATGACAAATAAGGTTTGATTTCTAAACGTGCGATATCTCTAATGTGCACTTCATCTGGGCCATCGACTATGCGCAGTGTTCTCATTCCTGCATAAAGGGATGCCAGAGGAGTGTCCTGACATACTCCCGCGCCGCCATAGCTTTGTATTGCATGATCAATAATGCGCTCTGCCATCGCTGGCACAGCAACCTTTATTGCAGCAATCTCTTTGCGAGCACCTTTTGCTCCAACTGTGTCAATCATCCACGCAGCTTTGAGTACTAGCAAACGTGCTTGTTCAATATCAATGCGTGCTTGGGCGATCCACTCTTGGATTACTCCTTGCTTCACCAGCTCTTTACCAAAAGCCTCACGGGCCACCGTGCGCTTAATCATCAGAGAAAGTGCACGCTCTGCCATACCAATAGCTCTCATGCAGTGATGAATGCGTCCAGGACCAAGGCGAGCTTGGGCTAATGCAAAGCCTTCACCTTGTGCTCCAAGAAGATTTGTCTTTGGTACTCGAACGTTCGTAAAGCTAATTTGTGCATGACCATGTTGATCCACATAACCAAAGACAGTTAAGTTGCGCTCAACTTTTACCCCAGGAGTATTCATCGGCACTAGCACCATAGATTGCTGGTGGTGATCATCTGCTTCAGGATTTGTTTTGCCCATCACAATAAGTATTTTGCATCTCTCATCCATCGCACCTGTTGTCCACCACTTTGTGCCATTGATGATGAAATCATTACCGTCAGAGGAAATAGAAGTTCTAATGTTTCTAGCATCACTTGATGCCACATCAGGCTCAGTCATTGCAAAAGCAGAACGAATCTTGCCATCAAGGAGTGGTTCTAACCACGCCTTCTTTTGTTCTTCACTTCCAAACATATCTAGCAGCTCCATGTTGCCGGTATCCGGTGCTGCGCAATTTATTGCCTCTGGTGCTAACTCAGGAGACCATCCTGTTATCTCTGCCAGAGTTGCATACTCAGTAACGCTGAGGCCATGTTCTGGGTTATGACTATGTGGCAAAAATAGATTCCATAAACCAAGTGCACGGGCTTTTTTCTTGAGCTCTTCAACAACAGGTGGCAAGCCATGTGGTTTGCCGCCAGCTGTTAACTCTTTGCGTTGCTTTTCATAGATTGCCTCTGATGGAAAAACATCAGAGTCCATAAAGGCTTGCAGTTTGGCTGCGTATTGGCTTGTCTTAGCACTTAAGGAGAACTCCATGCCTTAACCTTACGCATAGTTACCCTATTTGAGGAGAAGAAGAATGGAAGAAGAATGAGCATTCTGGAGCGCTTTCGTTTAGATTCAAAAGTGGCAGTGGTCACCGGCGCATCCTCAGGTTTGGGTGTTGCATTTGCTAAAGCCTTAGCCGAGGCAGGAGCAGACGTTGTTCTGGGTGCTCGTCGCACAGATCGACTCGATGAAACAGGTGCTCTGGTAACTGCTGCAGGGCGCAAATATGCAGCCCTGACAACAGATGTGACAAAGGTAGAAGATTGCAACGCACTGATTGCTCTGGCCATAGAAAAATTTGGCCGCGTTGATATCTTGGTTAATAACGCAGGAGTTGGCACGGCAGTTCCTGCAACCCATGAAACACCAGAGCAATTTAAATCTGTTATTGATGTCAATCTCTTTGGTGCTTATTGGATGTCTCAAGCTTTTGCTAAAGCAAATAAAGGCGGCGGCGCCATTGTTAACATCTCAAGCATCCTTGGAATTAAGCCACAAGGTCTGCCACAAGCAGCCTATGCCTCCTCTAAGGCAGCTCTGATTGGTTTAACGAGAGATCTAGCTGCGCAGTGGACGGGGCGCAAAAACATTAGAGTCAACGCACTTGCTCCAGGATTTTTTCCTTCTGAGATGAGTGATGAACTACCAAAAGATATGGTCGAGATGCTCAAAATGTTCACACCAGCAGGTCGCCTAGGAGATCCAGAGGAGTTAGCAGCAACGCTTATCTGGTTAGTCAGTGATGCTTCCAGTTATGTAACAGGTATTACCGTGCCAGTTGATGGTGGATTGGTGATGCCTTAGTTATTAAAGTAATACAAAAGCCCCGCGGAAGTTATTCTGCGGGGCTTTTGCTATGTAACTCTAGAGAATAGAACTCTTTTGACTAAGGTGAGAAAAGTTTAGCACCTTTCATTTATCCACAGAGTAATTATGCATTCACAAAGAAAAGTTCGTATTGCCTTACCTTCCCTTTGCATACTGCTGTAGCTCAACGGATAGAGCACTCTTTTGACTAAGGAGCGGTTGCGGGTTCAAATCCCGCCAGTAGTACGCACATCAAGTGGCCCCGCAGTTTGTCGCGCGGGGTCACTTTTTACTTACTCAATCCTGGTGATTTTCTCTAAAGGCCACCATAATTTGCCTATGCGAAAGAGATTTCTGGTCTTACTCGCAGTGACTCTTACCTTGGGATTACTACAACCAATTGCCACAGCTGCGCCAAAGCCTGGCACAGCGTGTAAGAAAGCTGGTCAAACAAGCACATCAGCCGGAATCAAATACACCTGTGTTAAATCCGGAAAGAATTTGGTGTGGAATAAAGGGGTTGTTGTTAAAAAGCCAACACCATCGCCTACCACAGAACCAAGTGCACAGAATAAGAACTTACTTTCCACAGATTCTCGAATTACTCCACTATCGGCTCTGACCCCAATACAGAGCTGTAAAACTGAGGATATGACCCCAGATTATGCTTGGGGTGGGAAGATTTTTCATCGCAACGGTTTTCCGCGCCCCGAAATCTCTGTAGCAGGAAAGAAAACTGCGAAAATTTTAGTAGTTCCAATGATCTTTAAAGATTTGCCATTTCGGGAAGAGAAAATTCAGCGAGCTCAGATCTTTTCATCAGATGTAGATATACTCAATGAAGTAATCCCGCGGATTAAGGAGAGTTTTAAGCTTCTATCGGTTCAAAGATTTGAAGTAGAAATAGATGTCTTGCCCAAATCTCAATGGTGGGTATTTGATAGAGATAATCCATTTAGCGGTGTGTGGGGTGTTGATAACTTCTCTACCTTGATGGAGATGATAGAGAAAGAAAAACCAGATTTTAACTTTAATGGATATGACACTTTTGCTTTTATAACTGGCAATGGATTACCTGGCCAGATGGGTCTTGGCTCAGCCCAAGCCTCCTTCCAACGAGTTAAAAACTCACAATCAGGTTTCATGAACGCCACCTTGATGGTTGGTAGCCTTGCTAATACCACTCTGTGGGTCCATGAATTTGGCCACTCACTATTTTCCTTTGAAGATCTCTATCTATTTAGCCAAGCCTCTTCTGGTCAACCAATTAAGCTGGGTGAACTCAGCGTTCCTAGCAAATGGGATTTAATGTCTGATTCAACTAAAGTCTCTTTGTTGGGATGGAATAAGTTTTTGATAGGTTGGTTATATGACTCTGAAGTTCGCTGTATTTCAGAACAGAAATCAACTATTCATTACCTTTCAAATCAAGGAACAAGCAATGACGCCAAGCTCTTAACTATCAATCTGGCACCAGGGGTAACCCTTGCTGCAGAGGCTAAAAACGCTTCAGGAACAGATAAGGGTTTACTGCTCTACCTCATTAACACTCACATCAACCACGGTGAGGGCCCGATCCTTACGCAAAATATCCTTATTACTAAAGGTCAATCTAAATCCTGGCTAGGTTGGCAATTCAACGTTTTAGATAGTAATGAAGAAGGAGTGTTAATTGAGGCAGTTAAAACAGATATCGATAAGTTCGTTCCACCTGCACCTAGACCAAAACCCAATCAAAATAATCCAGATCCTGAAACATCTGTAATCAATGTTACGCGAGGTGACATTGTTCCAAACGGCTCACTCAAAGGTCGGGCAACTTGGAATGTCACAGGCCATGAGTCCTACCGCCTCTATGTCACCGCAGCAGATGATTATCAAAAGGTCTATTTTGAGACAGGTATTGTCAATGATTCTAGAAATCCTTTAGTTGTAGATATCACTGGCTTAGTCTGTAATAAAGAGCTACGGACTGTGACTATGTTTTATAGTAAGAAAAACGGTGAAGGTGAGCGCAAAGTCATCGAAAGCCGTCAATTGACCAATCTGCCCTGCCCATAAGAAGTACTACTTGCGCAGGATGTTGATGAAGTAACTAAGGCCAAAGGCAAAACCAACAGCTGCATAAAAGTAGCTAAACCAGGTGATTTCACCTGGAATCAAAAGAGTGAGCACTCCCAACGCAGTTGCGCTCACACACATCAGCTTTGCAACGTTGCCAACACCGCTATCGCTGCTGTTTTTAGAGTTGTTCCACATGTTCCCAGCCAAGGCCACAAGAGTGAT
>RGHD01000020.1 GCA_010024385.1 Actinomycetota bacterium | reverse complement strand
TCCTTTAACTCCGAAACATCGACCCTGACAACATCACCCACGCGACCAAGATCGGCATTACTTCCATCTACCAATGTAGTTTTCCTTCTCGCAATCAGAGTTGGCAGTGATCGTCCGGATAGTGCTTGGGCCTTAACTCCGCCGGAAATGAGCGCTTGTGCAACCTTGGGTCCGACTTCATTGGTAAGGACAGATTCCACAACTTCAAAGATCTCTGGCGTTGTATAGCGAAAGCCACCAACAAATGAACTTTGTATTCCCTTAGTTTTCAACGCTGCATCAATTTGAGGTCCACCACCGTGCACAACAACAACGGATTCCCCCGAAGCTTGAGCAGCAGCAATGGCCTGGGCAAAAGCCCCGTTTTCATCCCTCATAGCATGACCACCGAATTTGACGACAATCATGTTGAATACGCCGAGTTTTCATGCACATAATCATGTGAAAGGTCATTTGTCATCACTGTTGCACTGGCATTACCAACATTTAGATCTATGACTATTTCTACTAATCGGTTACTGAAATCAACTCTGTTCTTATCGGCATCCGGTGCACTATTGGTGCACACTTGAACACCATTGAGGCTCACATCAATTGTTAGCGGATCCATGTGGGCATCTGCCGTACCAACGGCTGCTAGCACTCTGCCCCAGTTTGGATCTCCACCAAAGATTGCAGCTTTAAGTAAGTTGTTTCGAGCACAGGCTCTAGCAACCTCAACGGCGTCTATTTCACTCACTGCATTGTTGACCGTAATCGCAACAGATTTGGTAGAGCCCTCTGCATCTTCTATGAGTTGCGCCGCAAGTGACCCGCAAACCTTCATCAACAGATCTTCTAACTCTAAATCAGTGAGAGTCTGCCCGGAGGCACCTGATGCCATAAAGAGCACTGTGTCATTAGTTGATGTACAGCCATCTGAATCAATTCGGTTATAAGTACGATCCGTTACTTGTGCAAATATCTTGGCCGCATTTGAACCCACAACCCCATCTGTCATGACAACCGAGAGCATGGTTGCTAAAGCCGGAGCTAACATTCCGGCACCCTTGGCAATACCGGCTACCTGGACATTGCCAAGGCTGGCTTGAGCAATCTTTGGGACTAAATCCGTAGTCATGATGGCCTGTGCGCACTCCTGAAGTGAATCAGACTTGAGTACTGAGGCAATAGATCGAATGCCACTTTCAATCTTAGTCATAGGTAGTAATTCACCAATAAGGCCAGTTGAACAAACAACCACTTCACCCGATGAAACGTCTAGTAACTCTCCAACCAACTCCGCTGTTACATGAGTATCAGCAAATCCCTGAGGTCCAGTGCAGGCATTGGCTCCGCCCGAGTTGAGCACTACTGCTCTAACAATATGATTTTTGACCACTTGCTTGCTCCAGATGACCGGTGCTGCAACCACTTTGTTTGATGTGAAAACTGCTGTACCGAAAAAGTATGGCCCTTTGTTTTCAATAAGCGTTAAATCAAACGCCCCTGTGCTTTTTAGCCCTGCAGCACATGCAGCTCCAACAAAGCCAGCAGGCAGCTTCATGCGCCTAAACCATCAGTTGATAGACCAGAACCTTCATGAAAACCAGTAATGATATTTGCATTTTGAATTGCTTGGCTTGCTGCACCTTTTCCTAAATTATCCAAGGCAACACTGATGACTAGACGGTCAGTGTGCTCATCAACAGCAACTTGGATTTGAACCTTATTGGATCCAGTGACAGAACCTGTCTTAGGCATCTGACCCAGAGGCAATACATCTACGAAGTATTCTCCTGCATAGTGCTGTGTAAAAAGTTCGTGTGCTTGTTTTGTATCCATGGGCTTATTCAACTTGGCCGTAATGGTTGCCAAAATACCACGAGGCATTGGAGCAAGTATTGGAGTAAATGAGATCTTTACCGGTTTTTGCGCAATTGCATACACAGCCTGCTCTATCTCTGGTGTGTGTTGATGCACTCCACCAAACTTGTATGAGGTCAGAGAGCCCATCACTTCACTTGCAATCAGATTAATTTTGGCGCTTCTACCCGCCCCAGTTGTTCCAGATGCCGCAACGACAACAATGTCGCTGAGATCAACACAATTAACAGCAGGTGCTATACCTAAAATAATGGCGGTTGCATAGCAACCAGGATTTGTAACTCTATTTTCCTTCGCAATTGCCTGACGCTGTCCAGCACTCAGTTCTGGTAATCCATATACCCAGGCTCCGGCATGGGCTCCCCCATAGTATTTTTCCCAGGCAGATGCATCCTCTAATCTGTAATCCGCACCCAAGTCAACGATCTTGGCCGTAGATGGAATAATTGAAATGAGCGATGCTGATTCTCCATGTGGCAACGCGATAAAGACAAGTTCGATATCCGAAAAATCTATCTCTGTAACAGCCAAAAACTTCTCACCGCTGTAAGTTGTTAGATGTGGATGAACGGATGTGACTAGCTCACCGGCATTTGAGTGAGCGCTAATAGCCGTGACTTGAAAACGTGGATGCACAGCCAGTAAACGAAGGAGTTCTCCTCCGGCATAGCCGCTTGCACCGATGACCGCTGTTTTCATGGCCCTAGGATATCTGGAAGTCGATATTTATGCAAACACCTGCATATTTATGCGGTGCGAACTACTGCTCCGCACTTCTTGGCGGCCACAGATGTCGCTGCCTCACGCATGGCTGAGACTTCTTCACCCGTCAGAGTTCGATCAGGTGCTCTAAAGACAAGGGAGAAAGCTAGGGAGATTTTTCCTTCGCCAATCTTGTCGTAGCGATCAAAGAGTGAAATCGATTCGAGTAAATCTCCGGCTCCCTCGGTTAGGGCAGCCTGAACTTCGGCAGCAGTTACTTTCTCATCAACAATTAGCGCCACATCTTGCAACGCTGCTGGCATTGTTCCAACACGAGTTGGGCGTACTAACGATGAGTCTGGAAGTGCGCTTAGTCCAACAGCAAATGCCACACTTCGCTCAGGTAATCCGTATTTAGCAATAATGCGTGGATGAATCTCTCCGGCGTGTGCCACTGCTTTGCCATCAACGATTAATTCTGCACATCGTCCTGGATGCCACGGTGCAAAATCAGAGCGCTTGATACTCCACTCAAGATTACAGAGCGCCAGAATATCTTGTGCATATTCAATTGCGTCGTGCCATGAATATGTGCGAGCTTTTCCTTGCCAATTCTCATTTTCTACTTTGCCGACGAGCAAACCAGCTACGTGATAAGCCTGTGGTGGAACGGAAGCAAAAATCTCTTCAATAACCTTTTGGCTTGGTCGCTTGGACAAGTCAGGTGAAATTGCAGGGACTAATTTCTGAGCGCTTCGGAAAATAGATCCCATCTCAAAGATTGCAAAATCTTTTGCCCCGCGGCTGATGTTGCGCTGTGCAACCTCAATCAATCCCGGAACTAAATGCACGCGCATTAAAGGGAACTCCTCAGACATCGGGTTAGCTATCGCATAAGTAGAAGCACGTTCGCCGACAAAGCCCATCGCATCAATAGTTTCTTGGTTTGTGAAAGGAAATGTTTGTACTTCAGCTAATCCACGACTTGCAAGCATTGTCGCAACTGCTCTGCGACGCTTTTGAGTTGGGGTTAGCGATGCGTGTAGTGGACGTGGTGGCAAGATGGATGGAATTTTGTCGTAACCAATCAAGCGCGCTACTTCTTCGGCAAAATCTGCCACTCCAACAAGATCCGCGCGCCATGATGGTGGATCAACGGTCCAACTCTTCTCATCAACATCGCAGCCAACCAGGCGCAAAATGCGCGCAACATCAGCATTTGAAACTTCAAAGCCCAGAATCTTAGAGATATAGCTTGGGTCAATCTTCACAACGGCTGGGTAAATTGGCTCACCTGCCACAACAGTTGCCACATGCACGGCAGAACTGTGTTCAGTGAGTAATTGAACAAACCTGGCTGATGCAAACTCTGCCAATGAAGGATCCACATTTCGCTCGAATCGCCTTGATGCCTCAGATGAGAGTTTGTGTCTGCGCGAATTCTTAGCAATACACACTGGATCAAAGTGAACCGCTTCCAAAGCAATCTCGGTAGTTGTTTGCGTGATTTCAGATGAAAGACCACCCATAGTTCCAGCTAACGCCAATGGTTGATTGTCATCACAAACCATCAAATCATCTGGATCCAATGTGCGCTCTTGTCCATCCAAGGTTACAAATTTTTGTACCTTGCCTGCGCGTTTAACAGTTAGCCCACCTTTGATTTTTGATTTATCAAATGCGTGTAAGGGCTGGCCAAGTTCTAGCATGACGTAGTTAGTGACATCTACAACAAGTGAAATTGAGCGCATACCCATCTTTTCAATACGTCTGCGCATCCATAGGGGCGTTGTGGCCTTTGGATCAAAATTAGACATTGTTCGAAGATAGAAAACTGAGGCGGAGGATTTGTCCTCAATCTTTGCACTCACGCCTTTGCCGGTTTCTGAAAACTTTAGTAAACGCAGCGCATCGACTGGATCTGTGAAGGTAAGTCCAAGTGAAGCAGCAACCTCTCGTGCTATCCCTCGAATACTCAAGGCATAACCGCGATCTGGATTAACTGCCACGTCAAAAATTACATCGTTAATCTGCAAACCCTCGATTGCATCGGCACCAATTTTCACATCGGCCTCTGAGAAAACCATGATGCCTGAATGTTCATCGCTAATGCCTAACTCACGAGCAGAGCAGATCATTCCATTAGAAGTTTTGCCATATGTTTCGCGGGCACTGATTGCGAAATCCCCAGGTAACACAGCCCCTGGTAGAGCCGCAACAACCATATCCCCCACAACAAAGTTTGTTGCCCCACAAATCACATATCGTGTTTCCTTTTCGCCACAATCAAGACCAACATAGCGAATAGGTTTCTTATGTTCAGTTAACTCTTCAATCGAAAGTACCTTTGCAAACTTAAGTGGGCCAGTTAAATCAGCTCCCTGATAGATGATTTCTTCAACTTCAAAGCCAACACGAATAAGGCCATCAGAGATCTCATCTGCACTTACTTTTGCAGGAATATCTACAAAATCTTTAATCCACGATAGAGGTGCGCGCATTAGAGTCCCACCCCGAATTGGCGCGTGAAGCGCAGATCTCCTTCAACAATGTCATGCATGTCAGTGATGCCATGTCGCACCATCAAGGTTCGCTCTAACCCCATTCCAAAAGCAAAGCCACTGTAGAGATCAGTATCTATCCCGCAACTTTGCAGAACCTTTGGGTTGACCATTCCACAACCGCCCCATTCAATCCAGCGATTGTTAAAGAATATGTCGACCTCAGCACTTGGTTCTGTGAATGGGAAAAATGATGGGCGAAGACGAGTTGTCACATCTGGACCAAACATATGACGGGCAAAGTTATCCAGTGTTCCTTTCAGGTGGGCCATTGTGATGCCCTTATCAACAACTAAGCCTTCAACCTGATGGAATACTGGACTATGCGTTGCATCCAACTCATCTGCTCTAAATGTTCGCCCCGGACAGATGACATAAATGGGTGGAGTCTGAGTCAGCATCGTGCGAATTTGAACAGGTGATGTGTGAGTGCGCAGCACCATTCCGGATTCAACTGGCTCAACAAAGAATGTATCTTGCATTGTGCGAGCTGGGTGATCTGCAGGGATATTGAGCGCATCAAAGTTCAACCACCCTGATTCAAGCTCTGGTCCCTCAGCCACTGCATAACCTTGTTCAATAAAAAAATCCGAGACTTCATTTTTAATAATAGAAATCGGATGTAGACCACCGCGGTGTCTGCGATTAACGGGCAAAGTGATATCAACGACTTCTTCTAGTAAAACTTTCTTATCGCGCTCGGCCTCAAGTTTTTCTGTTGCAATGGAAAGTGCTTGTGCAATTGCGGCCTTCGCATCTCCAATAATTTTGCCAAAGCTAGCTTTTTTATCCGGAGATAGAGAACCAAGAGTTCGGGAAGCAAGTGAAATCGGTGCCTTGTCTCCAGCATGGGCTAAACGAGCAGCTTTAAGAGAATCTAAATCTGTAGCGGCGTCAAAGGCTACTTGGGCATCTTTAACCCATTGTGAGACATCTTCTTGGCGCATAGAGCGAACTCTATCCTGTGAGAGTTTAGGAAGATGGGATATTTGCTAGGTGATACATAACAATGGTTGCCGCAGCTGAAAGATTGAGGCTTTCGGCATTACCAGGCATCGATATTTTGACTTGTTCAATAGAGGATACGCCTTGGGCAGTTGCTAATCCCCTGGCCTCATTTCCAAAAATTGCTACACAATCTTTAGTGATCTTCAGATCCTTGAGTGATTTTTGACCGTCTGTTGCCAAAGTGAAAGCTTGAACGCCAAGGGCTAGAACTGTAGATAACTCTATGTTTTCAAAAACAGGTGTGTGCCAGAGTGAACCAGCAGTACTACGGACAACTTTCGGAGAATACAAATCCACACTTCCTGGGGATGTAATTACAGCATCCATTCCAAAAGCATCAGCTGAGCGAATGATCGTTCCAGCATTACCTGGATCTTGAATCTCTGAGAGATAAACAAATTTACGTGTGCCATTAAGAGTTATTGATTCCAAGGAATTAACCGGAATTGAACACACAGCAAGTATTCCTTGAGGCGTAATCGTCTCTGACATCGCCTTCATAACGTCATCACTGACTTCGATTACATTGAAGGAGTTGAGATCTGCAATCTGTTCAACTTTAAGGCGACCGGTTGGTGTTACATATAAAGTTTCAATACGTGGACCGGTTGTTGCCACTATTGCTTCACGAGCACATTGCAAACCCTCTGCAACAAAATGGCTTGAAGATTTGCGTTCTTTTGTGCCCCTGGAACCAATAAGAGCCTTAACCCGCGCTATATGTGGCGAGTTAAGGCTCTCAATCATTGGGCTCTATTAAGCAGATACAAGGCTCTTGCGAGCAACATCAACAAGTGTCTTGAATGTAGCTGGATCATTTGTTGCTATATCTGAAAGAACACGACGATCTACTTCCACTCCTGCAGCCTTAAGGCCTTGGATGAAGCGGTTGTATGTAAGTCCATGTTCGCGGCATCCAGCGTTAATGCGCTGAATCCATAGGCGACGGAAATCGCCCTTCTTGTCTTTACGGTCGTTGAACGCGTAAACCATTGAGTGCGTAACTTGTTCCTTTGCCTTTGTGAAAAGACGGGAACGTTGTCCGCGATAACCACTGGCACGTTCTAAGGTTGTGCGACGCTTCTTAGCAGCGTGAACTCCGCGTTTTACTCTCATTTAATTCACACTTCCTTACTTCAAGCCAAGCATGCGCTTGGCTGTCATCGTTACGGTTGGCTTTGCAGACTTCTCAGTTGAGAGACGGCGGGTAACTCGTGAAGATTTGTGCTCGAGCAAGTGGCGCTTTCCAGCACGCTCGTGCATGACCTTTCCAGTACCTGTGATGCGGAAAGTCTTCTTGGCACCACTATGTGTTTTCATCTTTGGCATTTCTTACACTCCATCCGTTGTCTCTGCTGCGGCATCGGCTTTTGCCTTACGCGCTGCTTTTGCTTCAGCTACTGCTTCTGTCTTCTTCTTTGTTGGGCCTAACACCATTGTCATATTTCGTCCCTCTTGTTTAGGGGCGAACTCAACAAAAGCAAACTCTGCGACATCTTCTGCAAGACGCTGCAATAGCTTGTAGCCCATCTCAGGTCGCGTTTGTTCTCGGCCGCGGAACTTCATCGTCACTTTCACCTTGTCGCCACCCTTAAGAAATTTCTCAACTTGATTACGTTTGGTTTCATAATCATGAGTTTCGATCTTTGGTGTCAAACGCACCTCCTTCACCACAATGTGGGTCTGGTTCTGTCGCGCTTCCCGTGCCTTCTGTGCAACTTCGTACTTATATTTTCCGAAGTCCATGATTTTGCAAACGGGTGGATTGGCTTCTGGTGCGATTTCGACTAGGTCGAGACCAACTTCATCTGCCATCTTTAGCGCTGTATCGATATCTACAACTCCAACTTGCTCACCGGTGTAACCGATAAGACGAATTTCGGGTGTGCGAATTCGATCATTTATGCGCGGTTCAGTTGTGATTTGTGCTCCTTCGGCTTCGTTTAACGCTTTGGTCTAACAGCGCTGCATGAGGAAACCGCAAGGAAAAAGAGAAGTAAATCTCTCATCCGACAAACCAGCTCGCACGAGTGGCGAAGAAGGTGGGAGCGGTAACTCCTCTTGCAGTGATTATTAGGCCACTGGTCTGGGGCAAAGATTACCGGCTTGAGGCTAAAAGGTGAAATTGAGGCCTAGGGTGCGCTTAGGCACCCATGGCATGGACGCCCCCATCGACATGGATGATTTCGCCCGTCGTTTTGGGAAACCAATCTGAAAGTAGAGCAACAACGGCTTGTGCAGCAGGTACTGGATCTGTGACATCCCAAGTAAGTGGTGCTCGCTCATTCCATACTTTTTCAAACTCATCAAAGCCCGGAATAGATTTTGCAGCCATCGTGCGAATAGGACCTGCTGCTACTAAGTTCACGCGAATATTTTCAGCACCTAAATCCCGCGCCAAATAACGTGAAGTTGATTCCAGCGCCGCTTTTGCAACACCCATCCAGTCATATTTAGGCCAAGCAACAGTTGCATCAAAATCAAGGCCAACAACTGATCCGCCGCCAGTAAATAGTGGCTTTGCAGCCATAGTCAATGACTTCAGCGAATAGGCAGAGACATGCATGGCAGTTGAAACATCTTCCCAAGAAGTATTGAGGAAATTTCCTCCAAGAGCTGCCTCAGGAGCAAAGCCAATTGAGTGAACAACACCATCTAGACCATCTGGAAAATGCGCACGCACTCGTGCATCAAGGGCAGTTAGATCTGCCTCATTTGTAACATCGAGTTCAATGATGGGTGCCGGATTTGGCAAGCGGCCTGCAATACGTGTTGTTAGAGAAAGTACTCGTCCGTAAGACGAGAGAACAACTTGTGCACCCTGTTCTTGAGCAAGCCGGGCAATATGAAAAGCGATAGAACTATCTGTTAGCACTCCCGTAACAAGAATCTTCTTGCCATCTAATAAACCCATATCAGTGACCCATTCCTAGTCCGCCATCAACAGGAATAAGTGCTCCCGAGATGTAGCTGGCTTGTGGTGAAGCGATAAAAGTGACGACATCTGCAATTTCTTGCGCAGAACAAAAGCGGCCTAGCGGAATAGATCCAGCAATTTCATTTCTACGTTTTTCATCCAAAGTCGATGTCATATCAGTTTCGACAAATCCTGGTGCAACAACATTTGCCGTAATCCCTCGGCTTCCAATTTCTCGTGCAAAAGATCTAGCCATTCCGACAAGTCCGGATTTAGAAGATGAATAGTTCACTTGTCCTGCAGAGCCAAGAGCCCCAACGACAGAGCCGATAAAAATTAAGCGACCCCGCTTTAACTTCAAAAGACCCTTAGTCGCACGTCGTGCCACACGAAATGCCCCAGTCAGATTTGCATCAATGACTGATTCAAAATCCTCATCGCTCATGCGCATGACTAGACCATCTTTGGTGACTCCTGCGTTGGCAACAATAATCTCTGGGATTCCCCATTGGGCTTCGATCTCATCGAAAGCCTTATCGACACTTTCAGTACTAGTCACATCCATAATGACGGACTTAAAGCCAGCTGGAGCACTTCCGCTTCGGTATGTAACTACGACGTCGTGGCCTGCAGCGGCGAGTGAGTGCGCAACTGCTAAACCGATGCCGCGATTTCCACCCGTTACTAAGGCCACTGATTTCATGCCCAAAACGTACTAGTTACCGCTAGGTATTCAAAAGAAGCGCTTGGGTGCGCCTAGCACTACTCTTAATGCATGGCTAAGAAGAAGAAAATTTTCGCGATTACTGATGCACCCTTAGCCCTGACCCGTGATCAAGCTGCTCGTCAAAAAAGGTATTTCATTTCCATGATGATTCGAACTGCTTGCTTCGTTTTAACGGTTATTTTGCCGAGTCCCTACCGGTGGTTCGCTTTGGCCGGAGCCGTCGGTCTTCCATATTTTGCCGTAGTTATCGCTAACGCTGGCCGAGAAACAATTTCAAGAAATAATCAGATAATCGAAGAGAAACCTTTATCACTCGATTAATCATGGCAAGAGTTCGCGAACCATTTGCATTTTTGAAATCTTTAGTCGCTCTAGCCCTCATTATTCTTTGCCTGATAGCAGCTCAGTGGCAGTATCAGCGCGGTGTGGACAGACACGCACGAAATGCAATTATTGAAAAACACATTGCACTTGCGCCGACTTCTCTAGAATCAGTGAAAGATTCACCATCAACGGCTGAGTGGCAGAGCGTCACAACTCAAGGCGTTTTTGACCCAACCAAGCAAATACTTCTACGCAATCGCTATAGCGATGGCGTGTATGGCTTTGAAGTTCTCACATTGTTTACAACACCTAACAATGAAAAATTCTGGGTGGATCGAGGTTGGGTAAAAGCGGGAGCTAATGCCACAATCGCACCGACTATTACTCCCCCTCCCGCAAATAAAGTTTTGATCACTGGTCGGTTGCGTTTAGATTCTTCACTTCCCCGTGGATCTTTCTTTGCACTACCAGCAGATGGAAGCGGCCTTATTTCCAAACTTGATGCACAATCTCAACTTGATACCGAGGATTACTACATCGATCTCTTAAGTGGATCCGAAAGCTCACTCACGCCAGCTGTGCCGGCACAACTTCCTGAACTTAGCGACGGGCCTCATATGGCATATGCATTGCAGTGGCTCTTCTTTGCCGGCTTAGTTATCTACGGACGGATATTAATTCGCCGCACCCGTTAAATCTTGGCGATTATAGAGATCGGCATATAGTCCACCACTTGCCACAAGTTCATCATGCGTACCGCGCTCAACAATCTGCCCCTTTTCAAGAACAAGGATTTGATCAGCATCTCGCACCGTGCTCAAACGGTGGGCAATAACAATGCTAGTTCGTCCCTTGAGCGCGCTCTGTAACGCTGCCTGAACCAAGGCCTCATTCTCTGAATCTAAATGGGCAGTTGCCTCATCAAGAATGACAACTGATGGAGATTTGAGAAGTAATCGAGCAATAGCTAAACGTTGCTTTTCTCCACCAGATAGACGGTGTCCACGCTCACCCACCATCGTGTCTAACCCGTTTGGTAGCGACTTAATCAACTCCCAAATCTGTGCTGACTCACATGCAACGCGCATCTCATCTTCTGTTGCATCGCTTTTGGCATATCGCAAATTCTCAGCAATAGTTTCGTGAAATAGATGCGCATCCTGCATCACAACACCAATTGCGCCACGCAAAGATTCAAGAGTCAGATCACGGATGTCATGTCCATCAATTTCAATAGCACCCGATGTCACATCATAGAGACGCGGCAAGAGGGCACTAATCGTTGTCTTACCGGCACCAGATGGACCAACTAATGCAGTTAACGTTCCTGGGGCTGCTGTAAATGAAAGACCCCGAAGTACTTCACCACTTTGAATAGTCTCTGGCTTTGCAGCTGATTCAAGGGATGCAAGTGAAATCTCCTCAGCACGAGGATATGAAAAACTAACATCCTTGAATTCAATCTTTGGATGAGTAGGCTTTAACTCAATCGCATTCTCACGATTTTTAACCATTGGTTCTAGATCTAGTACTTCAAATACACGTTCAAATGAGACAAGTGATGTCATCACATCAATGCGCACATTCGATAAAGCTGTTAGTGGACCATAAAGTCTGGCCAGAAGCGCCGTAACTGCAAGGAGAGTTCCAACAGTTACTCCCCCGTTAATAGCTAAATGTCCACCAATACCGTAGGCGAAAGCTGTTGCTATAGCAGCAACGCTAGTGAGTGCTATAAAGAATAGGCGATTGAGCATTGCCATCTTGATGCCAATATCGGCCACCTTGCGTGCTCTTGACCTGAAATATTCACGCTCTCTAGAGGGCTCACCATAGAGTGCAACAAGCATCGCGCCAGAGACATTAAATCGCTCAGTCATCGTGCTCGACATCTCAGCATTGGTATTAAAGGAATCACGGGTTAATTCTTGAAGTTTGCGGCCTACCCATTTAGTTGGAATGAGAAAGACCGGCAAGAGAAGCAGGGAGAAAATCGTGATCTGCCAGGACAAAATCAGCATTGTCAGACCTACTAAAACCAAACTCACAACATTGCTCACAAGACCTGACAATGTTGCTGTGAAGGCTTGTTGCGCTCCCATGACATCGGAATTGATTCTAGAAATGAGAGCACCAGTTTGTGTGCGGGTGAAAAAAGCTATTGATTGTCTTTGCACATGGCCGAATACTAAAGAGCGAAGATCATAGATAAGACCTTCACCGATTCGAGAAGAGAAATAACGTCCCAGCATGCTCATCGCTGCATCTGCAACGGCAAGTAATCCAACATAGATGGCCAGACGAGTGACTAACGCACCATCTTTAGGAATCACGCCTTTATCGATGAGCTGACGTAAAAGCAATGGCGTAGCAACGATTAAGGCTGCGTCCACGACGACTGTAAAAAGGAAGATCCAGATGCTGAGGCGGTATGGCTTTGCAAATGTAAAGATTCGCTTTACTGTGCCGGCTTTGAGTTTTTGCTGCTTGACCGAAGGGTCTGCAGTCATTGATCTGTGAGTCATCCAAGCCGCATGCATTGACATGTGACTACCTTATTGAGTTATACCTCAGACAGTAAAACCCAGAGCGCGAAGCTGATCTCTTCCATCATCAGAAATCTTGTCTGGGCCCCAAGGTGGCATCCAAACCCAGTTAATCTTCACATCTGTTGTCATACCCGCTAACGCTGAACGCGTCTGATCCTCAATCACATCTTGAAGAGGGCATGCAGCTGAAGTCAGTGTCATATTTAAAATTGCGATATTTGCTTCATCGACCATAACGTCATAAATAAGTCCTAAATCGACAACGTTAATTCCCAATTCTGGGTCGACAACATCCTTCATAGCCTCTGTTACATCTTCAACACTCGTTGTCATTTGCTCTCTCCCTGTGACTGAATCGCTGCATCTTTAAAGGCCATCCAACCAAGCAGTGCACACTTTACACGACCTGGAAACTTTGAAACGCCTGCAAATACCACTGCATCCTCAAGAATTTCTGGATCTCCCACTGCTGTGCCTTTGCTGGCCATTAACTCTGAAAATGATTTTACAATCTCATCAGCTTGTTCCAAAGTTTTGTCGGTAACTAGGTCACTGAGCATTGAGACACTGGCCTGTGAGATTGAACAGCCCTGGCCGTCCCATGTGATTGAAGTGATGACATTATTTTCAACATTAAGATTCAAAGTGATTTCATCACCACAACTTGTATTCACATGGCTTACCTGCGCGGTATAAACAGGACTGAGTCCCTTATGTTGTGGGTGCTTATAGTGATCAAGAATCACTTCCTGATACAACGAATCGAGTTCCACTAAAATCTCCCAAAGTATTTTTGAGCACCCAATAAAGCTTCTACTAGAGCATCAACATCACTCTCATCATTGTAGAGATAGAACGAGGCACGTGTAGTAGCTGGAACATTCATTGCCCGAGCTAAAGGCCAAGCACAGTGGTGGCCCGTGCGCACAGCAACACCCTGACTATCAACATATTGTCCAATATCGTGCGGGTGAATATCTGCAAGTGTGAAGGAAACAGTTGCACCCCGAGCAACATTCTCTAATGGTCCAACAATTCGAATTCCCTCTATCGATGACATCTTTTTTAATGCATATCCAGTAAGTGCAATCTCATGATCGCGAATGGCATCCATTCCTAGCTGTGATAGATACTTACATGCAGCGCCAAGACCTACGGCTTGTGCCATATTTGGAACCCCGGCTTCAAATTTTTGTGGAACCGGAGCCCATGTTGCAGTCGTCATTGTTACATTTTCAATCATTGATCCACCGGTAAGAAAGGGTGGAAGCTCATCTAGAAGAGCAGCTTTACCCCACAGAACTCCCACACCAGTTGGGCCAACTGCTTTATGACCAGAGAATGCTAAAAAATCCACATCTAGTTCAGCAACGTTCACACTCATATGAGGAACTGATTGACAGGCATCTAGAACTACCACTGCGCCAACCTCATGTGCACGCTTAACGATTGCTTCCAGTGGATTAATAGTTCCCAAAACATTGGATTGATGCGTAACGGCAACTACTTTTGTATTTGCAGTAATAACCTGATCAATATTCGAAAGATCCAATCTTGAATCCTGCATGACATTAAACCATTTGAGCTGGGCACCGGTGCGCTTTGCTAACTGCTGCCAAGGAATCAGATTTGCATGGTGCTCCATCTCGGTAACAACGATGGAATCAGATGCAGTTAATGCAAAACGATTTCCAGGCTCGGCATTACCCATTGCGTAGGCAACTGCGTTAATTGACTCAGTAGCACTTTTTGTAAAGATGATTTCATTGTCCTGAGCGCCTAAAAACTCGGCAACAATTGCTCGAGCTCCTTCGTAGGCATCTGTTGCCTCTTCAGCTAGTTGGTGCGCTCCGCGGTGAACGGCAGCATTGTGCTTTGAGTAGAACTCACTTTCAGCGTTAATTACCACCCACGGTTTTTGCGCCGTTGCACCGCTATCTAAATAGACAAGCCTTTTACCATCGCGAATAGTACGTTCAAAGATTGGGAAATCTTTACGTACATCGGCAACAGAAAAACTCATTAGACCCTTACTTGCTCACGTAATCTGCATAGCCATTGGCCTCTAACTTGTCAGCTAGATCTGGTCCACCCTCTTCAACAATTTTGCCGTTGGCAAAAACGTGAACAAAGTCAGGCTTGATGTATTTCAAGATTCGTGTGTAGTGAGTGATAAGAAGAACACCTAAATCATTATTCGCCTTTGCGCGGTTAACACCTTCAGAAACGATTCGAAGTGCATCAACATCTAAACCAGAATCTGTTTCATCAAGGATGGCCATCTTTGGCTTTAATAGCTCAAGCTGCATAATTTCATGGCGCTTTTTTTCTCCACCAGAAAATCCTTCATTAACATTTCGAGTAGCAAATGCTGGATCCATATTCAAAGCTTCCATGGCACCCTTCACTTCGGCAACCCACGTACGAAGCTTTGGCGCTTCACCGCGAAGGGCTGTTGCTGCTGTGCGAAGGAAGTTAGAGACTGAAACACCTGGAACTTCCACTGGGTACTGCATCGCAAGGAACAAGCCCGCTTTTGCGCGCTCATCCACAGTCATATCCAAAACATCAGCGCCGTCCAGGGTTACAGAACCACCTGTGATTGTGTACTTAGGGTGGCCTGCGATTGAGTAAGCAAGAGTTGATTTACCAGATCCGTTAGGACCCATGATTGCATGTGTCTCGCCAGACTTGATTGTTAGGTCAACACCCTTAAGGATTTCAACGCTACCGTTTTCAGTATTAACTGAGACTTGGAGCCCGCGGATTTCTAGAACGCTCATTATTTTCTCTCTTCTACTCGTGTGCTAAATCTCAACCGTGACGGAATTTCCGTCAATTTTTACTGCATACGTCTCAAGGCTTATGTTTGCCGGCAAAGTCAAAGCTGCACCCGTTCTTAAATCGAATTCAGCACCATGTAGCCAGCATTCAATTTTGAAATCTGTAACCTCACCCTCTGATAGAGAAGCCTCTGAGTGAGTGCATGTATCGTCAACTGCAAATACTTCATCGCCCACTCTGGCAACGCAGATAGTTTTTCCATCTTTTTCAATCTTGACCGGCTTACCGACCTCTAATTGATCTAATGTTAAGTCGGCCATTTATGCACCAGCTCTTTCAAGTTCGCCATCTATGCGCACCATAAGGCGCTCTTGTACTTCTTCGTTACCGATTTCAGTGATGATTTCATTGAAGAAACCACGAACAACTAACCGGCGAGCATTTTCTAGCGTGATTCCTCGTGACATCAAGTAGAACAACTGCTCATCATCAAAGCGGCCCGTAGTACTTGCGTGACCCGCACCAACAATTTCACCAGTTTCTATCTCGAGGTTGGGGACAGAATCAGCACGTGCTCCATCAGTGAGTAGAAGATTTCTGTTGAGCTCATAGGTGTCAGTACCTTCGGCAACTGCGCGAATCAAAACATCACCGATCCACACTGTGTGAGCATCTCTGCCAGCAAGTGCACCCTTAAAGTTCACTCGAGATTTAGCGTTTGGAACAGCATGATCGACGTGCATACGGTGCTCAAAGAACTGTCCCGTTGTTGCGAAATACACTCCTAGAAGTTCTGCTGATGCACCAGGTGCTGTGAATTCAACTGTTGGCAAGATACGTACTACATCTCCCCCAACTGTTACAGTGATTGATTTGAAAGTTGCATCCTTATCAACCACTGCATGATGACGAGCTGTGTAGACACTCTTTGAATCAAACTCCTGAAGAGATACGAACGTAAGGGTTGATCCAGCAGCCAGTGCAATCTCTAGATCTTCTGCAAGCAATGTATCGCCAATATTTTCAACGATTACTGTTGCAACTGCATGAGTACCGAGTGAAATACGCACTCTTGAAAACTCAGCTGAATCAAGTGCGCCTGCTGAGCGAGTGAGAAATATTGGATCTTTGATTTCAGCATTTGCATCAATAGAAAGATGTGCAACATCAGAGACTTCCCCGCGGATACGCTCGATGATGACATCATCGCTTGCAGCAAGAGGTGCCAAAGTTTCACGAGTAAAGCTTGCACCTTTCGGCAATCCCGCTTTAGTTACAAGGGAGTTACGCTCTGCTACAACAGCTGACCCATCATGTAATCCGCGCAAGCGCTTAAGCGGTGTGAACCGCCAAGCTTCCTCGCGCCCTGTTGGGGTTAAATAATTTGTTGCTAAAACTGACATTAACCAACAGCACCTTCCATTTGAAGTTCAATGAGGCGATTGAGCTCAAGGGCATATTCCATAGGTAGCTCACGCGCAATTGGCTCAATGAATCCACGGACAATCATGGCCATAGCTTCATCTTCGGTTAACCCGCGAGACATCAAGTAGAAGAGCTGATCATCAGAGATCTTTGAAACAGTTGCTTCGTGACCCATTGATACATCATCTTCACGGATATCAACATAAGGGTATGTGTCAGAGCGAGAGATTGTGTCAACTAGAAGTGCATCACATTTAACTGTGCTCTTAGAGTGATGTGCACCCTCTTGAACTTGGACTAGTCCACGATAGGAAGTACGTCCACCATTTCGTGCAACAGATTTAGAGATAACAGATGATGATGTGTATGGAGCAGCATGAACCATCTTGGCTCCAGAATCTTGGTGTTGTCCTTCTCCAGCAAAAGCGAGTGAGAGAGTCTCACCCTTTGCATGTGGACCCATCAAAAAGATAGCAGGGTATTTCATAGTTACCTTTGAGCCGATGTTTCCATCGACCCATTCCATAGTTGCACCCTCAGCACATGTTGCTCGCTTAGTCACCAAGTTATAAACATTGTTAGACCAGTTTTGAATTGTGGTGTAACGAACGCGTGCACCCTTCTTCACAATGATCTCAACTACAGCTGAGTGAAGTGAATCTGACTTATAAATAGGAGCAGTACAACCTTCAACATAGTGAATGTATGAATCCTCATCGGCGATAATTAGTGTGCGCTCGAACTGACCCATGTTCTCAGTATTAATGCGGAAATATGCCTGTAATGGAATATCTACGTGCACACCCTTTGGGACATAGATAAATGAGCCTCCAGACCACACAGAAGTATTCAGAGCTGCGAACTTGTTGTCTCCCACTGGAATAACCGTGCCGAAGTACTCTTTGAATAGCTCTGGGTGCTGCTTAAGTGCGCTATCTGTATCAAGGAAGATAACGCCTTGCTTCTCTAGATCCTCACGGATTGAGTGATAGACAACCTCTGACTCGTATTGAGCAGCAACACCTGAAACTAAACGCTGTTTTTCAGCTTCAGGGATACCAAGGCGATCGTAAGTATTCTTAATTTCATCTGGCAGGTCTTCCCACGTTGCAGCCTGCTTTTCTGTAGAGCGCACAAAGTATTTGATTGTGTCGAAGAAAATTCCAGATAAATCTGAACCCCAGTTGGGCATTGGCTTTTTCTCAAATAAGGCAAGTCCCTTTAAGCGAAGGTCTAGCATCCACTGTGGCTCTGATTTCTTTGCCGAGATATCGCGCACGACATCTTCATTCAGGCCACGCTTGGCATTTGTGCCTACATCGCTTTTATCTGACCAACCGTATTCGTAGTTGCCGATACCTTCGAGTTCTGGATGTGCGATTGTCATGCACGTACCTTTCGCTTTGTTGTAGCTGTGGTTGTGGGTATAAAAGTTGTACACACTCCATCACCGTGTGCAATTGTTGCTAAACGTTGAACGTGAGTACCTAGTAAACGTGAAAGTGCTTCAGTCTCTGCTTCGCATAGCTGAGGAAATTCAGAGGCAACGTGAGCAATCGGGCAGTGGTGCTGACATAGCTCTTCACCCATTGGCTTTTTCGCAATGCTGGCAGCGTATCCTTGCTCTGTAAGAAATTGCGCGAGAGCTTCGGTCTTATTGTTCTTCTTGGCTAGAACAACAGCCGCCTTTCGCTCAATGTCATCTGCACGAGATTGGGCAAAACTAGAAACTAAGTGTTCTCCCGATTGGGCCGACATAAACTTCAATGCAGCAACCGCTAAATCGTCATATGAATGTTCAAATTGTTCACGGCCCTTATCGCTCATGACAAAAACTTTTGATGGCCGACCTCTACCGCGATTGATTGCTGAGTGCGGTTCGCGAGCTTGCAAAACTCCATCTGCAACAAGTAAATCAAGATGGCGGCGAATGCCAGCAGGGGTCAGACCTAAGCGCTGGCCAAGAACAGCAGCCGTTGAGGGGCCGTTTTCTAATATGGAACGCGCCACTAAGTCCCGGGTGCGAAGATCATCACCTGCAACTGGGCCTGTTTTTCCGCTCATTTTCACAACAGTATTGTGTCGTAATTCGACACCTTCGGCCACTCGGCCCGCCTCGGCACCTGCTAGCCATAGGGTTGGGCCATGGCATCAATGCGCGCGGCCCGAGCGTTAAAACCTCTGAGCCTGGCCCTTCTAGTTTCCCAGGCGGCCATTGTTGTCACCGGGGGCGCAGTACGCCTAACGGGCTCAGGCCTTGGTTGTCCCACATGGCCCGAGTGCACGCCAGGTTCATATTTTCCCGTTGAAAATCAAGTCGAAGGAACATTCCACTCGTGGATTGAGTTTGGTAACCGCTTACTTACTTTTGTTCTTGTCATTTTCGCTCTGGCAACTTTGATTGCAGTTCTTCGTTCGGGCAGAAAGGATCTGCGCATACTTACAGCTGGGCAATTCTTAGGAATATTTGGACAAGGAGTTCTAGGTGGAATCACTGTACTCACAGATCTCAATCCTCTGACGGTCGCTAGCCATTTTTTACTCTCAATAGTCTTAATTGCTGGAGCAACTTCTCTTCACTCGCGACGTAATGGACCCGCGGTTAGGACAGGAATACAAGGAGCAATTAGTCGTTATTCCAAAATTCATATCTTATGGTCATCAGTTGCAATTATTTTGGGGACAGTTGTTACTGCAGCAGGACCGCATGCAGGAGATGCTGATGTACCGCGACTTGATGTGGCCATGCAAGATATTGCGCGAATTCACTCAATCTCAGTTATTACTCTAATGATTTTGACGATTGCCTTCTATCGCAGGAGGGAATTAACTGCGCTGACAAAACATCGTATTGGTATTTTCTTTCTCATTTCACTTGCTCAAGGAGTACTTGGATACATTCAATACTTTCTGGGTGTACCTGAGCTATTAGTGGGTTTTCACATTTTGGGAACAACCCTAGTTTGGATTAGCGCGTGGAGAATCTGGCTATCTGTTCAATTTAGAGCAAAGGAAATGGCACTATGAGCCCGATATCGGATTGGTCAGAGATGGATGATCTGGTAGTTGCACATGCCCGCGCTCTTGCAGCAGATGCAGTTCAAAAAGTCGGCAATGGTCACCCAGGCACAGCAATGTCATTAGCCCCGGTTGCTTACAGACTCTTTCAGCGTCACTTAGTTCATGATCCATCAGATCCACAGTGGATTGGACGTGATCGCTTCATCCTTTCTTGTGGTCACTCATCGCTGACTCTGTACACGCAACTTTTCTTAAGTGGTTATGGCCTTGAAATGAAAGATCTTCAAGAGTTTCGCACATGGGGTTCACTTACTCCGGGTCATCCTGAATTTGGTCACACTGCCGGCGTGGAAATGACGACTGGTCCCCTAGGACAAGGTGTGGCAACTGCAGTGGGCATGGCTATGGCTGCTCGTTATGAGCGTGGCTTGTTGGATCCACAATCTCCCCTAGGTAATTCTGTATTTGATCACAGCATTTGGGTTATTTGTTCTGATGGAGATCTACAAGAAGGCGTTAGTGCTGAAGCCTCCTCTCTTGCTGGAACACAAGAGCTTGGTTCACTAAATGTTATTTATGATGACAATCGAATTTCCATTGAAGGCGACACACATAACGCATTCACCGAAGATGTCTCTGCCCGATATCGCGCTTATGGTTGGCATGTTATTGAAGTTGCAGCTGCTTCTAATGGCAACGTAGATATCGCTGCCCTTGATGCTGCAATGGTTGCAGCTAAGAAAGAAATAACTAAGCCTTCTTTGATTCGTATGAAATCTGTTATTGCTTGGCCAGCCCCTAAGGCTCAAGGAACTGCTGGTTCTCATGGTTCCGCCCTCGGCGATGAGGAAATTGCTGCAACTAAAGTAGCTCTTGGCCTGAATCCAGAAGAAAAGTTTGCAATGCCAGCAGAAGTTTTAGCTCACGCTCGATTACTGAAGGATCGTGCAGCCAAGATGCGCAAAGAATGGGATAAAAAGTTTGCGAGTTGGCAATCTAGTAATCCAGAGCAAGCAAAACTACTGGAGCGCCTGCGCGCGAAAGCATTGCCAGCTGGATGGGATTCAGACATTCCGATATTTGCTCCCGGCAAAGATGTTGCAACTCGCGCAGCATCAGGTGACACGCGGCAAGGTGGATCTGAGGATCTCCATTGCGCGCAGCGAGCAGCAGGGCGCGCTCTCTTCGATCAACCTGGAGCGCGTTGCAGAGATTGCGGCTGCCCTTCGTCAGGTCCAGCAAACGCCCCAATGGACCACGGTGGTCCAGCCCATGCTGCTTTCAGACCTTCTGCGCTGGCCAGGCGTCATCAGCCAACAGCAGGCCGACCCAGTTGAGCTCGAGCGCTCGCTGCTGC
>RGHD01000019.1 GCA_010024385.1 Actinomycetota bacterium | reverse complement strand
GTTGTTCATGATGATGCAGATTTAGCGGTAACTATTCCACAGTTACTTCTAGCCAAGATGCGCAACGGTGGTGCTGCTTGCACATCAGCTAACCGAATTTATGTGCAGCGCGGTATTTCTGAGGCATTCATTAATGAAATGACTAAGTCTATGAGCTCATTTGTAATGGGCCGTGGAACTGATGTCACAACAACCCTTGGAGCATCAGTCTCAATGAAGGAGCGCAACAAAATTGCGCAAATCGTTGATGAATCAGTAGCAGCGGGTGCAAAGGTAAAAGTTGGTGGCGTGAAGCCTGAAGGCGAAGGTGCCTTTTATCCAGCCACGGTTTTAATCGTAGATAAAGACAACCCAATCCTTCTCCATGAAATCTTTGGACCAGTTGCACCCATCATTATTTTTGATACTGATGAAGAAGGCATCAAACTTGCTAATGACACTGAGTTTGGTCTTATTAGTTATGTCTTCTCATCAAATCTCACCCGCGCCCTTCGCACAGCAGAGGCAATGGAATCAGGAATGGTTGCTATTAATAAAGGTGTTATCTCAGATCCAGCAGCTCCCTTTGAGAGATTTAACTGGCGGAGGATGAGGGATTTGAACCCTCGATAGGTTGCCCTATACACGCTTTCCAAGCGTGCGCACTCGGCCGCTATGCGAATCCTCCCGAGGGGAGCACTCTATCGGTGGCTATAACTATGATTACGCCAGATCCCTCGTACGGCGTTATCCGTACTGAACTCCCCCAGGGCAGGAATGCAGCAAGGGTAGGTCCGCTCTGGCGGGTGTGCGAGGGGTCCTATTAAATTGCGTCGAAGAGTAGAGGAGAACGAACGGTGTCTTTAGCGTTGTATCGCAAGTATCGTCCCTCTGTTTTTGCAGATGTCATCGGACAAGAACATGTCACGGTTCCACTTTCAAATGCTTTGGAATCTGGGCGCACACATCACGCATATTTATTTAGTGGCCCACGTGGTTGCGGAAAAACTTCTAGCGCTCGCATTATGGCGCGCTCACTTAACTGCGTTAAAGGACCAACACCTAATCCATGTGGTGAGTGCCAATCTTGTAATGATTTAGTTGCAAACGGTCCAGGTTCACTTGATGTTATTGAACTCGATGCGGCAACACATGGTTTAGTAGATGATGCACGCGATCTTCGCGATAAAGCTTTCTTTGCGCCAGTACAAAGTCGCTACAAGATCTACATTATCGATGAGGCGCACCAACTGGGACCAGGCGCTGCAAATGCACTTTTAAAAGTTGTTGAAGAACCGCCTCCCCACGTCATTTTCATCTTTGCTACAACAGAGCCAGATAAGTTAATTGCAACTATTCGCTCTCGCACACACCACTATCCATTCCGTTTAGTTCCACCTGGAATCTTGGCTGCGCATTTAGAAAAGATTTGTAATCATGAGGGTGTCAGCGTTGCTAAAGGCGTTATTCCACTTGTGGTTCGTGCCTCTGGGGGCTCAGTGCGTGATGCGCTCTCTGTATTGGGTCAGCTATTAGCTGGTGCTGGCAAAGATGGCGTGAGCTATGAAATCGCAATTCAATTATTAGGTTTCACCGATGGCGCACTACTCGATGATGCCATCGATGCAATTGCAGCCCATGATGGGGCCACACTGTTCAAAACTATTGATCGAGTCATTGAATCTGGCCATGACCCACGCCGCTTTACAAGTGACATGTTGGAGCGCATTCGCGACTTAATGATTGTTGATGCCTTAAAAGATTTAGGAAGCAATGCAATTCTGCGCGATATTCCAGATGATCAGATGGAGAGAATGCGCAATCAAGCTAACCGAATTGGAACAGCCAATCTTTCACGTGCTGCAGATATCGCCGCCGAAGGATTAACTCAGATGCGCGGTGCGACAGCCCCACGCTTAATACTGGAACTGATTTGCGGGCGCATACTTTTACCTATTGGAGATAATAGTGAATCAGGAATGCTTTCACGTATTGAGAGATTAGAGCGTGCAGAAAATATTGCACCGATGACAGCAACAGCCCCAGCAAAATCTGTTGAGAAGAAAGAAGCAGTAGCGGCTCCTGCAAAAGCTAAACCTGCACCAGCAGAGGTGAAAGTAGAAGCACCTGCAGTCAAGGTAAATAGCGCTCCTAGTGCCTTTGATATTGCAGCTCTGCGTCGTGCTTGGCCTGATGTTATTGAAGATGTGAAAAAGCGCCGCAGACTGACATGGTCACTGCTCTCTGCTTCAGCACAGGTATTGGCTGTTGATGACAAGGCAATTACCATTGGAATTGTTAATGCTGGAGCGCGTGATTCTTTTGTTCGATCAGAATCTGATGAAATTTTGCGCAAGGCATTTGTGGATGTAGTTGGCATAGATCGAAAGATTGAATGCGTTGTTGATCCATCTATTGATACCAATACACCGGCAGCACGTGAGACCCGCACATCAGAGGCTCCTTCAGATAAGACTTTGCTTTCAGGGGCAGCACTTCTTGCTCAAGAACTTGGCGCAAAAGTAATTGAGAGTAAATAATTAATGTCAGGTATGTATGAAGGTGCAATTCAAGATCTCATCGATGCGCTAGGTCGTCTGCCAGGAATTGGTCCAAAGTCGGCTCAACGTATTGCTTTCCATATATTGCAAGCAGATGCCGAGATAGCAACTGCACTTGTGGACTCAATTCGCACAGTTAAAGAGCGCGTGAAGTTCTGCGTGGAGTGCGGAAACGTTTCCGAAGAAGATCAGTGCCGCATCTGTCGTGATCCACGACGCGATAAGACGTTAATTTGTGTTGTTGAAGAGAGTAAAGATGTCATTGCAATCGAGCGCACACGAGAATTTCGCGGTAAATATCACGTGCTAGGTGGTGCAATAAGTCCTATCGATGGAATTGGCCCAGAGCAGCTTCGCATCCGTGAACTCATGGCACGTCTTGCAGATCCTGGAATAGTTGAAGTTATTTTGGCTACCGATCCAAACTTGGAAGGTGAAGCAACTGCTACCTATCTATCGCGCATGATTAAGCCGCTAGAAATAAAGGTCTCCCGTTTAGCCAGTGGCCTTCCAGTGGGCGGCGATTTGGAATATGCCGATGAGGTCACGCTGGGCCGAGCCTTTGAAGGCCGTCGCGACGTTTAATCTCGATATTTGATACGTGCCTTGTCTCATTATTTAAGATAAACGGAAAAACGGTTAGCGCCATTTAGATCTATGCCCCACCATTGAGCCATGGGACTGATCGTTCAGAAGTATGGCGGTTCCTCGGTGGCCGATGCCGAGGGCATGAAGCGCGTTGCCAATCGCATCGTGGCTGCCAAGCGCGATGGTAATCAGGTCGTAGTCGTTGTTTCTGCAATGGGCGATACAACCGATGAACTCATTGATTTAGCTAAACAGATCACTCCAATTCCATCAGGGCGCGAACTAGATATGTTGCTCACTGCCGGTGAGCGAATTTCTATGGCGTTACTGGCAATGGCGATTACAAATTTAGGACATGAAGCCCGTTCATTTACTGGTTCCCAGGCTGGTGTGATTACAACATCTGCACATGGTCGCGCTCGCATTATCGATGTGACACCTGGGCGTATTCAAGAAGCGCTGGCAGAAGGTGCAATTGCAATCGTTGCAGGTTTCCAAGGAATTTCACAAGATACAAAAGATGTAACAACTCTTGGTCGTGGTGGAAGTGATACAACTGCAGTTGCACTAGCTGCAGCCCTAGAGGCAGATGTCTGTGAGATCTATACAGATGTTGATGGAATCTTTAGTGCCGATCCGAGAGTTGTTCCAAGTGCGCGCAAGTTAAAAACAGTTACATATGAGGAAATGTTGGAACTTGCAGCAAGCGGTGCAAAAGTTCTGCACTTGCGTTGCGTTGAGTATGCACGCCGGTATGACTTACCTATTCACGTACGTTCATCTTTTACAGCCAATGAAGGAACATGGGTGGTCAAAGACCATCCACAAGGAGGAGAAATGGAACAAGCAATCATCTCAGGCATCGCCCATGATAAAAGCGAAGCAAAGATCACGATTGTCGGCGTACCGGACCGAACTGGTGTTGCTGCACGTATCTTCCAAGCTATTGCCGATGCTGACATCAACATCGACATGATTGTTCAAAATGTCTCTGCTGCTGCTACTGGTTTAACTGATATTTCATTTACTTTGCCAAAAAATGAAGGTGCAGATGCAACAGCCATTTTGCAAAAGCTTCAAGGTGAAGTGGGGTTTGCATCTATTCAATACGATGATCAAATCGGTAAATTGTCATTGATTGGCGCTGGAATGCGCTCCCATCCAGGTATTACTGCAACCTTCTTTGGAGCAATGTCTGAGGCTGGAATTAACATCGAAATGATTTCAACTTCAGAGATTCGTATTTCTATTATCTGCCGCCAAGCAGATCTAGAGCGTGGCGCGAAAGCAGCTCACGCAGCTTTTGGTTTAGATGCTGATAGCAACGAAGCCGTTGTTTATGGGGGAACTGGTCGATGAGTAAAAAGAAAAGCTCAAAAAAGCCATCACTTGCTGTCGTTGGAGCAACTGGCGCTGTTGGCACAGTCATGCTCAGCATCTTGTCTGAGCGCAAAGATGTTTGGGGCGAGATTCGCTTAATCGCATCTGCACGAAGTGCGGGTAAGAAGTTAATGTGTCGCGGTGAAGAGCTAACCGTTGTTGCTCTATCACCTGAAGCATTTGATGGCATTGATGTTGCGATGTTCGATGTGCCAGATGAGGTTTCAGCACAGTGGGCTCCAATTGCAGTGGAGCGCGGAGCAGTTGTAGTCGATAACTCTGCAGCTTTTCGCATGGATCCAAAAGTTCCATTGGTTGTTCCAGAAGTAAATCCAAAAGATGCCAAGAAGCGTCCTAAGGGAATCATCTCGAATCCAAACTGCACAACTCTTTCAATGATTGTGGCAATGGGTGCACTTAATAAGAAATTTGAATTAAAAGAGCTGGTTGTTGCTTCATATCAAGCTGCATCAGGTGCTGGTCAACCAGGCATTGACTCTCTGCGTGAGCAACTGTCACTCGTGGCAGGAACTAATGCTGGTGAAGAAACTGGTGACGTTCGCAAATTAGTTAAAGATTTAGGTGCATTCCCAGCACCACTTGCACTTAACGTGATTCCTTGGGCCGGATCACTTAAAGAGGATGGTTACACATCTGAAGAGTTAAAGGTGCGCAATGAATCCCGCAAGATTCTTGGAATGCCAAAACTCAAGGTATCATCGACTTGTGTGAGAGTTCCAGTTTTAACAACTCACTCATTGGCTGTTCACGCAACATTTAAGAAGGAAGTCACACGCAAAGCTGCACAAAAGGTTCTTGAAAAAGCTGCTGGAGTGACATTGCTAGATGATCCAGAGAATAAGAAGTTTCCCACCCCTAATGATGCAGTCGGAACAGATGCAACCTGGGTAGGGCGCGTGCGTCAATCACTCGATGATAAGAAATCTATTGATCTATTCCTTTGTGGCGACAACCTACGCAAGGGCGCTGCCCTAAACACAGCCCAGATCGCTGAATTACTAGCAGTAGAGTTCACCGCATGAGCATTAAAGAGACGTTGCAAAAGGATTTAACAGAGGCTATCCGTAGTCGCGATGAAATCACTTCAGGCACTATTCGTATGGTTCTTACTGCAATCACTAATGAAGAAGTGGCTGGTAAAGAAGCACGTGTGCTGAGTGATGAAGAAGTAATCACCGTTCTATCTCGCGAAGCTAAAAAGCGCCGCGAAGCAGCCGAAGCTTTTGAAACTGCAGGTCGTACTGACAAAGCAGCGCTAGAAAAGAGTGAGGGCGAAGTTATCGCCAAGTATCTTCCGGCCCAGTTGAGTGAAGCAGACATTGCAGCAATCATTGCCGATGCAATTGCATCAACTGGTGCAAAAGGCCCAGCCGATATGGGCAAAGTAATGGGAGCAATAAAGCCAAAAATCGCAGGAAAAGCCGATGGCGGCGTGGTTTCTGCACTAGTGAAAGCAGCGTTAAATAAATGACAAAGTATGAATATGCAACCGTGCCACTACTTTCACATGCAACTAAGCAAATTCTCGATACATGGGGTTCTGATGGATGGGAACTCGTTCAAGTTGTTCCGGCACCAGGAACTGGCGAACAACTAGTTGCTTACATGAAGAGAGTGATCGCATGAATCCAGTTGATGTCCGTGCAAAGCTTAAAGAACTTGGTTTAGAACTACCATTTGCTGCAAAGCCAGTTGCTGCTTATGTTCCAGCTATTCGAACAGGAAACCTAGTTTTCACTGCCGGACAACTTCCACTTGTGAACGGTGAAATGGCCGGAGTTGGAAAAGTTGATGGAGAAATTACACCAGAACGTGCGAAGGAATTAGCACAGGTGTGTGCACTCAATGCATTAGCTGCAGTTGAAACTGTTGCAGATGTAAATAAGATTACAAAGATTGTTCGAGTTGTTGGCTACGTAAATGGCGTTCCTGGCTATATCAACGCACCAGTGGTTGTTAATGGGGCAAGCGAACTGTTCTTAGCAATCTGGGGCGATGGTGCAAAGCATGCACGTAGCGCGGTGGGAATTGCGGAATTGCCATTGAATTCACCTGTTGAAATTGAACTGACAGTAGAAATTACAGACTAACTACTTACCGCGCTTAACTAGGCGTTCAAAATCTGTAATCAAAACTGCGCGTCCATCAAGCTTTAACCACCCACGTCCTGCAAAATCTGCAAGGGCTTTATTAACTGTTTCTCGAGATGCACCAACAAGTTGAGCAAGTTCCTCCTGTGTTAAATCATGGTGAACGTATAAACCTTCATCAGTTTTCTTACCAAAGCGCTCACCTAGATCAATTAACGCTTTAGCAACACGTCCTGGAACATCAGAGAAAACAAGATCGCCCACAGCTTCATTTGTGCGGCGAAGACGTTGTGCCAAACGAGCAAGTAACTGAAGTGCAACGTCTGGATTCTCGCGAAGCCATGGAAGAAGCTTTGCTTGTCCAAGACTTAAAAGTTTTGCATCAGTGACTGCAGTTGCAGTTGATGTGCGTGGGCCTGGATCAAAGAGGCTGAGTTCGCCAAACATTTCTCCGGGTCCAAGAATAGATAGAAGGTTTTCACGTCCATCACCACTTGAAGTTCCAAGCTTGAGCTTTCCTTCAACGATTACATATAGGTGATCACCATCTGCGCCTTCGGCAAATAAAACGCTTCCCTTGGAAATCTTCACTAAATCCATCTGCGCGCGAAGAGAAGCCGAAGCGGCTTCATCAAGGGCGGTAAAGAGCGGTGCTCTGTGTACGGCATCTAAATCTATGGTCACGGGTAGTACTTTAGCCTCATGCCCGCAGATAGTGAAACCCGAAAACAGGCTCGGGCTGTGTATCGAATTTTGAGCAAGACCTACCCAGAGATTCGATGCGAACTAGATTTTAAGAATCCTTTGGAATTAATAGTTGCGACCGTCTTGAGCGCACAGTGCACAGATAAGAGAGTTAACACTATTACCCCAGCTCTTTTTAAGAAATATAAAACCGCAAAAGCCTATGCAGGTGCAAATATTCACCAGCTCGAAGAACTGGTGTTTCAAACTGGTTTTTATCGAGCAAAAGCCCGCCATATAAAGGGAATAGGAATCAAATTAGTTGAAGAATTTAATGGTGAAGTCCCCAGCACTCTTGAAGAATTAATTACTTTGCCAGGTGTTGGTCGCAAGACTGCAAACGTAGTCTTAGGTCATGCCTTTGATATTCCTGGGATCACAGTCGACACACATTTTGGTCGACTATCTCGCCGCTTTGGTTGGACCAAAGAAATGGATCCAGTAAAAGTGGAACGTATTGTTGGTGAGTTAATTCCTCAAAAGGAATGGACAAACTTGTCACAGCGAATGATTTGGCATGGCCGGCGAATCTGTCACTCACGCAAGCCTGCCTGCGGTGCATGCCCTGTTGCAAAGATATGCCCAAGTGTTGGTATTGGTGAAATGGATATTGCAAAAGCAAAGTTGTTAGTCAAGACTGATAAGGACTTTCGATGAAGAGAGTAGCTATTGCGGCTGCAGCATTGCTACTTGCCGGTTGTTCTTCTCCTTCAGAAAAAGTAGCTGGACAAGTTGTTTCCTGTGAGAGTATTTCAAGTAGCACAACCAAAAATTCATTATTTCTTGATTGTTTAGATGGTGGTGTTGGTGCCACAATTGATTCAATCAAAGGCCCGGCAATTATTAATGTGTGGGGATCTTGGTGTGGTCCATGTAAAGAAGAGATGCCAATTCTGCGTTCATTCTATGAAAAAGCTCAAGGAAAAGTTTTACTCATAGGTGTTGATGTTGAAGAGGCTTCTCTTGAAGATGGCCGTAAGTTTGTAGAAAACAATGGAATCACTTGGCCCAACCTTTTTGATGCTGATGGTAAATCACGGGCATATTTTGGAATGGGAGTTCCAGTCACATGGTTTATTGCCTCCGATGGAAGCGTGGCTCACAAACATATTGGCGTGCTGAAAAATGAAATTGATTTGATTTTACTTACATCTAAGTATTTAGGTGTGAAGCTTTAATCTTCAGATTTTGCGCTCTGTAAGCCCTCTGAAATCAACTTCATAACATTTGGATCAGCCAAGGTTGTGGCATCTCCCACCGCACGGTTTTCAGCCACATCTTTAAGAAGTCTGCGCATTATTTTGCCGCTTCGAGTCTTTGGAAGCTCATTCACGATCAAGATCTGACGTGGTTTAGCGATTGCGCCAATTTCTTTAGCAACGTGATTTCGTAGCGCTTTATTGAGTTCATCTCCATCAGCGTGCTCGATTCCTCCACGCAAAATTACAAAGGCCACAATCCCCTGGCCCGTCATCGCATCAGCAGCGCCAACAACAGCAGCTTCTGCAACTGATTCATGTGAAACTAGTGCGGACTCAACTTCAGTAGTTGAAATGCGGTGACCGGAAACATTCATAACATCATCGACTCTGCCTAATAGCCAGATAGCACCGTCGTTATCAAGCTTTGCACCATCGCCTGCAAAGTAAATTCCTTCAAAGCGAGACCAATACGTCTCTTTATATCTTTCATCCTCGCCCCAAATACCGCGCAGCATTGATGGCCAGGGTTGATCAAGAATTAAATATCCACCATGTCCATTGCCAACTTCGACAGCATTATCGTCAACAACCTTGGCACTAATTCCAGGAAGGGCAGTCATTGCTGAACCTGGTTTAGTTGCACTTACTCCAGGCAATGGTGAAATCATGATTGCACCAGTTTCAGTTTGCCACCATGTGTCAACGATTGGACAACGGTTGCCACCAATGATTTCTCGGTACCACATCCATGCTTCAGGGTTAATTGGTTCACCAACAGAACCGAGTAAGCGAAGTGATGAAAGATCATGTGCTTGAGGAAATTCATCGCCCCACTTCATCCAGGTGCGAATAAGAGTTGGCGCTGTATACAAAATAGTGACGCCGTATTTAGCAATTAATTCAAAAATTCGTCCTTTATGTGGAGTATCCGGAGTTCCCTCATACATCACTTGTGTTGCACCGTTAATGAGTGGCCCATAAACAATGTATGAATGACCAGTTACCCAGCCAACATCTGCCGTGCACCAATAGACATCGGTTTCAGGTTTAATGTCGAAGACCATTTTGTGGGTGTATGCCACCTGCGTTAGGTAGCCACCGGTAGTGTGAAAAATACCTTTTGGCTTAGCCGTGGTGCCCGACGTATACAAAATGAAGAGCGGGTGCTCAGAATCAAAGCTTTCTGCCACATGTTCACTTGATTGGCGATCAACAATTTCATGCCACCAAACATCGCGATTAGTCCAGGCGGTCTCTTGCTTTGTGCGTTGCACAACTAAAACCTTTTCAACATTATGTTTACCTCTAAGCGCCTCATCAACTGCTGGCTTTAATGCAAAAGCAGCACCTTTTCTAAATCCACCATCGGCGGTAATAACTATTTTTGCATCTGCATCTTGAATACGAGATAACAAGGCATCTGCAGAAAATCCACCAAAGACAACAGAGTGAGGTGCACCAATGCGTGCACAAGCCAACATTGCAACTGCAGCCTCTGGAATCATTGGCATGTAGATTGCGACGCGATCACCAGGTTTAACTCCAAGTTCGATTAATGCATTTGCAGTTTTCTTAACTTCAGTTAATAACTCGGCATAGGTGATTGTGCGTGTGTCTCCAGGTTCACCTTCAAAATGAAAAGCAATACGGCTTCCGCGACCTTGGCTGACATGCCTATCAAGTGCATTGACTGAGGCGTTTAATTTTCCACCGATAAACCATTTGGCATAAGGAGATTGCCAATCCAAAGTCTTATTCCATGTTGTATCCCATTGCAATGATTGTGCTTGTTCATCCCAAAAAGCCAAACGATCTTTTTCAGCGCGAACATAGAGATCAGGCTGCGCATTTGCAGCTGCAGCAAACTGGGCACTGGCAGGAAATGTGCGTTCTTCGCTCAATAAGTTTTCTAAGGACTCATGGTCTTGGCTCATAAATAGAGAGATTACCTTTCATAGCCAGTTATCAACAGAGTTTTGGTTGGGGTAGTTCTCACAGTTTTGGGGCATCCAGAATGCCAAATATGAAAGGAGGTTTCACACATGGGAATAACGTCAATCTTCTTGTTGATATTTAAGTTCTTCGGCAATGCCACATTGGTCTCAGCCCTGTTCCGTTTTGCGGGCTCAGTCTTTAAGACCTACGTCTAGGTAGGTCAAAGAACTAAGCCCCTGGCCCACCCGAGCCAGGGGCTTTTTCGCGCCTCTTTTGTGGGATTCGGGCCAAAGTGAGAGGATTGGCCGTAAGCCTCTAGACGGTTCAAAGATGCACTCGCTTTTAGGGATTACACCAAGTAACTAGGAGTCATCGTGCCAATTGCTACCCCAGAAATTTATGCAGATATGTTTGATCGCGCCAAGAAAGGCGCCTTTGCATACCCAGCAATTAACGTTTCATCATCACAAACAATTATCGCTGCCATTCGTGGTTTCGCCGAAGCAGAATCAGATGGAATCATTCAATTTTCTTGGGGCGGGGCTGAATACGCCTCAGGTTCAACAGTTAAGAACATGGTTGATGGAGCAGTTGCACTTGCTGAGTTTGCCCATGTTGTTGCAAAGAACTACAAAGTAAATATTGGAATTCACACAGATCACTGCCCAGCAGAAAAGCTTGATGGTTTCATGCGTCCACTTCTTGCATTTGGTGCAGAACGACTTAAATCAGGTAAGGCTCCACTATTCAACTCTCATATGTGGGATGGCTCTGCAGTTGATATGAAAGAAAATATGCGCATCGCAAAAGAAATGTTGACGATGTCTGTTGCTGCAAAGACAATCCTTGAAATTGAAATCGGTGTTGTTGGCGGAGAAGAAGATGGCATTGAAGCAAAGCATGACGCCAAGCTGTACTCAACTCCTGAAGATGCACTTTTAACCGTTGAAACTCTTGGAACAGATGTAAATGCTCGCTACTTAGTGGCTGCAACATTTGGAAACGTTCACGGCGTATATAAGCCAGGAAACGTTGTTTTGCAACCAAAGATTTTGGCAACTCTTCAAGAGGCAGTCTCAAAGAAGTTGGGTCTGCCAGCAGGAAGTAAGCCAATGGACTTGGTTTTCCACGGTGGTTCTGGCTCACTTCTTTCAGAGATCCGCGAATCCCTTGATTATGGCGTGATAAAGATGAATGTTGATACAGATACTCAATATGCATTTACTCGTCCAGTTGTTGATCACATGCTCAAGAACTACGACGGTGTGTTAAAGATTGATGGCGAGGTTGGTAACAAGAAGGCTTATGACCCACGTGCGTGGGGTAAGGCTGCTGAAGCAGGCATGGCTGCACGTGTTGCACGTGCATGTGAAGACCTTCGCTCAACCGGAACTTCATCTCTTAAGTAATACCACTACGTAATCGGAGAGGCTTTACCAATGCCAGCAATTGTTTTGCTTGGAGCTCAATGGGGCGACGAAGGCAAGGGTAAAGCTACCGATTTACTGGGAGATCGCGTTGATTATGTAGTCCGTTACCAAGGTGGAAACAACGCAGGGCACACAGTTGTAATTGGCGATCAAAAGTATGCACTTCACTTATTACCTTCAGGGATTCTTTCACCGAATGTAATTCCAGTAATTGGTAACGGTGTAGTTATTGATCCAGGTGTATTACTTCAAGAAATCGCTGGCTTAACTGAGCGTGGAATTGATTGCAGTAAGTTGTTAATTTCAACTAATGCACACTTGATTACTCCTTATCATCGCACCATCGACAAAGTTTCAGAACGCTTTTTAGGAAAGTCAAAGATTGGAACAACTGGTCGCGGAATTGGTCCAGCATATGCCGACAAAATCAACCGCATTGGAATTCGAGTTCAAGATCTCTTTGATCCATCCATCTTGCGTCAAAAGATTGAAAGCGCATTACGAGATAAGAACCAAGTCCTCATTAAGGTTTTCAACCGTAAGAACATTGAAGTAAATGAAGTTCTTGAAGAGTATTTGGCTTATGCCGATATTCTTCGCCCATATGTTGCCGATACTGTATTAATTCTCAATGAGGCGTTAAAGGCTGGAAAGCGCGTGCTTTTAGAGGGTTCTCAGGGAACCTTGCTAGATGTTGATCACGGTACTTATCCATTCGTGACATCAAGTAATCCAACAGCTGGTGGTGCATGTACTGGTTCTGGAATTGGACCAACAAAGATTGATCGTGTTATTGGAATCATTAAGGCATACACAACTCGCGTTGGTAGCGGGCCTTTCCCAACTGAACTCTTTGATGAAGATGGAGAGGCACTACGGCGAATCGGTGGTGAAGTTGGTGTTACTACCGGCCGTGCACGTCGTTGTGGTTGGTTTGATGCTCCTATTGCACGATATGCAGTGCGCGTTAATGGTTTAACAGATTTCTTCTTAACTAAGTTAGATGTTTTAACTGGTTGGGAAAAGATTCCAGTATGCGTTGCTTACGAAATTGATGGAAAGCGCGTGGAAGAACTTCCAGCATCCCAAACAGATTTCCATCATGCAAAACCAATTTATGAATTTATGCCGGGTTGGAGTGAGGACATTACTGGTGCACGCAAACTCAGTGATCTTCCACAAGCCGCGCAGAACTACATCGCCTTCTTAGAGAAAATCTCGGGGGCACCGATGAGTGCAATTGGAGTAGGCCCCGGGCGCGATGAAACAATTGTCGTAAAGGATTTCATCTAAGAAATGAAAATCCTCCTAGTCGGAAGTGGCGGTCGCGAACACGCCTTAGGACTAGGGTTACACGCAGATCCAGAGTGCACAGAACTACATGCTGCACCAGGTAATCCAGGGATTGCGCAATTTGCAACATGTCATCCATTAGCAATAAGTGATAACCAAGCAATTTTAGATTTGGCACAAAAACTTGATGTTGAATTAGTAGTTATTGGCCCTGAGGTTCCATTAGTTAATGGCGCTACAGATCTGCTGCGGGCCGCTGGAATATCTGTCTTTGGACCCTCTAAAGCTGCAGCCCAATTAGAAGGCTCTAAAAACTTTGCTAAAGAGGTGATGGCAGATGCAGGTGTGCCAACCGCCCATAGTTTTACCTGCACGACTCAAGCTGAAATTGAAAAAGCACTCGATGCTTTTGGTGCGCCTTATGTAGTCAAAGATGATGGTTTAGCTGCAGGTAAAGGTGTTGTTGTTACAAGAGATCGCCAAGAAGCCTTAGATCATGCATTATCTTGTAAGCGAGTTGTTATTGAAGAGTTTTTAGATGGTCCAGAAGTTTCACTCTTTGGAATTAGCGATGGCAAAACAGTTATTCCAATGCAACCAGCACAAGATTTTAAACGCGCACTCAACGGCGATCAGGGACCAAATACCGGGGGAATGGGCGCATACTCACCACTTCCTTGGGCACCATCAGACATTATTGAAGATACACATAAGAAAGTTCTTGCACCCATGGTTGCTGAAATGGCAGCACGTGGCACACCATTTGTTGGTTTACTTTATGCAGGTCTCTCATTAACTGATCATGGAACTCGCGTCATTGAATTTAATGCACGCTTTGGGGATCCAGAAACTCAAGTGCTAATCCCACTTTTGAAAACCCCGTTAGCACAACTTCTCTATAAAGCAGCAACGAGAAATCTAGAAGGTGTTACTTTGCAGTGGAGTGATGAATCTGCTGTAACAGTTGTATTAGCTAGCAATGGATATCCAACATCTCCTGCAGTAGGTGGAGTAATTGGCGAATTTCCAGTAATTGAAAAGGTTTCTATTTTTCATGCAGGCACAAAGCACAGTGAAAAAGGCTTAGTTTCATCAGGTGGTCGAGTACTCACTGTTACCGGCACGGGCAGTGACTTAACTGAAGCTCGCAATCGTGCTTACCGGGCAATTAGCCAAATCTCACTTGATGGTTCCTTCTATCGCACCGATATCGCGCTTAATGCGTCGGTGGCAGAGAAGGGCAATTAAATGAAGGATAATTCGGGCGTGAGCCTTCTCGCTAACCGTTATGCATCAGCTTCGATGCGTGAAATCTTCGCACCTGAAGCAAAAATCATCGCTGAAAGAAAGCTTTGGATCGCAGTAATGCGAGCTCAATCAGAGTTGGGTCACGCAATCCCCAAAGATGTAATTACAGATTACGAGAAGGTAATTACACATGTGGATTTAGCTTCCATTGATGCCCGTGAAAAAAAGACACGTCACGATGTGAAAGCCCGCATTGAAGAATTCAATGCTTTGGCTGGCCATGAAGCAATCCATGCAGGTATGACTAGCCGAGATTTAACTGAAAATATTGAAGCCCTACAAATCCGAAATGGCCTTGAAGTTGTTCACGACAAAGTTGTTACTGTTCTTGCACGATTAGCAGCCCAAGATTCAATTGACTTACTGGGATCAACTGAAGCTCATGCAAAATTAGAAAACACAATTGCAAAAGAGCTGGGCTTTAACCGTGTTCTAGATTCAACTGGTCAGATCTATCCACGCTCATTTGATTATGACGTTGTAACAACTCTTGTTCAGTTAGCTTCTTCTCCTTCTTCCCTTGCCACATCAATTCGTTTGATGGCAGGGGCTGAACTGGTCACTGAAGGATTCAAAGCCGGCCAAGTTGGAAGCAGTGCAATGCCACACAAGATGAACACACGCTCGTGTGAGCGAGTAAATGGTTTAGCCGTTGTGCTACGCGGATATGCATCAATGGTCAGCGAACTAGCTGGAGATCAATGGAATGAAGGCGATGTTTCTTGCTCTGTAGTTCGCCGTGTTGCAATGCCAGATGCTTTCTATGCAATTGATGGCCTTCTAGAGACCATGCTCACAGTTCTAGATGAGTTCGCAGCATTCCCAGCCGTTATTGCTGCTGAATTAGAGCGTTATCTACCTTTCTTGGCTACAACAAAGATTTTGATGGCAGCAGTTAAGGCTGGCGTTGGCCGCGAAGTTGCCCATGAAGTTATTAAGGAACATGCAGTTAAGGCTGCGCTAGGAATGCGCGAAGGCAAGAAAAACTCACTCCTTGATGATTTAGCAGCAGATGATCGTCTTCCACTAGATCGTGCAGCATTAGATGTATTGATTAGCTCCCCACTTGAATTTACTGGCGAAGCTCGCCAACAAGTTGCTCGAGTTGTTAGTCGCATTGGCGCGATTACTTCCGCGCACCCTGCCGCAGTGCAGTACAAGCCCGGCTCTATTAGGTGAGCGGCTTCGGCCCAGCTGGTCCACCGCCAGCGCCTTCAATACCTGGGTGGACACACCTGCGCACCGGAAAAGTACGTGACCTTTATACAAATGATTTAGGAAATATATTACTTGTTGCATCTGATCGCATCTCTGCTTATGACTGGGTAATGCCGACAGAGATTCCAGGCAAGGGTGCGGTACTCACGCAGTTATCTTTATTTTGGTTTGATTTACTAGAAGACATAATTCCAAACCATGTTATCTCAACTGATGTTCCAGAAATTGTGGAAGATCGCGCAATTATTGTTCAACCACTAGAGATGTTTGCTATTGAATGTGTTGCAAGAGGATATTTAACCGGAAGTGGTTGGAGTGAATACCAGAAAAATAGTACAGTGTGTGGAAATGTTCTTGCCGCAGGATTGCTAGATGGATCAGAGCTTCCTGCAAGTATTTTCACACCAGCGACAAAAGCAGAAATTGGTGATCGCGACATAAACATTGATTTTGAGGCGGCATCAAAGATTGTTGGTGCCAAGGATGCAGCCGAACTGCGCGACTTAACTTTAAAGCTCTATGACACTGCTGCAGATTTTGCAAAAAGCCGAGGCATTATTTTGGCTGATACTAAATTCGAATTTGGACGAAATTCTGCTGGGGCAATTGTCTTGGGCGATGAGGCTCTAACACCTGATTCATCTAGGTTTTGGGATCAATCCACCTGGGTGCCAGGTGGCACACAACCCTCATTTGATAAGCAGTTTTTACGTGACTACCTCATATCTAGTGGATGGGATAGAGATAGCCCACCACCCGAGTTACCAGCAGAAATCGTAGAAAAAACTGCAGCGCGTTATGAAGAAGCTTTTTATCGTTTAACTGGCAGCAAGTTCTAACTAAGGGAGAATATGACAATGGCGAAGATTGTGGTTGATGTGATGTTGAAGCCAGAGATTCTTGACCCACAAGGTAACGCTGTTGCATCTGCACTATCTCGGCTTGGATTCTCCTTTGCTAAATCAGTACGCCAAGGAAAGCGATTTGAAATTGAAGTTGAAGGCGAGCCTACGGCTGCCCAGTTAGCTGAAGTTGAAAAAGCAGCAGAAGTTTTACTTTCTAATCCTGTTATTGAAAACTATGTTGTGAGAGTTGAAAAATAATGCGCGTTGGAGTCATAACTTTTCCGGGCACACTCGATGATCGAGATGCTGCACGGGCTGTTGTAGCAGGAGGGTGCGAGGCAGTATCACTCTGGCATGCTGATGCTGATTTAAAGAACGTCGATGCAGTTATATTGCCCGGTGGATTCTCATACGGTGACTATCTGCGCTGCGGTGCAATTTCTCGTTTTGCACCAGTAATGCAGTCAGTAATTGAAGCTGCAGGTAAAGGTATGCCTGTTCTAGGTATCTGTAATGGCTTTCAAGTTCTCTGTGAGTCACATTTGCTTCCAGGTGCTCTCACACGAAACTCAGATCTCCATTTTCTTTGTAGGGATCAAGAGATAGAAATAGTTAATAACTCAACACCGTGGACTTCTTCCTATAAAGCTGGCGAAAAGATTGTCATCCCACTTAAAAACGGTGAGGGATCATTCCAATGTGATGATAAAACCCTTGCTGAACTAGAGGGTGAAGGACGTGTCATTGCTAGGTATGTGGGCCAAAACCCTAACGGGTCAAGGAATTTGATTGCAGGAATCACCAATGCACACGGAAATGTAGTGGGGCTTATGCCTCACCCAGAGCATGCAATTGATGAACTAACCGGACCATCTGCTGCGGGTCTTGGTTTCTTTACTTCAATTCTTAATGCGATGGTGAAGTAATGGCACTGGATACTGTTGTCATTGCACAATCAACTCCAGATACAGTCCAACCATTTGCTGAACTGGGATTAAAGCTAGATGAATATGCACGCATAAAAGAAATCTTAGGCCGCCGTCCAACATCTTCTGAATTGGCTATGTATTCAGTGATGTGGTCAGAACACTGTTCTTATAAATCATCAAAGGTACATTTGAAGCAGTTTGGAGAAAAAGCTCCAAAGTCTGATGCCTTGCTAGTTGGTATTGGTGAGAATGCAGGTGTTGTTGACGTTGGTCAAGGTTATGCAGTTACTTTTAAAATTGAATCTCACAACCACCCTTCTTTCATTGAACCGTATCAAGGCGCGGCAACTGGGGTTGGCGGAATTGTGAGAGATATTTTGACAATGGGCGCACGACCAATTGCAGTGATGGATCCATTACGATTTGGTCCGGCAGATGCTTCCGATACTCGCAGAGTACTTCCAGGAATCGTTGCAGGTATTGGTGGATATGGAAACTGTTTAGGTCTACCAAATATTGGTGGGGAAGTTGTCTTTGATGAGACTTATATTGGTAATCCGTTAGTTAACGCCTTGTGTGTTGGCGTGATGAAGCACAGCGATATCAAGTTAGCAAAAGCTGCTGGTGCTGGAAACCTTGTTGTTCTCTATGGAGCCAAGACTGGTGGAGATGGAATTGGTGGTGTATCAGTTCTAGCTTCTGAAACCTTTGGCGCTGGTGGTTCTACTAAGCGTCCAAGTGTTCAAGTGGGCGATCCATTTGTTGAAAAGGTTTTAATTGAATGTTCTCTTGAAATCTTTGCTGAAGATTTAGTTGTTGGCATCCAAGACCTTGGCGGAGCAGGCTTATCCTGTGCAACGAGTGAATTAGCCTCAGGTGGCAGTGGGGGCATGAAAGTAGCCCTGGACAAGGTGCCTTTACGCGATCCATCCCTTTCTCCTGAAGAGATTTTGATGTCAGAGTCACAGGAGCGCATGTGTGCCATTGTTGAACCAAGCAAGATCAATCGATTTTTAGAAATCTGTAAGAAATGGGATGTCACAGTTACTGTAATTGGTGAAGTAACTGATGGGGACAGATTAGAAATCACATGGAATGGCGAAGTAATCGTTAATGTTCCACCGCGCACAGTTGCTCATGAGGGTCCAGTTTATAACCGCCCTCTTGCACAGCCTGCATACATCAATCAAGTGAATTCACAAAAAGTAAATGTTCCTATGCCAAGTAGTGCAGCTGAAATCAAAGCTGCAGTTCTCAAACTTGCAGGGGCGCCAAATTTGGCAGATAAATCCTGGGTTACTGCTCAATATGATAAATATGTTCAAGGAAATACTATTCAAGCTCAGCCTGATGATTCAGGAATGGTTCGACTTGATGAGAGCACGCATTTAGGTGTTGCAATTTCAACGGATGCAAATGCGAACTGGTCATATTTAAACCCTTATCAAGGAGCAAAGCTTGCGCTAGCTGAAGCTGCACGAAATATTGCAACAGCTGGTGCCAGACCACTTGCAGTTACTAACTGTCTTAACTTTGGATCTCCTGAAGATCCAGGTGTGATGTGGCAGTTTGCTGAATCCGTTCGCGGCTTGGCCGATGGTTGCTTAGAGATGGGCTTGCCTGTTACGGGTGGAAATGTTTCTTTCTATAACCAAACCGGCGCAGTTGCTATCTTGCCAACACCAGTTATTGGTGTGTTGGGAGTAATTCAAGATGTTCGCAAGCGAACACCGATGAGTTACAAGACAAGTGGCTTGGAATTGTTTTTACTGGGAGAAACGAAAGAAGATCTAGCAGGAAGTGAATGGGCTTTCTTGCATGGTCAGCGAGTTGGCCAGTCACCAGATGCTGATTTAGCTCGTGAAATGCGCTTAATTGAACTGCTCCTAGAAGGCAATACTTTCTTTGCTGCCGCTCATGATTTAAGCCAAGGCGGACTATCGGCCGGATTAACTGAAATGGTTTTGCGCCATAGCGTTGGCGCTACTATCTCTCTTTCAAATCCTGCTATTGATCTCTTAAGTGAAACCCCAGGACGAGTAATCGTTGCGATAGATGCAAGCAAAATTTCACAGCTGCAAGCACTTGCATCTAAATACTCGATTGCAATTTCAAGGCTAGGAACTACAGGTGGAGACTCATTGACTATTAATGATTCTGTTATTTCCCTAGAAGAACTGCGCACTGCACACACTTCAACATTCCCACGGTTGTTTGGATAATAGATATGCGCGATCAAGAAGTCCTAGAAGAAGTTAAGAGCACGCTTGCGCTGTTGACTGCCAAAGCGCCTGGTCGCGCAATTGAAGTTCGAGTTCCACCATATGCCGCAGTGCAATGTGGAGATGGACCAACTCACACCCGTGGAACACCAGCAAATGTTATTGAGATGAACGCCTCAACATGGCTAGCGTTGGCAAAAGGTGAAATCAATTGGGACGATGCGCTAAATAATGGCGACATTATCGCTTCAGGAGTTCGTGCGGATCTTTCAGAGTATTTACCACTTAGGATTCAATCATGAGACGCCCAGACGGATTACTCAATCACAACGTCTTGGGCGAAGATAAAGGTCCACAAGATGCATGTGGTGTCTTTGGTGTGTGGGCACCGGGTGAAGAAGTTGCCAAACTAACTTTCTATGGTCTCTATGCCTTGCAACATCGCGGAACTGAATCGGCTGGAATTGCAACAAGTGATGGAAGTAGAATTCTTGTCTATAAAGATATGGGATTAGTTTCTCAAGTCTTTACTGAAAGTGATCTAGCTACTCTCCCTGGAGATTTAGCAATTGGCCATTGCCGATATAGCACCACTGGATCAAGTACTTGGGTTAATGCCCAACCAACCCTGCGCCCAACTAAGTACGGCACGCTGGCTTTAGCCCACAACGGCAACCTAACTAATACAGGCGATTTAGCTGAATTAGTGCAAAAGCTTGAGCCAGGTAATGGCCGTGAGCGAGGGGCTACAACTGATACAGAAATTATGACTGCACTCATCTCGTTGCAAAACCAAAAAAATGTTGAAGCGAGTGCGATGTCAGTTCTTCCACAACTAGAAGGTGCATTCTCATTAGTCTTTATGGATGAGCACACCCTGTATGCAGCTCGTGATAGACATGGTGTTCGCCCATTAGTACTAGGTAAGTTAGAAAATGGTTGGGTAGTTGCATCAGAGTCCGCAGCCTTAGACATTGTTGGTGCAGCTTTTGTTCGAGAGATTGAACCAGGAGAGTTTGTTGCAATTGATGCAACTGGTGTCCGTTCAGAGCGCTGGGCACCTGCAGAACCTAAAGGTTGTTTATTTGAATATGTGTATCTAGCTCGACCTGACACAACAATTGCCGGACAAGGAATTCATGCAACACGAGTTCGTATTGGTGAGCGCTTAGCAAAGGAAGCACCGGTTGAAGCAGATCTTGTCATTCCAGTTCCTGAATCAGGAACACCTGCTGCAATTGGTTATGCCAAAGGTTCAGGGATTCCATTTGGAATGGGATTAGTAAAAAACTCATACGTTGGCCGCACATTTATTCAACCCTCACAAACCATTCGCCAATTAGGTATTCGTTTAAAGCTCAACCCACTGCGTGAAATTATCGAAGGTAAGCGCATTGTGGTTGTTGATGACTCTATTGTTCGCGGAAATACCCAGCGGGCAATTGTTCGTATGTTGCGCGAGGCTGGAGCCCGTGAGATCCACGTTCGAATCTCTTCACCGCCAGTTAAATGGCCATGTTTTTATGGAATTGATTTTGCTACTCGCGCTGAATTAGTTGCCAGCGGTTTAGAAGTTGAAGAGATTAGGCGCTCTATTGGCGCAGATTCTTTAGGTTATGTCTCACTTGAAGGTCTCATTGAATCCACCCAGGTGGATGAAAATAAGCTATGCGGGGCGTGCTTTACAGGCCAATACCCAATCCGTATTCCTGCCGATATGTCTGAAGGCAAGATGCGTCTTGAAATCACAGAAGTGCATGGTCATTAAATGAGTACTTACAAAGATTCCGGTGTTGATATCGATGCAGGAGATCGCGCTGTTGAATTGATGAAGGCATCAATTGCCAAAGCTTCGCGCCCAGAAGTGATAGGTGGCATCGGGGGCTTTGCAGGTTTATTTGATGCAAGTGCACTGAAGAATATGAAGAAGCCATTACTTGCAACATCAACTGATGGTGTGGGGACAAAGACTGAAATAGCTCGGGCTATTGGTAAGTACGACACTATCGGTGAAGATTTAGTGGCGATGGTTGTTGATGACTTAGTGGTGTGCGGTGCAGAGCCACTTTTTATGACTGACTATATTGCAGTTGGAAAAGTTATTCCAGAGCGAATTGCTGAGATTGTTTCTGGAATTGCACGCGGTTGTGAAAAAGCAGGAACTGCATTAATTGGTGGTGAGACCGCTGAACATCCAGGGCTACTTGCTGATGATGAGTTTGATGTCGCTGGTGCGGCAACAGGTATAGTTGATGCAGATTTACAACTTGGTGCACATCTTGTTCAAAAGGGCGATGTATTGATTGCAATGCCATCAAGTGGTTTTCACGCTAATGGTTTTTCACTTGTTCGACACATTATTAAAACTGCCAATCTTTCAATGGATGCACATGTCAGTGAATACGGCAAAACCTCTGGCGAGGTCTTTTTAACACCAACAGAAATCTATGCCTTAGATTGCTTAGCTTTGATTAGATCAATGCAGGGAAAGCTGCGCGGATTTTCACATATTACTGGTGGAGGAATAGCAGAAAATACTGCGCGCGTTATTCCAGAGCATTTGAGTGCAATCTATGATCGCTCCACATGGTCGCTTCCGGTTGAGATGGAGTTCCTCTCTAAAGTGGGTGGCGTGCCCCAGGCAGATATGGAGCGAACATGGAACTGTGGCATCGGAATGAGCGCGATAGTCGCACCTGATGCGGCCGATCTAACCCTTCGCTCCTTGGCTGCTCGGGGAATGAAAGCATGGGTCGCAGGCGTTGTAGAAGAGCGGGAGCCCTCCCAAGCACGCTCAACATTGGAAGGCACCTACAGAGCGCGATAACCTACGCCTCTGACGAACACGTACTTAGTTAAGGAGCTCGCATATGGGTCGCGGCCGAGCCAAAGCAAAACAAACCAAAGTTGCACGTGATTTGAAATATAACTCGCAAGATATGGACTTAGATCGTCTTGCAAAAGAACTTCATGGCGACATTGAACCTTCACAGAATCGGGATGACGATGATCCCTTTGCTGAAGGCAATTACATTCCACGTGCGTGAGACCTACACCATACGTAGCATCCCTGCGAGTTTACGAACCTCTTTCTGCATTTGAACCCGCCGACCGTTTGCGTTGGCAATCAATGGATATCAGTGAACAGAGTTATGTAAATGAAGAAGCCTTTGCTCTGCATCGCACTGTAGTTCCTGAACCACCTGCAGGTCGCCCCGATGGTGTTCATATTTTAGATATTGAAGGCGAGCGCTATGTTGCACC
>RGHD01000018.1 GCA_010024385.1 Actinomycetota bacterium | reverse complement strand
TCTATTCAAGCATCAGCGATGGTGCGTGCAGGACTTGATTTAGAACCACGTTTATTGGCACTCGTTTGTGCATCCCATGCTGGCACACAGATGCACCAAAGCGCAGCGCTTGCCATATTGGCAAAGGCTGATCTAGATGAGCATTCATTGCAATGTGTGATGGATAGGCCATTAGATGAAGAGCTGCGCAGAACCGCGCAGCCCACACGACTTGCAATGAACTGCAGCGGAAAGCATGCTGGAATGATTCTTACCTGCCATATCAACGGATGGCCTATTGATTCTTATTTGAGCCCAGAACATCCACTGCAGAAAGCTATTGCTAAAGAAGTTGAGATGATGAGCGGTGAGAGCATCGTTAATACAACAGTTGATGGTTGTGGTGCTCCGCTGTTTATGTTCTCACTCCTTGGTTTAGCAAGAGCTATTAGAGAGTTAACTATTTCAACTGATCCTGTGCACCAAAGAGTTGCGGGCGCGTGCAGAGATTTTCCAGAGATGGTTTCAGGTCAAGGACGACTTGCAACAAGGATGATGCAAAACATTCCAGGGCTATTTATGAAAGATGGCGCAGAGGCTTTTAACGTTGCCTCAATGCCAGATGGGCGCACCTTTGCACTCAAGATCAGTGATGGAACATCACGGGCATTGCCTGCAGTGACTGCAGCTGCGCTAAAGATTCTTGGCGTGGATGCTAAAGAGAAAGAAGAGAGTACATACGGTGGAGGCAAGAGCGTGGGGGCCATTCGCGCAACCTTCTAATTGCCCGTACCCTTGAACTATGAACGGGCGCATTGCAACCTTGATGGTGCACACATCACCTCTGGATCAACCAGGTATTGGTGATGCCGGTGGCATGAATATCTATGTTGTTGAGGCTGCCCAGCGCATGGCTGCCATGGGAGTGGAAGTAGATATCTTCACTCGCAGAACAAATCCTGATCAGGCAGAGATCGTTGAAATCTCGAAAGGCGTGCGCGTTCGCCACTTTGCCTGTGGTCACGGCGCACTAACTAAAGAAGAACTGCCTGCCCACATCAATGGTTTATCTAAAGAGTTCTTGCGCATTATTAAAGAAGAAAACTACGACGTTATCCATTCTCATTACTGGATCTCTGGCAAAGTGGCGATGGCTGCATCTAAAGAGCTAGGTATTCCACTTGTGCACACCATGCACACAATGGCACGGGTGAAGAATTTGAACTTAGCTGAAGGTGAAAGCCCAGAGCCAATGATTCGCGTGCAGGGTGAGACTCAAGTAGTTGCTGCTGCGCAAGCTCTTATTGCTAATACCGATGCTGAAGCTGCCAGCCTTGTTTCTCTCTATGATGCTTGTCCAGATATCGTCCATGTGGTTACACCAGGTGTTGATCTCTACACATTTACTCCGGGTGGTGGAAAAGCTGCAGCCCGTAAGTTTGCGGGTATAGATGCAGATGCCTTAGTTGTTAGCTTTGTTGGTCGTATTCAGCCACATAAGGGCCCTGAAGTTTTGATCCGTGCAACTTCTGAACTTGTTAAGCACTCACCACGTCTTCGTCCCAAGTTAGTTGTCAACGTTATTGGCGGTGCCTCTGGTGCTAATACTGAAGAAGTGGAGCGTTTAAAAGAGTTAACAACATGGCTTGGTATTGATGATGTTGTTAATTTCATGCCTCCCACCCCACGAGCTGATCTGCCACAGTGGTATAGGGCTGCAGATTTAGTATGTGTGCCGAGTTACTCTGAAAGCTTTGGTTTAGTTGCACTTGAAGCACAGGCCTGTGGCACACCAGTAGTTGCAACAGCTGTTGGCGGCCTTCGCACTGCAGTTGCCGATGGTATTTCAGGTGTTTTAGTTGATGGCCATGATGCAAAAGCCTGGTCTTCCGTTATTGCCCGTTTGCTCCTTGAACCACAGCGCCGTGTGCTTTTATCAATGGGTGCCACTGAGCATGCATCTCACTTTGGTTGGGATTCAACGGCCCGTGGCACATTAGATATCTATGACCTTGTTATCTCTGAAAATAGCGCAGCGCGCAAAATCGCAGGAGAGTAAATGGGCGCGATCGACCCACGCTTTACTATTGAAGAGTTCCTTGATTCTCATGATTTAGAGTATGAGCGAAAAGATGAAAATACTTTTCTGGTGACATTGCCAGGGGAGAAGAAATTGCAAACTCACCTTGCACTTATCGTGGGTGATCATTCTTTAAGTATTAACGCCTTCGTTATCCGAAAGCCTGATGATAATGAGGCAGCGGTGCATGCATGGTGCATGGCTAAGAACGCATCTCTCTATGGAATAGCTTTTGCTATCAATGAAGTGCGAGATATTTTCCTTGTGGGGCGATTGCCACTCTCAGCCGTGAATGAGCCAGAGATTGATCGATTAGTGGGATCAGTGCTTCAAATCTCTGATTCATCCTTTAATCCACTTATTGAACTTGGATTTGCTAATGCAATTCGTCGTGAGTGGGCTTGGCGCGTTTCACGCGGGGAGTCGTTAGCCAATTTAGATGCTTTCAAACATTTGGTTTAGGATGAGGCTATGAGCAGCTATGAATTAATCCTTTTACGCCACGGAGAATCAGAGTGGAATGCCAAGAATCTCTTTACAGGTTGGGTCGATGTTCGCCTTTCTGCAAAGGGTGAAGATGAAGCCCGCCGTGCTGGTGCACTCCTTGCTGAGCGCGGATTACTTCCAGATCTACTCCACACATCTCTACTGCGCCGTGCTATTCACACTTCACAGTTAGCACTGGATGCCTGTGATCGTCACTGGATTCCAGTTAAGCGATCATGGAGATTAAACGAGCGTCACTACGGAGCCCTTCAAGGAAAAGATAAAGCCCAAACTCTTGCTCAATATGGCGAGGAACAGTTCGCGCTCTGGCGCCGATCATTTGATGTGCCACCACCTCCTATTGATGACAATGATGAGTTTTCACAGGCTAAAGATGCGCGCTATAGCGATATCAGCGCCCCAAAGACTGAGTGTCTTAAAGATGTAATTTTGCGCATGTTGCCTTACTGGCATGAATCAATTGTTCCTGACCTTAAGGCAGGTAAGCGAGTGCTTGTGACCGCCCATGGAAACTCACTGCGTGCTTTGGTTAAGCACCTGGATGGAATTAGCGATGCTGATATTGCGGGATTAAACATCCCCACTGGAATTCCGCTCCTATACACACTCAATGCTGATCTAACGCCAAGGGTTAAAGGCGGAGAGTATTTAGATCCAGAGGCAGCAATTGATGCTATTGCAGCCGTTGCTAACCAGGGAAAGAAGTAAGTTTTTAAGCAGTGATGCCAGCGTAGTCATCACGCTGGTCACGAATAATTGCTTGCACGCTCACTTCACCGGCACGGGCAAAAAACATTGTGACTTGCACTCTTTGTCCAGCTTTAGCACCAAGAATGGGAACAACAGCCTTGATATTGCCACTTGGGCCTTCAAAGATAACTGGTTTATTTTTAGCTAAAACATTGCTTCCAGTAAGACTGGCTATTTGACCATTAATTGCCACACCGAGAAGTGCATCTTCTTGATCTAGAGAATTAACGAGAGTTCCTACTAATACGCCAGCACCTTCGGCAGTTTCAACGACTAGGAGATTAACTACCTTAATATTGTTACCGTCAGTATTTACTGTTGCCTCAACACCATCGGTAACTTGCTTCAGTTTTCGAGTTTCAGCGTTAAGTCCTGCTCCGCATCCACTGAGTGAGATGGTTAATGTTGCAATTAATAATGCAGTGAGTGCGCGGCGCATAGGCGCAATTGTCTCACATCAAATAAGCAGTGTTTCACGCTGGTTATAGCCAGGTTTTCTCATTGCGATATTGCTGGTAGAATTGACCCTCTAGCGAAGGGCATCACATGACATTTAAGGTCGGCGAAACCGTTGTTTATCCACATCACGGGGCAGCATTAATCGAAGCTATTGAAACTCGCGTGATCAAGGGTGAAGAAAAGACCTACCTAGTGTTAAAAGTTGCTCAAGGTGATTTAACCGTTCGAGTTCCTGCAGAAAATGTGGATCTTGTCGGTGTTCGCGATGTCGTTGATTCTGCTGGGCTAGACCGTGTCTTTAACGTCTTGCGCCAGCCATACACAGAAGAGCCAACTAACTGGTCACGTCGTTACAAGGCAAACCTAGAAAAGCTCGCCTCAGGTGATGTTATTAAAGTTGCTGAAGTTGTTCGCGATTTGTATCGCCGCGACTTAGACCGTGGTCTATCAGCTGGTGAAAAGCGCATGCTCGCCAAGGCGAAGCAGATCCTTATCTCAGAGCTAGCTCTTGCAGAGCGCACTGATGAAGAAAAGGCTGCAGTACTCCTTGACGAGGTTCTCGCTTCTTAACAATGTCTATTAGCGCCATCATCGCTGCCGCTGGCAGTGGTGAAAGATTTGGCGCAGGTATTCCTAAAGCTCTTATCCAATTAGCAGATCGCACTCTGCTTGAACATGCCGTTTCATCCTTAGCCCCTGTTGCTGATCAAATTATTGTCACAGCCCCTGCCGGTTTTGAAAAGCAAATAAGTGAACTACTCGGTGATGGAATTGTTGTTGTTACAGGTGGTGCCACACGCTCTGCCAGTGTGAGAAACGGCTTAGGTGTTGCAACGGGTGACTATGTTCTAGTTCACGATGCCGCCAGAGCACTTGCTAGTACTGATTTAGCAACCCGAGTGATTGCCCAACTCCACAACGGTGAAGTGGCAGTGGTTCCAGCTCTGGCTGTTGTGGACACAATCAAAGTAACAAATAGCGATGGCTTTGTGATTTCAACTCCTGATCGCGCAACGCTTGTGAGCATTCAAACCCCACAAGGTTTTAAAACTTCATCATTACGCGATGCGCATGCATCTGGGGATGATGCAACAGATGATGCCGCACTCATTGAAGCCGCGGGTGGAAAAGTAAAAGTAATCAGAGGTGAAGAGCGGGCAATAAAAATCACAACCCCTGCTGATTTAAATACAGCCCTTTCACATTTAGGTTTAGGTAGTGATATTCGCAGCGGTATTGGAACTGATGCACATGCATTTGGTGCCGGGCGGCAGATGTGGCTGGCTGGTTTGCACTGGCCAGATGAGCAAGGCGTTGAAGGACACTCTGATGGCGATGTTGCAGCCCATGCAATTTGTGATGCCCTCTTTGCTGCAACTGGTTTAGGAGATTTGGGAAGTAATTTTGGAACTGATCGCCCTGAATATGCAGGTGCTTCTGGAACGCGATTGATGCAAGAGTGCGCAGCGCTTGTGAAAAAAGAAGGCTTTGCAATTTCTAATGTGAGTGTGCAGATCATTGGCAATCGTCCAAAGATCGCTAAGCGCCGAGCTGAAGCAATTGCAGCGATTTCATCTGCTCTGGGTGGAGTGCAGGTTTCAGTCTCTGCAACGACAACTGATGGCATGGGCTTAACTGGTGAAGGCAAAGGCATCGCAGCCATTGCAACTGCTCTGGTTTCTAAGCAGTAGAATTAACAAATGTCCGCACTCAAACTCTATGACACAGCAACCCGTGAAGTTAGCGTTTTTAAGCCACTGATACCGGGTCAGGTCTCTATGTATGTGTGCGGTGCAACGGTTCAATCACATCCACATATTGGCCATGTTCGAAGCGCAGTTAACTTTGATATTTTGCGCCGCTGGCTTACCTGGTCAGGCTATGACGTAACTTTCATTAGAAACGTCACCGATATTGATGACAAGATTTTGCACAAAGCAGTCCATGAAAAATCACCATGGTGGGCAGTTGCAATGAAGTATGAGCGCATCTTTACGCAAGCCTTTGCATCCTTAAATGTTTTGCCACCCACCTATGAACCGCGGGCAACGGGTCACATCACCCAAATGGTCGAACTGATGCAAAAACTTATTGATAATGGTGCTGCCTATGCCCCAGGCAATGGTGATGTGTATTTAGAGGTGCGCAAACTTAAGCGTTATTTAACTCTTTCAGGGCAAAAGCTTGATGATCTACAACCAGCCGCAGATGCCGATGAGACATATAAAAAAGATCCACGTGATTTTGCACTCTGGAAAGCAGCAAAACCTGGAGATCCATCATGGCCAACTCCATGGGGGCCGGGTCGACCTGGTTGGCACTTGGAATGTTCTGCAATGGCGCACGCCTATCTTGGTGCGGCATTTGATATTCACGGCGGAGGCTTAGATTTAGTTTTCCCTCACCATGAAAATGAGATTGCGCAATCTGAGGCAGCTGGATATAAATTTGCTAACCGCTGGTTACACAACGCCTGGGTTACACAAGCTGGTGAGAAGATGAGTAAATCTCTTGGAAACACTTTGCAAGTGGAAACTATCTTGCAGCGCGTTCGTGGAATTGAACTACGTTGGTATTTAGGAAGTGCGCACTACCGCTCAATGCTGGAGTACTCAGAAGCAGCCTTAGATGAATCTGCTGTTGCATTTCGTCGTATTGAAAACTTCTTAACTCGCTCAGTTGAGATTCTTGGAAGACAACCAGAGCCAACAATTACCGATGCCTTTTGCGCCGCAATGAATGATGATTTAGCTGTGCCAGCAGGTCTAGCTTCGATTTCAGAGAACCTACGTCTTGGAAACCAAGCAATTACTGATGGTGATAAAAAGGCAATCGCTAAAAATGCCAATGAAATCCGCGGCGCTCTGCAGATTTTGGGTTGTGATCCCTTTGATATGAATTACCGACAAAGCACATCAGGAAATGTCAGCGCAGCACTTGATGGTGTTATTCAGTTAGCGCTAAAAGAGCGTGCAGCTGCACGTGAGCGTAAGGATTTCGCTGCATCAGATGCAATCCGTGATGGGTTGCTTGCTTTAGGAATTACAATTGAGGACACAGCACAAGGGCCGCGTTGGTCAATGGAAGAAAAGAGTTAACCATGGCCGGCAATTCATCACGCAAAGGCGCAATTCGCCAATCTAAAAAGGGTCCATCTGCAGGTACTGGTGGAAAGAATAAGAAGCGTTTAACTGGCAAAGGTCCAACCCCTAAAGCTGAAGATCGTCCTTATCACGCTGCTGCAAAGCGCAAGAAAGTAGCTGAGAAGAAGGCAACTCGTTCTCCTTCTGCGCGTTCAACTTCACCACGTGCTACAACAATGACTCGTTCTGCACCTTCACGTGCACCACGCGGTGATCGTCCAAGAGGTGAAATCGTTGCAGGTCGTAACGCAGTACTCGAAGCATTACGTGAAGCAGTTCCGGCCACAGAGTTGTTAGTTGCTCGCAGCATTGATGTTGATGATCGTGTTGCCGAATCATTAAAGCTAGCACTTCACTTAGGTCTGCCAATTAGGGAAGCACACCGCGCAGAAGTTGAAGGAATCTCACCTAATAGCCAGGGAATTGTTCTAGCTATTAAGCCATACCAGTACTCATCATTTGAAGAAATCACCTCGCGTGCTAAAAATCCAGCTCTCGTTGTTGCACTCGATGGTGTGACAGATCCACGTAACTTAGGTGCCATTGTTCGAAGCGCTGCAGCATTTGGTGCAGCAGGTGTATTGATGACTGAGCGCCGCGCTGCTGCAATGACTGCATCTGCATGGAAAGCATCAGCTGGCGCAGCTGCCCGTATGCCAATTGCTCAGGTCACAAATCTTGCTCGCACTATTGATGCAGCTAAGAAGTTGGGCCTCTTTGTTGTGGGCTTAGATGGAGAGTCTGAAGAAACTATTGCTTCGATGAAGATTGCTACAGAGCCAATTATGATTGTTGTTGGCAGTGAAGGAAAAGGTCTTGCACGTTTAACTCGCGAGAAGTGCGATTTGGTAATTTCTATTCCGATTAGTGCATCAACTGAGTCTTTAAACGCCTCTGTTGCAACATCGATTGCGCTCTTTCATATAGATCAGGCACGTCGTAAGGGGTAAGTAAGTGATTTACACTCGTTTTATCGCACTCGGTGATTCCTATACCGAGGGTATGTCTGATGAAAAACTGCATGGCAACTACCGTGGTTGGGCTGATCGCGTTGCAGATGGCATGGCTAAAGCACATCCAGATTTCACTTATGCAAACTTAGCTGTGCGCGGCAAACTTGTTAGACAAGTCATTGATGAACAACTTGAAGCAGCGCTAGCTCAAGTTACTGGCCCCGAAACACTAGTTTCTTTTCATGCTGGTGCAAATGATGTTATTCGACCTGGATATAAGCCTGAGATTGTTTTAGCCCAATACGCAGATGCTGTTAGACGCCTTGCTGCATCAGGTGCAACGATTTTGCTCTTTACAGTATTAGAGCGAACAGGTAACACAGGACGCTCTGCAAAGATGTGGGAAGAGCGCTTTGGTGGATTTAATCGAAATGTTCGAGCCGTTGCACAAGAAGTCGGTGCGATTATCGCTGATGCTAATAAAGCACCAGCCTTTAGTGATAAAAGATTTTTAGCCTTTGATCGCTTGCATTTAAATGCTCTAGGTCATCAACGTGTTGCAGATGCCGTACTGGAGATTCTCGGACTCCCCTTTAATCCCGGCTGGCGCGATCCTTTGCCACCTGCAAAGCCCGAACCTAAAATATTGAAAGTAGTTGTGAGTGTTTTGTGGTTTATTACTTTTGCTCTGCCATGGATGTGGAGAAGGGCACGTGGAAAATCATCAGGAGATGGTCGAAGCTGCAAATATCCAATCGCCATTGGCTGGCCACTGAATTTAGATTGAGGTAAGCGTCCATTCCCAGGTGTGTAACCCTGGTTTGATTTTGTATTTAGGCAAAGTATCTGGTCCACAAGATGACGTTCCAACTCCGCGATGTGCTCCATCGATATGAACAACGACGTTGCCACAAGCTTTTACTTCAACATCATGGGTGGCATCAGCTAAATCCACTGCTCTATTAGGCGTCACAGAGACCTGTAATGGCTTACCCATCTGGACTCTGACCCCATGCCCAGTTGCATCAGTTACTTCAAACCAGCGCACTGCGTTATGACCACCATTTTCTTGTGGCCTGACATATGGAATGTATTGATGTGCAACAGTAGAAACAAAGCGATGAATACGAGCAATCTTTCGATCTGGGTATGACTCATGAGGACCTGAACCAAACCAGGTCACATCAGTGAGAGCGCCATCTAATTCAAAGTTAATACCAACACGTGCAACGTCCGTTAGCACCTTAGGTAGCGTCACAGACTCTTTGACTCTAAAGCCATCGGCAACGGGAGTAATCAATTGAACATGCTTAATGCTAATTCCAGTACTTGTCTGCCAAGTATTTGTGATTTTAGTGCTGGTGCGATTTTGTGAAACAACACAGTCGGTGCGATCCAAATCGCGCAAGCCCCAGCGGTTCCACTTAGTTGCAATGTGTCCGATGCGATCGTTATCAGTGGGCGCGCGCCAAAGAGTCAAAGTCGGTGCAACAACACCACGTGGAATAACAATCTGGCCGTAGTCATCTAGAACATTGGTGTATTCATCAGAATCTTTAGCGTTCTTAATTGTTAGCACACGTGAAGGCAGAGCCATCTGATTCCAGCCAACTTCAGTAAATGCTGGAGCCCATGGGGTGCTATCAATGTTGATGATGGTGAAAGTAATAAAGCGCTCACCTGGGCCATCGGCCTTAGCTAGATGCTTTGATGAAACTTTAAATGCAACAGTTTTGCGTGGTGCTACTTTAGGCAGCTTTACTTTTCCACTATCGATGATGAGTCCATCACGTGTAATAGTCCAGCTCACTTCATATTGGCTTAAATCTTTAAAGAAGTGCTTGTTAAAGATTTTAAAAGAACCAGTTGAAGCCTTTACGGCGCTGATGTTGGCAGGGGCTGCAATAGCCTTAAATTCAGCCATTGCAGGCTTAGCGGTGCGATCTGGGAAAACCATTCCATCACAGCAGAAGTTGCCATCATGCTTCTTCTCACCATAGTCACCGCCATAAGCGTTTCGCTGTGATCCATCCGGCATTGTTTGAACTGGACCGTGATCCCAGAACTCCCAGATAAATCCGCCTTGCAGACCTCTTGTTGTTTCAATAACTTCCCAATACTCAGCCAGAGTCCCATTGCTGTTACCCATAGCGTGGGAGTACTCGCACATAATCAATGGGCGATCTGCTTTGGCAGAAGTTGCATACTCTTTAATTGCACTCACAGCTGGATACATCGGACAAATCACATCGGTAAGTGAATGTGAACCCATCCAATTACCACGGATGCCACCTTCATAGTGAAGTGGGCGTGATGGATCAAAGTTACGTGCATAGGCGGCAGCTGCTTCATGATTAGTTCCAGCACCAGATTCATTTCCAAGTGACCACATAATTGCTGCAGGGTGGTGAATGTCGCGTTGAATCATTCTGCCCACGCGATCAACGAATGCAGTTAAATACTTTGCATCATCACAAATAGATGCAATGAATGCATGAGATTCAATATTTGCTTCACCGATGACATAGAAACCAAGCTCATCACAGAGATCTAGGAATGCTGCATCGTTGGGGTAGTGGGATGTGCGAACAGCATTAAAATTCCAACGCTTGAGTTCAAGTAAGTCTTCACGCATATCTTCACGAGTAAGTGCGCGGCCTGTGTATCGGTTGAAATCGTGGCGGTTAACGCCATAGAAAATCACTGGTTGACCATTAACTAAGAAGTCCTGGCCCTTTACTTCAACAGAGCGGAAGCCAATCTTTTGTTGTGAAACTTCAACGATGTTTCCATCAGGATCGATGAGCTCAACGTGGAGGGTGTAGAGGTTGGGTGATTCTGCTGACCAGGCTTTAACTTTAGGAATGCGGGTATTTAAGGCGATTTTGCCCGCTGGCCACGGCTCATTTTCCAAAATAGCTTTCTTGGCATCTTCTGGCATATTGCCATGCCAAAACTTTCCATGGAAATACTCATCACTTCTAGCTTTTAATGCTTCAGGGCGCTCAGTCCATTTGGGGGATTGGAAAACCTTTAGCGTTGATTCAAGGTTTGCGGCTTTAACATTTGCAAGTTCTTCAATGGATGCACGTAGGGTGTAGTTGTGCGTTGAGATGTTATCGATTGAGGCGATGTGTGCACGGATATCTAGAGTTCCGGTGGTTCGATCTTTTTCAAGACCTGCTGTTGTGTAGAAACGTTCAATGAAAACCTTGTTAGTTGCAAAGAGTTTCACAGAACGAGTGATTCCACCATGCCACCATTGATCTTGGTCCTCAATGAAAGTTGCATCAGACCATTTTGTAACAAGGCGTGAATCTTTAGTAAGACCCACTTCACAGCCGTTAATAAATACAACTGCTACAGATTCATAACCACCAAGGTGTAAAACTATGCGCTTGCCCATCCAACCTTCAGGTAGATCGAAATCTCGCTCATACACACCATGCGGGTTTTCTTCTGGAACAAAAGGTGGTTGTTCTTCAAATGGCATTTGAGTGTTTGTGTAGATGGGTTTATCGAAAAACACAGCGCTTTCTTCTTGCATCGTCCATAAACCTGGAACTGGAATTGATGCCCACTTGCGACCTAAAGGCTCACGAGGAGAGCGAAGAAGTTGAAAACGCCATGTTCCATCAAGGCTTATCTTTTCTAAATGCTCGATATTGAGCATCGGTAGACGATTTACTGCAGTTGTTTCTGGACTCATCCAGTAATTCGTCATCATGGGCGCAAGTCTGCCATTGAGCCTAGAATTGCGCCTAATCGCCTTTGATTAGCCTGTTAGCCTTTCTCCAGACACTTAGAATTCACTTAACAAGGACACAATTTCCCCATGAAGCTGCAACACATCACCGACCGGGAAATGAGTTGGCTTTCATTTAATCAGAGGGTTTTAGAGTTGGCCGAAGATCCAACAATGCCTTTGCTAGAACGGGTGAGATTTCTATCGATTTTCTCCTCAAATCTAGATGAGTTCTATATGGTCCGTGTCGCAACTTTGATGAGTAAGTTGGAAAACGGTGTCACCGCGGCCAATGTCGCTGGATTTACTCCAATGGAGTTAATGAAGCAGGTCGCACATCGCACCAATGAATTGATGGAGCGGCAATCACGCGTCTACCATGAAGAAATTGAGCCCTTGCTCAACAATGAGGGAATTGAATTTGTCCACTGGGATCAACTCAATAATACCGAGCGTGGGTATATCACTAAATTATTTCAAGATCGAATCTTTCCAGTATTAACCCCATTAGCTGTTGACCCTTCACACCCATTTCCTTACATCTCCGGTTTGTCATTGAATTTAGCAGTCATCGTGAAGAACCCAACGTCTCACGAAGAGTTCTTTGCTCGCGTGAAGGTCCCAGAGATTTTGCCACGCTTTATTGCAACTGCAAAGACAGGTTCAACCAGGTTTTTGCCGCTTGAGGATTTAATTGCGATTCACCTTCAGGAACTCTTTCCAGGCATGGTTATTGAAGATCACTACACATTTCGTATCACCCGAAATCAGGATATGGATCTAGATGAAGAAGAATCTGAGGACATTTTAACCTCTATTGAACAAGAACTTGCTCGTCGCCGATTTGGTCCACCAGTTCGTTTAGAAATTGAAAGTGAAGTCGATGAGAATTTGGTTACTCGTCTTTCAGAAGAGTTAAAAATTAACCCCGAAAATGTTATTCATATTTCTGCACCCCTTGATTTAACTTCACTCAACAAAATCGCAGATCTAGATTTTCCTGATTTGAAGTTTGATCCCTTTAGATCCCGCTCAGCCAAAGCACTCTCTGAAGTGGATCAGGAAGACCCAAACCTGTTTTTTGCTGCTATTCGGCAAGGTGAGATTTTGCTCCACCACCCCTATGAATCCTTCACTTCTTCAGTGGTGCAGTTCCTACAAAATGCTGCCCAAGACCCGCAGACATTGGCCATTAAGCAGACGCTCTATAGAACATCAGGTGATTCACCCATTGTTGAAGCTTTAATTGAAGCTGCAGAAGCAGGCAAACAAGTTTTAGCAGTTATTGAAATCCGTGCACGCTTTGATGAACAAGCAAACGTGCGCTGGGCACGTAAGTTAGAAGCAGCTGGCGTGCACGTTGTGTATGGACTTATGGGTCTAAAGACACATGCCAAACTTTCTCTCGTTATTCGTGATGAACCAAATGGACTTCGTCGCTACTGCCACATGGGCACCGGCAACTACAACCCAAAGACCGCTCGTATCTATGAAGATCTAGGAATTCTCAGTGCTAATCCAGAGTTGACTGAAGACTTAACTAAACTTTTTAATCAACTCTCTGGTTTTGCTCCTCAATCCAAATACTCTCGTTTACTAGTTGCGCCCGCAACGCTTCGTTCTGGAATTACTGAACGAATTGATCGCGAAATTGGGAACCATAAAGATGGAAAACCATCTGGAATTCAACTTAAACTCAACTCTATTTTGGATGAAGGCTTTGTTGCAAAACTCTATGAAGCATCTCAGGCAGGAGTGAAGATAGAGTTACTAGTTCGAGGAATTTGTGCTGTGCAACCTGGTATCAAGGGACTTTCTGAAAATATCACTGTGAAATCTGTTTTGGGTCGCTTTCTTGAGCACTCACGAATCTTCCATTTCACCAATGCCGGAGATCATGAGTATTGGATTGGTAGCGCCGACTTAATGGGACGCAATCTGGATCGCCGCGTGGAGAGTTTGGTGCGCATCGATAAGAAGGAGCATCAGAATCGCCTCCAAGAGATTCTTGATTTAGGTTTGAGCCCAAGTAGTGCCAGCTGGCAACTCTCTGGAACTGATTGGGTGAGAGTCTCGAAGAACAGTAAGGGTGAGGGGTTGCTTGATGTGCACTCAGCCTTTATTCACACCTACTCAAGGGAGCGCTAAATATGAGCGAAGAATCCCAAGTTATTTACGCCGCTGGCGCAGTTCTGTGGCGCCAAGTAGGAAAGAAAAAGATTGAGTTAGCAGTAATCCATCGTCCTCGTTATGACGATTGGTCACTGCCAAAAGGAAAGTTAGATCCTAATGAAACGATGATCGGCTGTGCCTACCGCGAAGTCATGGAAGAGACTGGGTATGCACCAATATTTGGTCCAGAAATCGGTGATGTTACATATGAAGTTGATGGAATAAGAAAGATTGTTAAGTATTGGTCTGCCCAAGCAATTGGTGAACCAACAGGAACTACTGACGTGCAGGAAGTTGATCAACTTCTGTGGTTATCACCAGCTGATGCCAAGAAGAAATTAACGCTTGAAGATGACAAGTCACTTGTGGATTTCTTCCTAGAGTTCAACTCTGGAACAACACCACTTGTACTTTTGCGCCACGCTAAAGCCGTCAAGCGCGAAGATTGGGATGGAGATGACGGAGATCGTCCATTAGCCCAACTCGGACAGATTCAATCTAAGCGAATGCTTTCACTCTTTCTGCCTTATGGAATTCAAGAGATTCATTCTTCCGATGCCCAGCGTTGTATCAAAACCGTAGATCCAATGGCGCGCTCACTTAAGATGAACCCGATTTACTCTGCAGATTTAAGCGAACATGGCTTTGCTAAAGATAAAGAAGCTCCACTTGATTATGCACAAGATTTAATGGATCAAGGCAAGAGCGCAATTATCTGCAGCCATAACCCTATTTTGCCAAAGCTTTTGAAGAAGTTGATTGGTAAAAAGAACTTTAAGCAGCTTGATCAAAAGCTTGAGCCAGGTGAGGCTTGGGTTTTGCATTACAGAGATGGTGAAATCATTGCTATTGACTGGGTTGAAGCACCTAAAGCTTAGTTATTAAGCCAGTCCAACCTACGTAAAACAACACCTTCACGCAGCGCCCACGGGCATATCTCCACACGATCTAGATCTAAAGCATTCATTGTGGCGCGTGCAACTATCGCTCCAGCAACAATTTGCTGGGCCCGGCTATTTGAAACACCTGGAAGTTCTGCTCGAGACTTATTTGTCATATCGGCCAGCTTTGAAATCATTGTTTTTAGATTTGCACTCTCCAAATACTTTGGGTTTTCACTAAACATGTGACCAGATAATCTGGCAAGAGTTCTAAAAGTCTTGCTTGTGGCCACAAAATGATTTGCATCATGTGCACGAAGAATTGAAGGAAGCTCATCTTCTAGCTTGCTACTGACGAACTCTTCTAAGAACTTAACACCTTTAGAGGTGTAGGGATCCCCGCTCAAGAAATCTCGAGTCAATCTTGCAGCACCTAACGGCAACGACAGAGTTGCTTCTGGATTCTCATCAACACCAGATGCAATTTCAAGGGAACCGCCACCGATATCGATAACTAGAAGTTTTCCAGCAGACCAACCTAACCAACGGCGCACGGCTAGAAAAGTCATGCGAGCTTCTTCATCGCCGGTAAGGATTTGTAGATCAATCTGGTGTCGTTGATTAATGTCTTCAATTATCTTCGGACCATTTTTTGCATCACGAATTGCAGACGTTGCAAAAGCAAGAATTTCATCTGTTTGATTCTCATTGGCATGTGCAACTGAATCGCCCACAGCTTGATGTAGTAGATCTATTCCTTGTGGAGTAATTGAGCCAGCAGCATCGAGATATTCAGTCAGGCGAAGTTCAACTTTAAAACTAGTTGCAGGTTCAGGACGGGCACCCAGGTGGGCATCCATCACCTGCAAATGGATGGTATTTGAGCCCACATCTAGAACGCCTAATCTCACCGGCACAACCTATCGCTGAGGCTGGGCCGAACCCACGATTTTAAGTTTTTGCATTCCACTGCCATAATTACCGCTGGTCGAAAGATCGATACGTGTTCACACGTAGGCCTCTCTAGCTCAGTGGTAGAGCAGCGCACTTGTAATGCGCAGGTCGTCAGTTCAATCCTGACGGGGGGCTCCGCTATGAATCCGGAAGGGAGTCAATATGTCCGACAACACCTTTCCGCGTGATTCTTTTTCTGCAGAACTTGCAGCTAATGATGAATACATTAAAACCTTTAAATATTCTGGGTTAACTGGAGTTGCTCAAAAAGGTTTAGCAATTGTCACCTGTATGGATTCACGAATTAACCCATTGTCAGTCATGGGCATGAGCTCTGGTGATGCAAAAATTCTGCGTAATGCTGGCGCGCGCGTAACTGAGGACGTTCTTCGTACACTTGTATTAGCAACTTATTTATTGGGCGTTAAGAAAATCTTGGTTATGCCTCACACAAATTGCAGAATGGCCTCGACAGAAGAGGCAGATATTCACGATTACATCGAGAGAGAGTTTGGTGTTAACACACGTAGTCTTGAGTTTCGAACAGTTTCAGATCAAGAGGCAGCGTTAGCTATTGATGTAAACAGAATTCGCGCATTCCCATTCCTCAACAAAGATGTTGTTGTTGGCGGTGCAATTTATGATGTGGCGACAGGAAAAATTACTCCGATTGATTGTTAGTTCGCCGAATCGGTTGGCGAGTAATTGGGTAGCTCAAATCTTCTAAGAACTGCATTATTACAGCGATTACTAATGAGGGCTTTTCTTTTACTAAACCATGTGAAGTTCCAGGGATGATTGCTAACTGGCCAAGAGGCAAAGCCTCATAGAGTGAAATCGTGTGATCGTGTGCGATGACATCGTCATCTCCTGCCATGACTAAAACAGGGCATTGGATAGATGCGATCTCACTCAGAGATATATCTGGTTCAGTCTTCCAAATTTCATTCATTCGCTTAATTTTTTCCAGCAAAGTATGAGGAGCATCAGGTGATATTAAGTTGTATTCAGCTTGATCTTCATCAGAAACAAAAGCCTCTTCGAAATCACTTAATGGTGCGCTGTAATGATAGTTAGCACCAATTGCAACTATTGATTTCACTAATTCAGGTCGCTTAATCGCAAGCATGAGCGCAATGATTCCTCCATCGCTATAACCAATCAGATGAGCAGGCTCTTTGACCACATCCTCTAAATATGCAATTGCTTCTTGGCATTGAAATTCAAAGTGCAGGCTTCCAGGTTGATCACCGGTGAAACCATGGCCTGTGCGATCATATGCAAAAACATGAAACTCATCTTCAAGAGGTGGAACCATCAAGTAATCCCAACTAGATGTTTTACTTAAACCACCATGGAGTAAAACAACAGCTTCTCCTTCTCGATCCCACTCGTAGTTATAGACCTGATGATTTCTAAGATTTATGTATTCAGGCATTACACAGAGTCCATGATGTGGCGATTACCGCGATCAAAAGTTAAGTAGTTCCAGGTCCAGTCAGCCATTGTGCCAATCTTGTTGCGACCGCCCAATAAGTAGAACAAGTGCAGCCAAAGCCAGGCATACCACGCAGGAATTCCAGCCATGCGGAAATTCTTCACTTCAACTATTGCCTTGTGACGACCAATGGTGGCCATGGATCCTTTGTCAATGTATTTAAATGCCTCCAATGCTTTTCCATCTGCTAAGCGCTTAATTTGCTTTGCAATAAAGCGGCCCTGTTGCATAGCAACAGGTGCAACCATTGGCAGAAAACGTCCATCTTTTCCAACAAAACCTGAGATATCACCGATTGCAAAGATGCCTGGGTAATTCTTCACCTGCAAACTCTGATCAACATCAATACGTGAACTTACTAAGGGCAGATTCAATAATCCACCAGCAGGCTCACCTTTAACGCCAGCTGCCCAGATAGTTACCTCTGAAGCGATTTCATTACCATCTTTAACAATAATTGATCGAGGCTTTAATTCAGCAACAGCAGTATTTAATAGGACGTTCACACCAAGTTTTTCTAAATCCTTTTTAGCACGAGCTGATAGCTTCTCTGAAAACATAGGCAGGATTCGAGGGCCGGCTTCAATGAGATTAATACGAATATGTGCTGCGGCATGAGCTTGATCGTTTTTGAGTGGACCTCGAACTAATTCAGCAAAAGCTCCAGCCATCTCAACTCCTGTTGGTCCGCCGCCAACAACTGAGATTGAAAAACTAGTGTCATCTTCAAATCGGCAGAGATCTTCAAATCGACGCATAACTTCAGCGCGAATTGCTAGCGCTTCACTCACACTCTTCATTCCAAGTGCATACTCAGCAACTCCTGGGATTGAAAAATCTGCTGTGACAGAACCAAGTGCAACAATGAGTTGATCAAAGGCTAAAACTTCACTGCTATCTAACTTAATGGTTTTGTTCTTATGGTCCACAGATATTGGAGAGCCCATTCGAAACTGGATTCCAGTTTTTCTAAGCGCACCGCGAATTGGATGAGCAACATGATCTGCTGCAAGACCTGCAGTGGAGACCTGATAGAGCAGCGGTAGAAAGGTTTGGAAGTTGTGGCGATCAACCACAGTGACATGGGCGATATCTGCCATTGCTTTGGCAGCTGTGAGCCCACCAAAGCCAGCACCCAGTATTACTACTCGGGGCTTTTGAGATGTCTTTTCCATGGAGTAAGTCTAGGCTTCGTGACATGTCCTCGCCCAATCAAAACCGCAAGTACTTAGTTACTGGTGCATCTGGCTACGTAGGTGGCCGACTAGTACGCACGTTAGTTGAAGAAAACAACGATGTTCGAATTTTAGTGCGTGATAAATACAAGATTCTTGGGCAGCCTTGGGCTTCCAAAGTTGATATTTGTGAGGGTAGTGCTGAAAACATCGCTGACATGGACCGAGCATTATCTGGGGTTCATACCGCTTTCTATCTCTTGCACTCAATTAACTTAGGACCAAACTTTGATGAGATTGAGTCTCAGATGGCAAAAAACTTCGCTCAAGCTGCAGAGCGTGCTGGGGTGTCACAGATTGTTTATTTAGGTGGAATCGCTAACGATGTAAACATTAGTAAGCACTTGGCATCACGGGCGATGACTGGAAAATCCTTAGCAACAACTTCAGTTGCAGTTATGGAGCTGCGCGCAGGAATCATTATTGGATCAGGTTCTGCAAGTTTTGAAATGTTGCGCCACTTAACTCACCGCTTACCGATAATGACCACACCAAAGTGGGTGATGAATAAAACACATCCGATTGCAATTAGAGATGTTCTTTACTATTTAAAGGCAGCTGCAAAACTAGAAACACCTGTGAATCGAGTCTTTGATATTGGTGGTCCAGAGGTGCTCTCTTATGCCGATATGATGCAAAAGTTTGCAAAACTATCAGGATTAAAAAAGCGTGTGATTATTAAAGTTCCTGTCCTAACACCAGGGCTTTCAAGTTTATGGATTGGATTGGTAACACCTGTGCCAACAGCACTTGCTAGACCACTTGTAGGTTCCCTTATAAGTGAAGTGGTTGCAGATCCTGCAAAGTCGATTGATGCATTGATTCCAAAACCTTCAGAAGGCTTAATTGATGTTGAAACCGCTATTTCATTAGCGCTTTCAATGATTACAACCCATGGTGTTGAAACACGTTGGTCTGATGCAGCAATGCCAACTGCCCCATGGCAAAAAGCTCAAGGCGATCCTGATTGGGCTGGTGAAATGGTTTTGCGTGACCGGCGAGAAACAATCACCGATGTTCCTGCAGAGAAGGTATGGCAACAGATTGAGCGAATCGGCGGTGAAAACGGCTGGTTTGGCGCAGATTTCTTATGGTGGGCGCGTGGCGTTTTAGATCGTTTCCTTGTTGGTGGCGTTGGTTTGCGCCGAGGTCGCAGAGATCCAGATTTCTTGCGCGTGGGTGAAAGTTTAGATTTCTGGAGAGTAGAAGAGTTAGAACCAGGTATGCGATTAAAACTCTACGCTGAAATGGTTTTACCTGGCAAAGCTTGGCTTGAGTTCACAGTGACAACAATTAATGGAAAGACAAAAATTGTTCAAGAGGCAACTTTTAACCCTCGCGGACTTGGTGGACAGTTGTATTGGTATGCAGTTGCTCCATTTCACTTGTTTGTATTTCCAACTATGTTGCGAAACATAATTAAGAAAGCACGAAACAGTGCATGAGTTCACTCCAGAGGTAGAAGCTTTAGCTGCTGAAGTTTTGGCATACAGCCTTGATAGATTAAAAAATGATCCACCACTTGATGGTCCTCGCACAGCAGAAGATTTATTTAGCGAAGTAGGAAACACCATCACTGCTCGTGGTTTAGGTGGACATGAAGCTCTAGAGGTTTTCACATCTGTTTTAGCTAAAGCCTGTATTTCAACTGATCACCCACGCAACTTAGCTTTCATTCCATCTGCTCCAAGTGAATATGCGAACCTTTTTGATTTAGTTGTTGGTGCAAGTGCGCTCTATGGCGGTTCTTGGCAAGAAGGAGCAGGAGCGGTATTTGCTGAAAACCAAGCCCTGCGCTGGATTTCTGATTTAGCACAGTTGCCCCAGGAATCTGGTGGAGTGTTTGTGCAGGGCGGAACTATTGGAAATCTTTCAGCGCTAGTTGTGGCAAGAGCACAGGGGAGAAAGAAGCACCCAGGCGCTTCTCGTTGGGTGATTGCATGCAGCGAAGAAGCCCACTCTTCAATTGTCAGCGCTGCAAATGTGATGGATGTAGATGTTTTAAAGGTGCCAGTTGCAGCTAATGGAAAGTTAATGGGGGAGGCCGTTGCCCACGCCATTGATCATCTGCATGCGACAACAACACATCGTGTGTTTGCCGTAGTTGCAACTGCTGGTACAACAAATCTTGGAATCATTGATGATCTAAAAGGTTTGGCAAAAGCAGCACATGAGCGGGAGATTTGGTTTCATGTTGATGGCGCTTATGGATTAGCAGCGTTGTGTGCTCCATCGGTTCGATCACACTTTGATGGCGTAGAGGCTGCTGATTCTTTAATTGTTGATCCACACAAATGGTTATTTGCTCCATATGATGCGTGCGCACTTATTTACCGCGAACCTGAGCTTGCCCGCCAAGTTCACTCACAACATGCTTCTTACCTAGATACATTAAAAGATGGGGCGTGGTCGCCATCTGATTATGCAATTCAATTGACTCGTCGCACACGCGGATTACCTTTTTGGTTTTCTCTTGCTGCCTATGGCACTGATGCATACACCGAAGCGATGGAGCAATCATTAACAGTTGCCCATCAAGCTGCGCAGTTAGTGAAAGCACATCCAGATTTAGAATTAGTATGTGAGCCAGAACTCTCAATCGTTGCATTTACACGCAAAGGTTGGTCGGCTAGTGATTATCAAATATGGTCAGACAAATTACTTGCCGATCAAATAGGTTTTATCCCACCGTCATCTCATAAAGGCCAACCAATTTTGCGATTTGCCATTGTCAATCCATGGACGAAAATCAGCGATATTGAAGTGATCCTCTCCACCCTTTAAATCCCACATTTTTTGCCCTCACCCGATACGATTTCCCCCATGTCTGCGCAAGAAGAGTCCACCATGCACACAGCCCTGAGCGACCTTGAAGTCCGAATCCTGGATTTTGAAGCTAGCTGGTGGCGCTATGCAGGGGCTAAAGAGGCAGCGATCAAGGAGCTTTTTGACCTATCGGCTGCCCGCTACTACCAACTTCTCAATGACTTAATCGATCGTGATGATGCTCTAGCTGCCTCTCCCATGCTCGTGAAGCGTCTGCGCCGCCTGCGCGAGGCCCGCATGAACACCCGCATCGCCCGCTAAGCCCACCCACCGTTTTGCGCCTGGGAAATAACTCCCGTAGATTTGGCGTTAGCACTCTCGGGGTGCGAGTGATAAAGCCCCCCTAACTGAACGATTAGATGAAAGCGAGCACAACTCATGGCAAAGCAGATTGCCTTTAATGAAGAAGCCCGCCGCGGATTAGAGCGCGGAATGAATATCTTGGCCGATGCGGTCAAAGTGACGCTGGGACCTCGCGGACGAAACGTTGTCCTTGAGAAGAAGTGGGGCGCCCCAACTATTACTAACGATGGTGTTTCCATCGCTAAAGAAATTGAACTAGATGATCCATGGGAAAAAATTGGCGCAGAGCTAGTTAAGGAAGTTGCCAAGAAGACAGATGATGTCGCAGGCGATGGAACAACTACCGCAACAGTTTTGGCCCAGGCCCTTGTGCGTGAAGGACTTCGCAATGTGGCTGCCGGATCAAATCCAATGGCCCTGAAGCGAGGTATAGAAAAGGCAGTTACAGAAATCGTGGCTGAGCTTTTATCTATGGCTAAAGCCGTTGACTCAAAGGAACAGATCGCAGCAACAGCATCTATCTCTGCAGCAGATGCAACTATCGGCGAGATGATTGCTGAAGCAATGGATAAGGTCGGCAAGGAAGGTGTTATCACTGTTGAGGAGTCAAATACTTTTGGTCTAGAGCTAGAGCTCACTGAAGGTATGCGCTTTGATAAGGGTTATATCTCTCCTTACTTTGTAACTGACCAGGATCGTATGGAAGCAGTTCTAGAAGATGCTTACGTATTGATCGTTAACTCAAAGATTTCAAATATTAAAGATCTCGTGCCAGTTCTTGAAAAGGTGATGCAATCAGGCAAGCCACTTGCAATCATTGCTGAAGATGTTGAAGGCGAAGCGCTGGCAACACTTGTTGTGAACAAGATCCGTGGAACTTTCCGTTCAGCTGCAGTAAAGGCACCTGGCTTTGGAGATCGTCGCAAGGCGATGCTTCAAGATATTGCAATCCTTACAGGTGCAACTGTTATCTCTGAAGAAGTTGGTCTCAAGCTAGATCAAGCAGGACTGGAACTATTGGGTCGCGCTCGCAAAGTTGTTATCAGCAAGGATGAGACAACAATCGTTGAAGGCGCTGGCGATGAGGCACAAATTAAGGGCCGCGTCACACAGATCCGTTCAGAGATTGAGAAGAGCGATTCAGATTATGACCGCGAGAAGTTGCAAGAGCGTCTTGCAAAGCTTGCTGGTGGTGTGGCTGTAATCAAGGCTGGAGCTGCAACTGAGGTTGAACTCAAGGAGCGCAAGCACCGCATTGAAGATGCAGTGCGCAATGCAAAGGCTGCAGTTGAAGAAGGAATCGTTGCCGGTGGTGGCGTTGCACTTCTCCAAGCTGCAACAGCAGCATTTAAGAAGTTAACTGGTTTAACTGGTGATGAAGCAACTGGTGCAAAGATTGTTGAATTCGCAATCGAAGCTCCTTTGAAGCAAATCGCGATCAACGCAGGCCTTGAAGGCGGAGTTATTGTTGAGAAGGTTCGTCATCTTCCAGCAGGACAAGGTCTCAACGCTGCAACTGGTGAATATGTGGACATGATCAAATCAGGAATTATTGATCCAGCTAAGGTCACACGTTCTGCACTACAGAACGCTGCATCTATTGCAGCCCTGTTCATCACAACTGAAGCTGTGATTGCAGATAAGCCAGAAAAGAATCCAGCACCAATGCCACAAGGTGGCGGAGATATGGACTTCTAAAGCCCACAAATTACGCGTAACGCCGTCCTCGATTAACGCGAGGGCGGCGTTCTGCTTTACCCTATATACATGGCAAAGAAATCATTGGCGAAAAAAGCGCCAAAGGAGAAATCGAAGAAGGCTGTGTCAAAGGCACCTGCTCCTTTTGATGCAAAAAATCTTGCCCATACTGCAATCTTTGAACACGCAGAAAAGCGTGATCATGTTGGTTCATTTATTAGCGTTGAGTTTGATGATGAGAACCGCGTTGCCACATATCTTTTTAATGCAAATCTTGCTGGCTATAAAGGCTGGCGTTGGTGCGTCACCATTGCAAAAGTTGATGCAGATGCAACGCCAACAGTTTGTGATCTAGTTGTTCTACCTGGGCCAGATGCCTTACTTGCCCCAGAGTGGATTCCTTATCGTGATCGCATTATGCCGGGTGATGTTGGCGTTGGTGACATTGTTCCAAGTTCACTCGATGATGCACGTTTAGTTCCTGGGCAATCAGCGTTGCCACAGGATGAAGAATTAGATACTGCAATGGCAGTTGAATTAGGTTTTGGTCGCGCACGAGTAATGTCTATTGAAGGTCGCGATCAAGCTGCTAAGCGTTGGTATGAGGGAGAGCGTGGACCACAAGCACCATTGGCACAAGCTGCTCCTAAGCCATGTCATTCATGTGGTTTCTTTCTTCCAATCGCAGGCTCACTACGCGCAACCTTTGGCGTGTGTGCAAATGCAATTTCCCCCGATGATGCACGCGTGGTCTCTGTTGATCATGGATGCGGCGCTCACTCGGAAGCGACCTTCACTGACCTGGTGATAAACTAAAGACCTGACCGCAACCCCCGCGGCATAAACGAAGACACGAAATAATCAAGGAGCCCTCCCCATGCCTACAGGACGCGTTAAATGGTTCTCCCTAGAAAAGGGTTTTGGCTTTATCGCCAATGATGAAGGCGAAGATGTTTATCTAGCTGCTTCATCTCTTCCAGAAGGTGTTGCAACAGTCAAGCCTGGAACAAAGCTTGAATTCAGCATTGCTGATTCACGTCGTGGACCACAAGCACTCTCAGTACACATCATTGATGCACCTCCATCACTTGCTGATAACTCACGTGCTAACGCTGATGATTTAGCTGCGATGATTGAAGACACAATCAAGATTTTGGATCGTGTTGGAAATGGTTTACGCCAAGGCCGCCATCCATCAGCAGTTGAAGCAGAGCGTTTAGGCCGCGTATTGCGCGGTATTGCATCTGCTCTAGAGGCTTAAATTCCGCTGCGCTTATTGCGGCGAATTGAATACCGAATTCCAGTTAGGCCTAGACCTGCTCCAAATAGGCATGTCCAAATGACTTTGGCATCTGCGCCAACTGCTAAAGCAATGACAAAGGCAATCACCCAGCAAATTACGCCAATAGATACTAGGGTTACAACAGAACCGATATTTGATGCCATGAGAGAAGAGTAATGGGATTTAACGTTAAAGTGGATGGTAATTGGCGATCATTTCGCCATCGAAATTATCGGATACTTTTTCCTGCCAATACCATCTCCAATATTGGAAGTTGGGCGCAG
>RGHD01000017.1 GCA_010024385.1 Actinomycetota bacterium | reverse complement strand
GACCTGGGGCTACAGCTATTCCATTGCAACTTCCTCATTTCACACTAGTGGGTGCAACAACACGAGCAGGTCTATTGCCTGGACCACTTCGTGATCGTTTCGGCTTCACCGCACACCTGGATTTCTATGATAATAAAGAGTTGGCACAAGTCATTTTAAGAAGTGCTGCATTATTAGAGATAGATATCCATAGCGATGCAATAACTGAGATCTCAGGCAGATCTCGTGGCACACCACGCATTGCTAATCGTTTGCTCCGGCGTGTTCGCGACTATGCCCAAGTCAAAGCCAGTGTTTCAATCTCTTTAGCCGATGCAAAGGCGGCATTGGAAATGTATGAAGTAGATGAAATGGGCTTAGATAGACTCGATCGTGGGGTATTGGTGGCATTGGTCGAGCGCTTTAACGGCGGACCTGTGGGTCTATCGACTTTGGCAATTGCGGTGGGTGAAGAGGTAGAAACTGTTGAATCAGTTGCAGAGCCGTTCTTAGTTCGACATGGCCTTATGGCCAGAACATCTAGGGGAAGAGTTGCAACAGCTGCCGGTTTTGCTCATATAGGACGAACACCACCCGCTCAATTTGCCTCGCTTTTCGACACGCCAGCACCTGACGCCTAGACTCTGCACCTATGTCTACAACTACTAAACCAGTAAAGACGACTGCCCGCCCAGCGCGTTCATTGGCAATCCTGGCCCTAGTGCTCATTGCACTCACAGGTCTTGTTTTTGTCCAAGGCGCTACGCAAGTTCGTCTCGGTCTTGATCTTCGAGGTGGAACTTCAGTGACTCTCCAACCGCGTATTGCACCGGGTGAAAATGGGAAAGTTACAAACGAAGCTATCGACCAAGCAGTCTCCATCATCCGCCAACGCGTCAACTCACTCGGTGTTGCCGAATCTGAGGTAGCAGCGCAGGGAAGTGGCACGAATCGACAGATTGTTATTTCAGTTCCAGGAGATACAGGGCGACGAGTAGTTGAGTTAGTAGGACAAACTGCAGAGCTGCGATTCCGCCAAGTCTTAGCAACTGCGGCAGCAACTGGAGCAGCAGATCCTGCGGCAACTCCTGCAACGGGAGTTAGCCCAGAAATAAATGCAAAGTTTGCAGCATTGGATTGCACGAAATCTGAAAATCTTCAGGGCTCTGGAGCAGATGCACCAGAGGAAACAATCGTTGCCTGTGATCGCGCAGGTTTAACAAAATATATTTTGGCACCAGCTGAAGTTTTGGGTCGCCAGATATCAAAGGCATCAGCAGGACTTGATGCTCAGAGTGGCAGTTCTTGGTATGTGAGCCTTACCTTTAACGGAGAAGGCACAACAGCATTTGGCGCAATTACTTCACGTGTGACTTCATTGGCTGCTCCTCTTAACCAGGTAGCAATCGTCCTCGATGGTTTAGTCGTTTCAGCGCCAAGAATTAACGAAGCAATTCCATCTGGAAATGCTCAAATTACTGGAAGCTTCACACAGCTGGAAGCCCAAGATCTAGCCAACGTTCTTAAGTATGGTGCGCTACCTCTGGCTTTTGATCGCGGTGAAGTGCAGCAAGTTTCACCAACTTTGGGTGCTGATCAACTTAGCGCAGGCCTATTAGCTGGTGGGCTTGGTTTAGGTCTAGTTCTCCTCTACTCAATGCTTTACTACCGAGGTCTTGGACTTGTAACAGTTGGTTCACTTGCTATAGCCGCTTCACTCGTTTATCTAATGTTCTTACTGCTTGGTAAGTGGATTGGATTTACACTCACTCTTGCTGGTATCGCAGGTGCGATTGTAGCTATTGGTGTTACTGCCGACTCATTCATTATTTACTTCGAGCGTATTCGAGATGAAATTAGAGAAGGACGTTCACTTCGAACTGCGGTTGAGACCGGTTGGAGCAGAGCTCGCCGAACAATTTTGGTGGCTGACTTTGTTTCAATCATCGCCGCTGTTTTGCTGTATTTCTTTGCAGTAGGTGGTGTTCGAGGTTTCGCATTTACTTTAGGTTTAACAACACTTGTTGACTTAATTGTTGTCTTTGTTTTTACAAAGCCAATCGTGACAATCCTTGCAAAGATGAAGTTCTTTGCATCAGGTCATCCTTTGTCAGGACTATCAGCCAAGAGCACTGGAACGCTGCCAGTAGCAGGGGAGGCATAAAAAATGTCAAAGCTTTCAGGTTTAGGTGGCCGTCTCTATCGTGGTGAAACTTCGATTGAAATCATTGGTCGTCGACGTCGTTGGTATGCAGTCTCTGCACTCTTTGTTCTGCTCTCAATGGGAGCTTTGAGTATTCAAGGTCTACATCTTGGTATTGAATTCAAGGGTGGTTCTTCATTCACAGTTACAAAGGTCGGTGCATCTGTTGAAGATGCCCGTTCTGCTGTAACTGCAGCTGGGGTTCCCGGAGAAGCAATTGTCCAAACAATTGGTAGTGACAAGGTTCGCGTTCAAACGGGTGCTCTAGATACTGCACAAAACAATGCAGTACAAGATGCTCTAGCAGCTAAGTTTTCAGTTCCTGTTGAATCCATAGATACCCAAATCGTTGGGCCTTCGTGGGGTAAAGAAATTACCCGCAAGGCTGTCTATGGTCTCTTTGGTTTCTTGATCTGCGTCATGCTCTACCTTGCCATGGCATTTGAACCAAAAATGGCGATTGCAGCTATTGCAGCAGTAATTCACGACGTGTTCATTACTGTTGGTATCTACGCACTAGTTGGATTTGATGTTACGCCAGCGACTGTCATTGGCTTCTTAACAATTTTGGGTTATTCGCTCTATGACACAGTTGTTGTATTCGACAAGATTAGAGAGAACACGCGCACGATTACCGCAACTTCAAAGAGCACTTATTCTCAAGCAACCAACTTGGCAGTTAACCAGACGATTGTTCGTTCGATTAACACATCTGTCATTGCGCTTTTGCCAGTAGGTTCGATCCTCTTTGTTGGTGCCGGATTACTCGGAGCCGGAACTCTCAAGGATCTTTCCCTTGCATTGTTCATTGGTTTAGCAGTTGGTACATATTCTTCAATTTTCATCGCACCTCCTGTGTTAGCTCAGTTACGCGAGAAAGAGCCTGCGATGCAAGCACTTGCAAAGCGAGTTAACAGTCGCTCAGCCCCTGTTGGGACTCCTACTCCAACACCTGCCCATTCCGATGAGCGCCGTGGACCACGCAACCAACCAAAGCGTAAACATCGCAAATAGCGGTACCTAAATGGATACTTTGATTGCACCGGTTTTAAGTGCGCTCAAAGAGCATCATGCAACTAATAACTTTGCAGATGTTGAACGTGCTTTTGTAGTTGCGGAAAATGCTCACCGTGGGCAGCTTCGTAAATCAGGTGATGAGTACATAACGCACCCAGTTGCGGTTGCCAATATCTTGGCTGAGCTAGGTTTAAATTCGGAAGCAATTATTGCCGCGCTCTTGCATGACACCGTCGAAGACACCTCATATTCGCTAAAAGAGCTGCGTCAGGATTTTGGTGATGAAATCGCTGGATTAGTTGATGGTGTGACAAAACTAGACAAGCTCACTTATGGACCAACGGCAGAGGCCGAAACTGTTCGCAAGATGGTTATTGCGATGTCTAGAGACATTCGTGTGTTGGTTATTAAGCTTGCAGATCGACTTCATAATGCTCGTACGTGGAAATATGTTTCTACTGAGAGTGCTCAGCGCAAAGCTCGTGAAACTTTGGATATCTATGCACCTCTTGCCCACCGCTTAGGTATGAATGCAATTAAGTGGGAGTTAGAAGATCTCTCCTTTGAAGTATTGGAGCCGAAGAAGTTTGAAGAGATTTCTCGCCTCGTTGCAGAGCGCTCACCATCTCGCGACAAGTTAACCCGTGATGCTATTGAGATTGTTTCCCAAGATTTAGCTGCCGATGGAATCAAAGCAACCGTGACAGGTCGGCAAAAACATTTCTTCTCGGTCTATCAAAAGATGGTCATTCGTGGGCGAGAATTCAATGATATTTATGATCTAGTAGGTATTCGAGTTTTAGTGGATGATGTTCGTGATTGCTACGGCGTACTCGGTGCAATTCACGCTAGATGGAGTCCAGTACCTGGTCGTTTCAAGGATTACATTGCTATGCCTAAGTTCAACCTCTATCAATCTCTGCACACCACCGTGATTGGACCAACGGGCAAAGCCATTGAAATTCAAATCAGAACATTTGATATGCACTCACGCGCTGAATTTGGTATTGCAGCACATTGGAAATACAAGCAAGGCCATGAGAACAATGAGTCTTCTCCTGAGATGCTCTGGCTTCGCCAACTGCACGAGTGGCAAAAAGAGACCGAAGATCCATCAGAGTTTCTAGAGGCTCTTCGCTTTGATTTAGGAACACCCGAAGTTTTTGTTTTCACACCTAAGGGCAGTGTCGTGGCCCTGCCTGGGGGATCAACCCCTGTGGACTTTGCATTCTCTGTTCATACCGATGTTGGATTTCGTTGTGCAGGAGCAAAGGTAAACGGGCGTCTTGTGCCACTTGAATCACGATTAAACAACGGTGATGTCGTTGAAATTGTTACCAATAAGGGTGAACATGCTGGGCCAAGTAGAGATTGGCTTAACTTTGTAAAGAGTCCTCGTGCTCGCTCCAAGATTAAAGGTTGGTTTAGCAAGGAGCGGCGCGAAGAAGCAATTGATGCTGGCCGTGAATCTATTGCGCGACAAATGCGTAAAGCAGGTCTACCTCTACAAAAGATTTTTGCTGGTCATTCACTTCTTGAGCTAGCTCATGAACTTCGATACCCAGATATCGATGCCTTGTATTCAGCAGTTGGTGATGGTCACATCTCTGCTGCCTCAGTCATCGACAAACTTGTTATATCCATGGGCGCAGAAGATTCTCACCCAGAACCAACCATGGACACTTTCACTCCACGGGTCCCAACGGCAAGACGTTCGAGTAACGCCATTGAGGTTGAGGGTGCTGAGGATGTCTTGGTTAAGTTAGCGCGTTGCTGCACGCCTGTTCCTGGCGATTTAATAATTGGTTTTATCACAAAGGGCAGTGGAGTTTCAATTCACAGAAATGACTGCGTCAATGCACGTGACTTGGTTCTCAACCAAAACGATCGTATTGTTAAAGTGTCTTGGCGTTCAGGTGCGGCAAGTATTTTCTTGGTCAATATTCAAGTAGAAGCTCTAGATCGTGAGTCACTCTTGGCTGATGTCACTCGCACACTCTCTGATCAACATGTAAATATTCTAAGCGCTGCCGTGAGTACATCAAAAGATCGCACGGCGATTTCACGTTTTACTTTTGAAATGGCCGATGCAACACATTTAGATGCTGTTATTGCAGCTGTGAGACATATTGAGGGTGTTTACGACGTTTATCGCACCACCAACAATTAATTAAATTCAGCTAAGCCCTTTTCAGCTTCGGCCAACCACACTTTACGAGCCTCAGCAGATTCGCGAGCTTCCGAAGCTTTCTTAGCATTTCCAGCAGCTTCTGATTTGGCAGCAATCTTTTCATAACTCTCGATTGATTCAGTTAATTGCTTAACAACTTCAGCCGCACGCGCCTTTGCCGCAGGATCTGTTTTGCGCCAGATTTCAGCTTCAGCTTCCTTAATAACACTTTCGACTGCGTGAACCCGTGCATCAAGGGCCGCGCGCTTATCGCGGTGCGTCATGCCTATTTTGCTCCATGCGTTCAAATGTTCGCGCAGCGCCTTCTTTGCTTGATCTAAATTCGTTATTGGCAGGAGCGCTTCTATCTGCACAACTAACTCTTCGCGCTTAATAAGGTTTGTGGCCATTGTTGTTTCGCGCTTTTCTAAATCAGCGTTTTTAGCGCTAAAGAATTGATCCTGTGCAGCCTTAAATCTAGCCCACATCTTTGCATCATCACTTGGCTTGCCACGTCCAGCAGCTTTCCAGGCATCCATGAGTGCTTTGAACCGCTTGGCAGTTGGGACCCACTCTGTGGAAGTTGCAAGCTTTTCTGCTTCTTCAATGATTGCCTTCTTTGCATCAACTACAACCTTTTGAACTGATTCAAGGGCTGCAAAGTGTGTGCGGCGACGTTTATCAAATTTGTTGCGAGATGATGAGAAACGCTTCCAGAGATCAGCATCTGTTTTCTTGTCCAAACGAGGTGCTGATTTCCATTCATCAAGGAGCACCTTGAGACGATCACCAGTTACCTTCCAACTCTCAGAGAGTGCAAGGCTTTCGGCTTCTGCAACAATCTTCTCTTTTTCAACAAGGATTTGTTCGCGTCGAGCTGCCTTAGCCGCGGTCTCTGCCGCCTTCTTAGCCTCATATGCCTCACGATGGCCCTCAATAAGTGGTTCGATTTGTTCTACAGATGCTGAAAGGGCATCAAGATCGCCAACCCCATTTAATTCTTTTACTTGTTCACGCAGTTTCTTAACCGCTGCATATGCATCTGATGGGACAAGTGCGCCACTTTTAATTCTGGCTGCAAGGAGTGCAACTTCAGCTGCAAGGAGTTCAAATTTGCGAACGAAATAAGCCAGAGCTTCTTCGGCTGATTTACCAGGATACGAACCAACTGCTTTTTCACCCGAGGAGGTCCGAACAAAAACTGTTCCATCTTCGCCTACACGGCCAAAGGTTGATGGATCTCCGATTAAGGCTGATGCTGCACTTGCTGGTGATGTTGGATTGAACTCGCTCATGGTGTGTTCCCTTTCAGCGCGTTGTTCTGATTTAGAACGTCGCTATCAGTGTGCGTGCTCACTCAAGGCGCACCTTGGATGAGCGTGAATCGTGCGGAGGTAAAAGGTACCCTGTCTAGGTGAGTGAGCGTCAATCGCTCCTATTTTGAGCGTGGGCGAAAGGGTGAAATCGGTGTTAGTCGACTCTTTTGTGGCCCCAATGTATGCCACTAACTGCTGGGTAATTGCTCCTAAGGCTGGCAGTGAATGCGTTGTGATCGATCCTGGAATGCCCGATGTTTCACGAATGCTCCATGAGATTCTAAAGAAGCATTCACTCAAGCCTGTTGCAATTATTGCCACACATGGACATCTAGATCATACCTTTTCCATTCAACCTATTGCCGATGGTTATTCAATCCCTGCCTACATTCACTCACTCGATCGAGTGGCTCTAGCTCATCCTGAGCGTATTCATGGTCCAGAATTCGTAGCGACATTATCGGCTATGGACTTTGTCGAACCTAAGGATGTAAGAGAATTGCGCAATGAAGAGGTTGTGGAATTGGTGGGTATGAAATTCAAAGCTATCCACGCACCTGGCCACACAGCCGGTTCACTCGTTTTTGTAGTTGACGATGAATTATTAGTTAGCGGCGATGTTCTGTTTGCAGGTTCTATTGGGCGCACAGATCTGCCGGGTGGATCAGCAGAGGCGATGGAATCTACGTTGCGTAAAAAGATTCTGCCGTTGGATGATCATTTAAGGGTGCTACCTGGACATTATTCAGAGACCACCATGGGCGCTGAGAAGAAGAACAATCCATATTTAACTGCACTGAAAGGTCGCTACTAATGGCCGGGCAAAAAATTCAAGCCCCTAAAGGTGTCAGCGAATATGTCCCACCGCGCTCTGCAGCGTTTGAATTTGTTCGCGAATCCTTAATTGAGCCAGCTCGCAAAGCGGGTTATCAATTAATCGAACTTCCAGTCTTTGAAGATACTGAACTCTTTACACGCGGGGTTGGTGAATCAACTGATGTGGTCTCAAAAGAGATGTATACATTTCAAGACCGTGGGAATCGCTCCATTACATTGCGTCCAGAAGGAACTGCCGGAGTAATGCGCGCAGTTATCGAACATGGTTTAGATCGTGGCCAACTACCAGCAAAACTCTGGTACTCAGGACAGTTCTTTCGTGCAGAGCGTCCACAAGCAGGTCGCTACCGCCAGTTCTACCAAGTGGGTATTGAAGCTATTGGTTTAGATGATGCGGCAATTGATGCTGAGGTAATTGCAATTGCTGATGCAGGATTTAAGGCCATTGGTCTAAGCAAATATCGCTTAGAGATAACTAATTTGGGTGATTCTGAATCACGAGCAGCCCATCGTGTTGATTTATTAAAGTTTATTGCGGGGATGAAATTAGATGAAGCAACATCAGCGCGGGCAGCACTTAATCCTCTTCGACTCTTTGATGATAAGCGTCCTGAAATTAAAGATGCAATGGCGAAAGCACCATTGTTAGTTGATTACTTGAACGAGAGTTCCCGTGTGCATTTTCAACAAGTGAAAAAGTATCTCGATGTATTAGGTATCTCCTATGTTCTAAATCCACGGATGGTCCGCGGTTTGGATTACTACACGGGAACAACATTTGAATTCGTTCACGAACTTCTTGGTGCTCAGTCTGGAATCGGCGGGGGTGGTCGCTATGACGGGCTTATGGCCGAACTCGGAGGTCAGTCTTTATCTGGAATCGGTTTTGGTCTAGGAGTTGATAGAGCGTTATTGGCAGCAGAGGCTGAAGGAGTAATCAATGAAAACTCCTTTGTCTCAGATTTATTCATCATTCCACTAGGGGATGCGGCAAAAGAGATGGCGATGAAGATTGCTAGCCAACTTCGCAATGCTGGAAAGAGTATTGAGATTGCCTTTGGAGATCGTGCGCTTAAGGGTGCTATGAAAGGCGCGGACAAGAGCGGTGCGCGCTATGTCATCGTATTAGGGGAATCAGAGATTTCTAGCGCAACGGTTGAGCTAAAAGAGATGAAAACTGGTGCCACTTCATCGGTTAAGATTGACTCATTAATCAGCGCTATTTAGTTATAGGGATGTAGAACGCACATATGTTAAGAACTCATGACGCAGGCTCATTGCGCAAATCCCATGCCGGAACGACCGTTACTTTGGCAGGCTGGGTCTCACGTCGCCGCGATCATGGTGGTGTTGCATTTATTGATCTGCGTGATGCTTCAGGTTCTGTTCAAGTAGTGATTCGCGATGAAAAGATGGCAGGTTCACTTCGCGCTGAGTGGTGTCTCATGATTACGGGAGAAGTTTTAGCAAGACCTGCAGGAAATGAAAATACAAACATTCCAACAGGTGAGATTGAAGTTATGGGTGACACAGTGGTTGTTTTAAGCGAGTCAGCGCCGCTACCTTTTCCAGTTGATTCAGGAAATGATGCAGACATCAGCGAAGAGGTGCGTTTGAAGTATCGCTACCTAGATCTACGCCGTGAAAAACCAGCAGCGAATCTTCGTTTGCGCTCAAAGGTGACATCCGTTATTCGCCGTGTGATGGAAGATGAAGCTTTTCTTGAGATCGAAACCCCATATCTAACACGTTCAACTCCTGAAGGTGCTCGCGACTTTTTAGTCCCAGTTCGACTGCAGCCAGGGAGCTGGTATGCCTTGCCGCAATCACCACAGCTCTTTAAGCAGTTGTTGATGGTTGCTGGCATGGAAAAGTATTACCAAATTGCTCGATGTTTTCGCGATGAGGACTTCCGCGCCGACCGCCAACCAGAGTTTACGCAACTTGATATTGAGATGTCCTTTATTGATCAAGAAGACATCTTGGCAGTTGCTGAAAAGATTGTTTCCAAGATTTGGAAAGAGACCATTGGTTACACCATCCCACTTCCATTGCAGCGTATGACATATGCCGATGCAATGAATCGTTACGGCTCAGATAAACCTGATCTTCGCTTTGGTTATGAATTAATTGAGCAGACTCAGTATTTTGCCCAAACAACATTCAGAGTTTTTCAAGCACCATATGTTGGAAGCGTTGTTATGCCTGGGGGAGCAGCCTCTCCTCGACGCGAGTTAGATGGGTGGCAAGACTGGGCTAAAGCACGTGGTGCTAAGGGTCTTGCATACATCTTGGTCAATGAGGATGGAACTTTAGGCGGGCCAGTTGCTAAGAATCTTTCAGAGTCAGAAGCTTCAGGAATTGCTGCCGCAGCTGGCGCAAAACCTGGAGATGCAATTTTCTTTGCTGCCGGCGATCGCATTGCATCATTGAATTTGTTGGGTGCAGTTCGTTTAGAAATCGGAAAGCGTTGCAATTTAATTCCTGCAGATAAGTGGGAATTCCTATGGGTTGTAGATGCACCAATGTTTGAAGCAACAGATAACGGTGGTTGGACTGCAGTTCACCATCCATTTACTGGGCCTAAGCCAGAGTTTGCTCAAACATTTGCTAAAGATCCTGCCTCAGCACTTGCCTACGCTTATGACATTGTTTTGAATGGAACAGAGCTTGGCGGTGGATCGATTCGTATTCATGATCGCCAAATTCAAAAGGATGTTTTCAGTGTTATCGGTTTAAGTGATGAAGAAGCACAGAGCAAGTTTGGCTTCCTCCTAGAGGCTTTTAACTACGGACCACCTCCACATGGTGGAATTGCACTTGGTCTTGATCGAGTGTGCGCACTGCTGACTGGTTCAGATTCAATCCGTGAAGTTATTGCTTTCCCTAAGACTGCAAGCGGTGGAGACCCATTAACTGGTGCTCCAACTCCTATTACTACGGCGCAACGCAAAGAGAGCGGTATTGATGGCGCTCCTAAAGCAACGCCTCAGGTAGGCTAACAACATGGGTCCAGGTGGAATTGCAACAATAATCGCTAGTTGTGCGCTAATGGTTATCGCCATTGCCGTTGCCTACGTAATTATTCGTCTTGGTCGCTTAATTGATGAGGCAAAAACCTCTCTCAAGGCAATCACTGATGAGACTGCACCTCTAATCGATGAAGTTCACACAACAGTGACATTAGTAAACGGACCGCTTAAGAGCATCAACAAAATTACCAAAAATGCTGAAGATCTTTCAGACAAAGTAAACGAGGCCACAACAGCTTTTATTGGCAAGAATGCTTCAGCCGTGAGGGTTGCCGGTGCTCTTATCTCAGCGGCATCGAAAAAGAAAGCTCGATCTAAGAAGAAGGCTGAGTGATCCTCACAAGTGGAATCCGCCGAGATCCGTTCGCGCTGGCTGCGCTTCTTTGAATCAGATAATCGTCAAGGCCTAACCCACACCGTTGTTCCATCAGCGTCTTTGATTGCTGATGACCCAAACCTCTTACTCGTTAACGCAGGAATGGTTCCCTTCAAGCCTTATTTCCTAGGCGAGATTACCCCGCCTTACAAGCGTGCTACATCAGTACAAAAGTGTGTTCGGACATTGGATATCGATGAAGTTGGAAAAACCACCCGCCATGCATCTTTTTTTCAGATGTGCGGAAATTTCTCTTTTGGTGATTACTTCAAGGAAGGTGCAATTGCACTTGCTTGGGAGTTATTAACACGTCCGATTAACGATGGTGGCTATGGTTTTCCAGAAGATCGTTTATGGGTCACTGTTTATTTAGATGATGATGAGGCTGCTGATATTTGGCACACGAAGATGGGTGTCCCAAAAGATCGCATCCAACGTCGCGACATGGAGGATAACTTCTGGTCAATGGGCATCCCTGGTCCGTGTGGGCCTTGTTCTGAAATTTATTTCGATCGTGGTCCTGCATATGGCGCAGAAGGTGGACCAATTGCAGATGAAAATCGCTACATGGAAGTTTGGAACTTGGTGTTCATGCAAAATGAGCGCGGAGTGGGTTCTGGCAAAAATGATTACCCAATTCTTGGTGAACTACCAGCAAAGAGTATTGATACTGGTTTAGGTCTAGAGCGAATGGCGGCTCTATTGCAGGGTGTTGAAAATATCTATGAAATTGATACGACAATGCAGATTTTGACTAAGGCATCAGAGTTAACAGGAGTTAAGTACGGCTCATCTGAGAAAACTGATGTTTCACTTCGCATTATTGCTGACCATGCTCGTACTTCAGCGATGCTCATTGGTGATGGAGTAACACCAGGAAATGAAGGCCGCGGTTACGTTTTACGCCGCATGATGCGCCGAACGATTCGTAATATGCGCTTACTAGGTTCAATGGATCCGATTATGTCTGAGCTAACTGTAGCTGCAATCGGTGCAATGGGTCCGCAGTATCCAGAGTTAGTAAACGACACCAAGCGAATTCTCTCTGTCAGCGTTTCTGAGGAAGAGAGCTTCTTACAGACACTTAAGAGTGGAACACAGATTTTTGATGTTGCTAGTGCTGCTCTGAAAAAGAGTAAGAGTTCTGTACTACCTGGCGAGGATGCCTTTAAACTTCATGACACTTACGGTTTCCCATTTGACTTAACTCTCGAGATGGCCCGTGAAGAAGGATTAGAAGTTGATGAAGACGGATTCCGCCGTCTAATGAAAGAACAAAAAGATCGCGCTAAGGCAGATTCAAAGGCTAAGAAGAGCGGCCACACAGATCTTTCCGTCTATCGCCAAGTGGCTGACAAGAATGGAAAATCAGAGTTTATTGGGTATTCGCATCTGACTAGTGAAGCGAAAGTAACCGCAGTTCTAGTGGATGGCAATTTAGTTGGATCTGCAGGAGCAGATGAAGAAGTTGAAATTGTTTTAGATCGCACGCCGTTTTATGCAGAAGGTGGTGGTCAGCTAGCCGATGGCGGAACAATTACTCTGGCTAACGGAGCTGTTGTAGAAATTGAAGATGTACAAACTCCTGTTCCGGGTGTCTTTGTTCACCGTGGTCGCGTTCTCTCAGGATCACTTGAAAGTGGATCGCACGGACAAGCTGCAATCGATGTTGAACGTCGTGATGCAATTTCTCGTGCTCACACGGCAACTCACATGGTGCATAAAGCCTTCCGTGAACTCTTGGGGGAGACTGCCACACAAGCTGGTTCAGAAAACTCACCTGGAAGATTTCGCTTCGATTTTCCGGCAACAGGAGCAGTACCGGCATCAGTACTCAATGAAGTTGAATCTCGCGTTAATACGTTGCTTCTAGATAACCTCGAAGTAAGTGCTGAAGTGATGTCACAAGATGCCGCCAAAAAACTCGGTGCAATGGCACTTTTTGGTGAGAAGTATGGAGACCAAGTTCGTGTTGTTAGTGTTGGTGATTGGGCACGCGAACTTTGCGGAGGAACACACGTTTCACGATCAGGCCAGCTCGGTGTCGTTAAACTCTTGAGTGAATCATCTATTGGTGCGGGAGTTCGACGTGTTGAGGCACTTGTGGGTGTTGATGCTTATCGGTTCCTAGCTCGCGAACACATTTTGCTTAACTCTCTTACAGACATCATTAAGGGTGCCAGAGTAGAAGAACTCCCAGAGCGCATCAATGGTCTAATCAATTCAATGAAGGAGATTGAAAAAGAGTTAAGTGTGTTGCGCTCTGCGCAGGCACTCTCTCAAGTTGGCGAGATAGCTAAGGGCGCAAAGATTGTAAATGGAACAACAGTTATCACAGCACTTTTGGGTGATGGCATCTCTGGTGATGATTTGCGTAAGATTGCACTTGAACTTCGCTCAAAGGCTGCCAATAGTGTTGTTGCATTGATCAGTGTGAATGATTCCAAGCCAGTACTAGTTGTTGCGGCAAGTGATGCTGCTCGTGCTGATGGAATAAAAGCAGGCGCGTTGGTCAAGATTGGTTCCACGGTCTTAGGTGGTGGCGGTGGCGGTAAAGATGACTTCGCTCAAGGCGGAGGAACCGATGCTGCTAAATCAGTTGAGGCATTAGCGGCAATTTCACACGCACTCGTTGGATAATCACTACATGCAAAGAGGTCGCCGAATCGCTTTTGATTATGGCGATGTGCGAATTGGCGTTGCTGTGTGTGATCCCGATGGAATTTTGGCTACGCCACTCACAACATTGAAAGCATCTGATAACAAACTTAAGTTTCAAATTGCGCAGATTTTCACGGAATATGAGCCAGTTCATATCTACGTTGGCAAACCCTCACATATGGATGGACGAGAAAGTGAGTCAGCTGTAAAAGCCGAAAACTTTGCAAGAGAGTTGGGTGAAATGACATCTTGCCCAGTAACACTCATTGATGAACGTTTAAGTACGGTTAGCGCCACTCGCCGCATGCGTGATTCAGGTGTTAACGTCAAGGATGCACGCGCTTCAATCGATCAAGCAGCTGCAGTTGAGATTCTTAATTTTGCTCTGGAAATTGAAAAGAACAAAGGATGAAGATATCCAACAAACATTCCATCCGTGTGGTTTTAGCCTTTCTCTTCGTTGCCATTCTTAGTCTTTCAATTCACACAGTGAGATCTGATATCTCCTCTGCCCCTGATTTTCCAACTGCCAACATAGACGCTAATTCACCGGTTGTAGTTGTTGAAATTCCGGCCGGTGCAAGTGGATCCGCGGTAGGGCAAATACTTTATGAAAGCAAAGTAACAAAATCTGCTCTGGCCTACTTTAGAGCAGCTGTTGCAGATCCTCGTTCTGCCCAAGTAGCACCCGGTGCACATGAATTGAATCTGGGGATTTCTGCTCGTCAAGCATTAGCTCAACTGCTTGACCCCGCACGTATACCGAATTTGATTAAAGTCTTCGAGGGTGCTTGGAAGAGTGAAGTCATTGATTCTCTGCTGAGGTATGGATTCACAAAAAAAGAAATAGATACAGCTTTCAAGAAAGTTGTGTTGCCCGCAGGATTTTCAAATGCTGAGGGTCTACTCTTCCCAGCACAGTATTCATTCCCTGCGGGAACAAGTGCATTAGAGGTTGTGCAAGCGATGGTTGATCGCTTTTCAGATGAGGCAATAGGGCAAGAACTTTTAGCTGCAAAAGGAAAATACTCTCCAGCACAGCTTTTGACCATCGCCTCATTGATTCAAGCGGAGGGAGGCGCAGGAGATTTCTACAAAGTTTCTCGAGTAATTAGAAATCGCCTAGAAATCTCCATGCCACTGCAATTAGATGCCACGGTTCATTATGTGAAGAAGCTGCGTGGGGAAATCTTTTTAAGCACTAATTCCACGCTGATTAAATCTCCCTATAACACGTATAGAAATTATGGGCTTCCACCAACACCGATCGGAAACCCAGGAAGTGAGGCAATTGCTGCGGCGTTAAAACCTGCCGCCGGGGATTGGCTGTATTTCATTACAGTTGCACCGGGGGACACGCGGTTCACTCGTTCTCATGATGAATTTCTGACTTGGAAAGCTCTATTTGTTAAGAACAGAAAGGCAGGGGCATTTAAATGATAAAAGCCGCCGTACTTGGCTCTCCCATTTCACATTCCCTAAGCCCTCTCTTACATAGCACTGCCTATGCACAATTGGGTTTAAGTGCAAAGTATGAAGCGATAGAAGTGAAGGCTGATAATTTAGCTCGATTCATGGATGAAAGAGATGAAACATGGACTGGGTTTTCATTGACGATGCCCTTGAAGGAAGAAGCGATTACTTATGCAGACAATATTGATAATTTAGCAAAGCGAATTAACAGTGCAAATACCTTGTATAGAAAGGCAGGGGAATGGCACGCTACTTCAACGGATGTAATCGGATTTGCTAATGCTCTAAAGATGCATAACATAGAGATCAAGGGTCATGTAGTAATTCTGGGAGCAGGTGCAACTGCGCGTGCTGCAGCTGCTGCATGTGATACATCAAATACGCAGATCACTATTATTAATCGTTCACTGGAAAGAGTGCAGGCAATGTCTGATGCTGTAATTGAATCAGAGTTAACTTTTCTCAACTGGGATGATTTGGATGTTCTCGGCGATGCTGATTTGGTTATTAGCACAGCACCTGCCGGAGTAACAGATTCAATTGATTTACCAGCTAAAACTTCCGTTCCATATTTCGAAGCGCTCTATAAACCTTGGCCAACTCCTGCTTCATCGTTGTGGGCCTCACGTGGGGGAAGGGTAATCGATGGTTTAGATCTCTTGATTCACCAAGCTTTAGCTCAGATTGCTATTTTCTCAGGCATGGCCTTTGATTCTGCTCTCATGTATACGAAATTACGTGAAGTCGGGCTAGCAGCGCTTAGATAATCCACATCCGTCTTTTTCGCTATCTTGAAAGCCCTACGCTTGAGAAGTGCTCTATCTCCTCTTCGCATTACCGATTTCAATCGCCGATATTTCTTCACGCAAAATCCCAAACATATATTTGCTGTTCTATGCCTACTTAGTCGCAGTATTAGTGGTTGTTCGAGGTGTTTTAAATCCAATTTTAATGCTGATGGTCCTCGCCATTTTATTGCTCATGTCGGCTATCGGCATTGGTATGGGGGATTGCAAGTTGGTGGGCTTAATTGTTCTCATGCTTCAACTTTCCAGTTTTCAAGAATTTGAACTTTTGCTCCTGGCAATCTTTATGATCGCGCTGATTCAGATTGCGCTCATATGGGTCTATTCCAAGGTGATTCCCAGAACGATTGCTCTGGCTCCAGCGATATTTATTGGAACTAGCCTTTATTTGGCAACGAGTCAGAGCTAACTTCTGCAAGAATAGGCACATGCGTTGGTTAACTGCAGGTGAGTCTCATGGTCAAGCACTCAGTGCGATCATTGAGGGAATCCCTGCCTCGGTAAAGATTACGACGGCAGATATTGATCGCCACTTAGAGCGCAGACGCCTGGGTTATGGCCGAGGAGCCAGACAAAACTTTGAAGCTGACAAGGTAACAATTCTTGGAGGAATTCGACTAGGTCTGACACAGGGTGGACCGATTGCAATTCAAGTTGGCAACTCAGAGTGGCCTAAATGGGAAAAAGTCATGTCTGCAAACCCTGTTCCTGAAGATGAGATCAAGGACTTGGCTCGCAACGCGCCCTTAACTAGACCGCGTCCTGGTCATGCCGATCTAGTTGGAATGCAGAAATATGACTTAGATGACGCACGACCAATCTTAGAGCGAGCAAGTGCCCGTGAAACAGCATCCCGAGTCGCACTTGGTGCAGTCGCAAGATGTTTCCTTGAACAAAGCGTAGGTATAACAATCTTGTCTCACGTTTTATCTATCGGTAAAGCGCGGGTGCCTAATGACTATGTGTTGCCTGATCCAAAGGACATGGCACGAATTGATAAGGATCCCGTTCGTTGCGCAGATGAAGCTACGAGTGCGTTGATGATCAAAGAGATTGAAGCAGCTCACGCAGATGGAGATACTTTGGGTGGAGTTGTCGAGGTTTTAGCTTTCAACATGCCGCCAGGATTAGGTTCACACGTTCATTGGGATCGCAGACTCGATTCTCGCTTAGCAGGAGCGTTGATGGGCATTCAAGCCATTAAGGGTGTTGAAGTCGGTGATGGCTTTGAAACTGCAACCCGCCGAGGCTCTGTTGCACATGATGAAATTGAAAAGAATGCCAAAGGAAAGATTGTTCGCCGCACTGATCGTGCGGGTGGAACCGAAGGCGGCATGTCTAACGGTGAAGTTCTCCGAATTCGAGCAGCGATGAAACCAATCTCCACAGTTCCTAAAGCTTTAGACACAATCGATGTTGCTACGGGAGAGAGCGCTAAAGCAATTAACCAACGCTCGGATGTCTGCGCAGTTCCAGCTGCTGGTGTCGTAGCGGAGGCAATGGTGGCATTAGTTTTAGCAGAGGCAGTATTAGAAAAATTCGGCGGTGATTCAGTAACCGAAACACGCCGTAATTACAACAGCTACATGCAGAACCTGAACTTTTCATAAAAATGCCACGTCTTGTTTTAATTGGGCCTCCAGGTTGCGGTAAATCAACTGTTGGTGCGGCCTTAGCTAAGAAACTTTCAATCGAATTCATTGATACGGATACTCAGATTGAAGCCTCATACGGCCATACGATCTCAGATATTTTTGTAGACAAAGGTGAGGAGTTTTTTCGAGACTTAGAGTTCGCAGTACTTGCACAATCTTTAGAGATTAACAATTGTGTTTTATCACTCGGTGGCGGTGCACCTATTGCACCTAGAGCACAAGAGCTTCTTAAGTCTTGCGCTTCTCCTATTTTCTTTTTGGATGTTTCATTAGCAGTTGCTGCTCCTCGTGTCGGGTTTAATCGTGACAGGCCACTCTTGCTCTCAAACCCTCGAGCGCAATGGCAATCACTCGCAGAGACACGAAGACCTATCTATGAATCTTTAGCTACCTTTGTCATTAAAGTTGATTCCATGTCTGTGGAAGAAGTAGTGAACGAGATTGCAGAAAAATTATGATTCACACCATCCGAGTCCATGCTGAGCATGAATATGACGTGGTTGTTGGCTGTAACTGGCAATCAAGCCTTAAGGACTCACTTGTTTCTCATACTCGTGTAGCACTTGTTTATTCATCTGCAATGCGTGATTACGTTAAGGGATTTAAGCCAGAAAACACCGATATTCATTATTTCGAAGTTGCTGATGGGGAAGGTGCTAAAACTTCTCAGTCTCTCCTTTCATTATGGAATTGGTTAGGAGCCGCTGGCTTCACGCGCTCTGATGTAGTTGTGGGTATTGGTGGTGGGACCATCACAGATCTTGCTGGTTTTGCTGCAGCATCGTGGTTACGAGGCATTGATTGGATAGCGGTTCCAACCACTTTGGCGGGAATGGTTGATGCGGCAATTGGTGGTAAAACTGGAATTAATAGTGATTATGGAAAGAACTTAATAGGTGCTTTCCATTCACCGCAAAAGGTATTCATTGACACCTCGTGGCTCACTACGCTCAGTGATAGAGATTTTGCTGCAGGGTTAGCTGAGGTAGTCAAGTGTGGATTCATTATGGATAGCAAGATTCTTGATTTAGTAAAAGGCAAGGATGTAACAGAGATTCGCGGGGATGTTTTGCTGGTCCAAGATCTCATTACCCGCTCTGTAGCAGTTAAAGCCCATGTTGTCGGAAGTGATTTCAAAGAATCATTTGGTAGAGAGGTTCTCAATTACGGACATACTTTGGGTCATGCGATAGAAATTCACAGTAAGTATTCACTTCGTCACGGGGAAGCTGTCTCGATAGGGCTTGTTTTTGCCGCCGAACTAGCAGGAGTAAAAGGATTGCTGGATTCAAAGAGCATTCAACTCCATAAACAAATTCTCAATAGCCTGGGATTGCCCACCACTTATCCACGTGATTCTTGGCAACAGCTTTATCCGCTTTTAGCTCTGGACAAGAAGTCTCGTGGCCACCAACTTCGATTTGTGGGACTTAGTGCAATTGGTGAGACGTTGCGCATTGAGGATGCAAATGAAAGCGAACTAGCAGCTGCCTATGAGAGAATTAGCTCATGAAAATCATGGTTATCAATGGCCCAAATCTGGCCCGGTTAGATATCCGTGATTCTTCTATTTACGGAGATCTAAACTACGCCGAACTCAAATCTTTGATTGAGACGACTGCATCCCAAGCAGGGATGCAGGCAGATGTGCGACAAAGCAATGATGAGGCAACGATTATTGGTTGGCTCCATGAAGCAGCAGATGCACAGTTGCCAGTGATTATTAACCCGGCAGCCTTTACTCATTATTCATATGCGATACGCGATGCAGCAGAACTATTGAAAGCACCACTTATCGAGGTTCATTTATCTAATCCAATGGCTCGTGAGGAGTTTCGTCACACATCAGTAATCTCTGGTGTGGCAACAGGGACAATCGCAGGTTTTGGTCCCAATTCCTATGTTTTAGCGATTAATGCCCTTAAATCCATGCTTGGCTAAGTCGAAAAATCGCTCGGCAAATACGGGTATCCTTAGCTTCTTGTCATTGACAATCAATGGCCGTAGATAATCACCTATAGATATGAGTGGAGCTTGAACCGTGGCAACTACAGCTGATCTAAAAAATGGAATCACTCTAGAAATTGAAAACCAGTTGTGGACTGTAGTTGAGTTTCAGCACGTGAAGCCAGGTAAGGGTCCAGCATTCGTTCGGACAAAGCTTAAGTCAGTACTGAATGGAAAAGTTATTGATCGCACATTTAACTCAGGTGTAAAGATCGATATCGCCATTTTAGAAAAGCGTGATATGCAGTACTTGTATAAAGAAGGCGACGACTTCGTATTCATGGATAGTAAGACTTACGATCAGATGACTATTTCAGCAGCAGTAGTTGGGGATATGTCCAAGTACATGCTGGAAAACACAGATGCAGTAGTTGCTGTTAACGAAGGCAATCCTCTTTATATCGAATTAGCTGCCTCAGTTCCTTTACGTATTACATACACAGAACCTGGAATCCAAGGGGATCGCTCTTCTGGTGGAACCAAGCCAGCAACAGTTGAAACTGGTATTGAGATTCAAGTCCCACTCTTTATCAAGCAGGATGAAATTGTCATGGTAGATACACGTGATGGTTCATACCAGGGCCGCGCTAACTAGTGTCTGCACGTAGTAAAGCAAGGAAGCAAGCTTTAGACCTTCTCTTCGAAGCTGATATTCGGGGAACTAGCGCTTTGGAAACCCTCAACCTCAGAGATATTGTTGAAGAGGGAGCAGATGCAAGGCCTATTCGTGAATACACACGCTCGCTTGTTACTGGCGTGAGTGAAAATACTCGAAAGATAGATGAACTCATTACGACTTATGCCCAAGGCTGGGACATGGATCGGCTTCCAAATGTGGATCGCAATATCTTGCGCTTAGGTATTTATGAGATTTTATGGGCAGCTGATATTCCAGACAGTGTTGCAATTGATGAAGCATTAAGTTTGGCTAAAGAGCTCTCGACCGATGAGTCATCTGGCTTCATCCATGGTGTTTTAGGTCGAATCTCATCCCTTAAAGAGAACTTGTCCCTTTAATTTCAAAAAGCAGTTTGTTGTGAGAGAGATACATGGTGAACTCCTCATGAGTGCAACCTATGGTGATAGTTAGAAATGCAATATCACTCTTGCGCAGGGATAAAATTTCCCCGTTGAAATCCTGGCGCTCTTTGATAATGCCAAAGATAAATGAGAAAAGAATCTGTGCTGTTGGCGTGCTCTTCTCTTCTGAGACGCAGAGCGCTTTGATTCTGCGCAGATCAATGGCAATTTCACAGTCAGCCTTTTGGGTGGGAGAACGTCCAGTTAAGAGGTATGAGAGTGGGACGTCATAGAACTCTGATAGTTGAGCCGCTTTCTTCACACTCAATGTTCGATTACCACGCTCATAGGAGCCAAGGGCGACTGCTCGTAATTGCTTATGACTCTTAGCTTCAACGTCAGCCAAGGTCAGATTCCGTGAAAGACGTATTGATCGAAGGCGTGCGGCTATTTCTTCCATTTCTGTATTCATAGGGCAAGACTAGGCATGTGATGCCACACGCACTTTTGGATATCCACAGAGGTGCGAATCTGCTGATATAGTCTTCCACGCATCCTTTAACGACCCATCCTGCGAGGTGGGGAAGGAGATTTATATGAGCGTAGCCCTGTCCGCACAGGATATTTCACGTGCGTTGACCCGCATTTCCCATGAGATTTTAGAAAAGAATCATGGTTCTTCAGAGATTACCGTTTTAGGCATTCCAACTCGTGGTGCTCACTTAGCTGCTCGCATCGCAGCGATTATGAGTTCGATTGAGGGTAAAGAGATTGCCCACGGAACTTTAGATATCACCTTATATAGAGATGATCTTCGCCTTCGCGCACCTCGCGCGATCATGCCTACTTCAATCCCACCGATTGGAATTCAAGGACGAGATGTCATCTTGATTGATGATGTCTTGTATTCAGGTCGCACAATACGAGCAGCTCTAGATGCACTCGGAGAAGTAGGACGCCCGCGCACAGTGCAGTTGGCTGTCCTTGTCGATAGAGGCCATCGTCAGCTGCCCATACGTGCAGATTTTGTTGGTAAGAACTTACCTACGTCAGAGAAGCAATCGGTCAGAGTTTCACTGACTGAAATTGATGGCGTCGATGAAGTGGTAATTGAAGGGGAGACAAACTAGTGCGCCATCTCCTTTCCATCAACGATCTCAGCGCCTCTGATGCAATCGGAATCCTTGATACAGCAACAGAGTTAGCGCGTATCAATGATGGGCAAGTCAAAAAGCTCCCAACATTGCGTGGTCGAACAATCGTTAATCTTTTCGCTGAAGACTCCACACGAACACGAATCTCTTTCGAGGCTGCGGCCAAACGCCTATCAGCCGATGTTATTAACTTCTCGGCCAAAGGTTCGAGCCTTAGTAAAGGTGAATCTCTTAAAGACACCGCTCAAACTTTGCAAGCTATGGGTGCTGATGCGGTGGTCATTCGCCATTCGGCATCTGGTGCAGCCCAGCGCTTAGCAGATCTTGAATGGATGTCGGGAAGTGTTATCAATGCAGGAGATGGAACGCATGAGCATCCAAGTCAAGCATTACTTGATGCTTTCACAATCCGTAAACATCTTGGTAAGGGAGCAAGTGATCTGAAGGGGCTGCGAATTGCAATCGTGGGAGATGTTCTGCACTCACGTGTTGCGCGTTCAAACGTATTGTTGCTTTCAATGCTCGGTGCTGATGTCGTGTTAGTTGCACCGCCTACTTTGCTTCCGGTTGGTGTTGAGAGCTGGCCAGCCACAATCTCATATGACTTTGATTCAGTAATTCCAAATGTGGATGTAATCATGATGCTGCGTGTTCAGCAGGAGCGAATGATTGATCTCTTCTTTCCTAATTCACGTGAGTATTCACGTTACTTCGGTCTGAATTCCGAACGAATGTCGGCCATGGCTAAACATGCAATTGTGATGCACCCAGGACCCATGAATCGCGGACTAGAGATCGCAGCTGATGTAGCAGATAGTGCTCGATCAGTAATCGTTGAGCAAGTTACCAATGGAGTTAATGTGCGCATGGCTATCTTGTATGTCCTACTTGCTGGCGGTCCTTTAGAAGTAGGGAGCAACTAATGACTAAACAACGTTTTCTACTTAAGGGTGGCAAAATACTAGGAGCGGCAAGCTCTGATTTTTTGATTAGCAATGGTCGCATTGAGGCAATGGCAGAATCAATTTCTGATGAAACAGCAACTGTCATTGATCTCAAGGGCAGCGTGGTTTTGCCGGGCTTAGTAGATCTGCATACTCACTTGCGTGAGCCTGGACGCGAAGATAGTGAAACTGTCGCAAGTGCCAGCAGAGCAGGTGCAAAAGGTGGCTTCACGGCACTCTCAGCAATGGCTAACACTTCACCCGTTGCCGATACAGCCGGTGTAGTCGAGCAGGTTTATCGTTTAGGACAAGATGCAGGATTTCTAGATGTCTTTCCAATCGGCGCTGTCACGCAGGGGCTAAAGGGCGAACAACTTTCTGAAATAGGAGCCATGGCTGATTCAGTCGCTCGGGTTCGAGTCTTTAGTGATGATGGCAACTGCGTCTTTGATCCTTTAGTCATGCGAAGAGCGTTGGAATACATCAAGAAGTTTGATGGCGTAATTGCCCAACATGCGCAAGAGCCGAGATTAACCGTTGGTTCGCAGATGAATGAGGGAATTATCAGTTCGAAGCTGGGATTGAAAGGTTGGCCAGCAATAGCTGAAGAGGCAATTATTGCAAGAGATGTTTTGTTGGCTGATCATGTCCAGTCTCGTTTACACATCTGTCACGTAACAACTGCTGGGGGCGTAGAGATTATTCGCTGGGCAAAGGCAAGAGGGATTCAGGTAACGGCTGAAGTAACACCTCATCATCTTTTACTAACAGATGATTTAGCCAGTTCATATGACCCAGTTTTCAAGGTTAATCCACCGCTTCGCACAGAACATGATGTTATGGCGCTGCGTGAGGCATTGGCGGATGGAACAATCGATATTGTCGCAACGGATCATGCACCACATACGAGTGAGACGAAAGATTGTGAATGGGCGCAAGCATCATTTGGAATGATCGGCTTAGAAACTGCGCTCTCAATTGTGACAAAAACTATGGTGGAAAGCGGACTTCTAGATTGGGCCGGAGTTGCCCAACGTATGTCCTTGGCTCCGGCAGCAATCGGTCGATACACAAACCATGGTCAAGAACTTGCTGTTGGATCTCCCGCACACATAACTGTGATTAATCCAACCAAAAGCTGGGTCGTAGATCGCGATTTGGTTCTCTCAAAGAGTCGCAATACTCCATACCATGGCTATGAATTGCCAGGATTGGTAACACATACTTTCTTTGGTGGTCGATCAACCATGATTGATTCAAAAGTTATAGACAGGGTGGTGCAGTAATGGCGCAGGCCTTCCTTGTTCTAGATGACGGTCGAATCTTTGAGGGCCGCTCGTGGGGAGCTACAGGACGCACTTTTGGTGAAGCTGTTTTTCAAACTGGTATGACTGGATATCAGGAAACTTTGACAGATCCTTCTTATCACAAGCAAGTAGTTGTTATGACTGCTCCACACATCGGTAATACCGGCATGAATACTCAAGATAATGAATCTTCAAAGATCTGGGTCGCTGGTTTCGTTGCTCGAAACCCATCCTCATTAACTTCTAATTGGCGCTCTGAAAATGATTTAGAAGCTGAACTGATCTCCCAGAATGTTGTGGGGATTCAAGGAGTAGATACTCGAGCTATCACACGTCACTTACGTGATCGCGGTGCAATGAGGGTTGGAATATTCTCTAATCTGGAACTCACGCGCGAAGAGATGGTTGTTGAAGTTCGCAAATCTCCTCAAATGGCAGGTGCATACCTTGTTAAAGATGTTTCCACTTCCAAAACCTATGTAGTCCCATCAGTTGGTAAGAAGAGGTTTGTAGTTGCGGCGTTAGATCTAGGAATCAAAGCTGCAACACCGAGAATGTTGGCGCAGCTCGGCGTCGAGGTTCATGTCATGCCTCACGATTCAACTTTTGAAGACATTCAGGAAGTTCATCCAGATGGCGTTTTCTTATCCAATGGTCCCGGAGATCCTGCGACCATGACTGAAACAATCGAGCTTGTCCGACAAGTTCTTGGCGCACAAATACCCATCTTTGGAATTTGTTTCGGCCATCAAATTCTAGGTCGTGCACTTGGCTTTGAGACATATAAGTTGCAGTTTGGCCACCGTGGTATTAATCAACCAGTAATTGATAAGAACACTCAAAAAGTTGAAATTACCGCTCATAACCATGGTTTTGCACTCAAAGCTCCCACAGATGCTCAGTTCACAACGGTTTATGGTCCTGGCGAGGTCACGCATGTGTGTTTGAACGATGGAGTAGTTGAAGGTTTGCAATTGCTAGAAGGTGCAGCTTTCTCAGTTCAGTATCACCCTGAAGCTGCCGCTGGACCACATGATGCTGCATATCTCTTTGATCGTTTCATAGATTTGATGGCAAAGAAGGTGAAGGCCTAATGCCTTTAGATCCCTCAATTAAAAGCGTTCTAGTAATAGGAAGTGGTCCAATTGTTATTGGACAGGCGTGTGAATTTGATTATTCGGGTACTCAAGCTTGTCGTGTGCTTCGGGCTGAAGGTATTCGAGTCATTTTGGTCAACTCAAACCCAGCCACAATCATGACTGATCCAGAGTTTGCAGATGCGACTTATATTGGCGCTGATATTCCTGCAATTCAACGTGGCGAAAACCGCGAGTTGTTTAGAGGCATTGTTGAAAAGGTTGGGGGTGAGTCAGCTAAGTCCGTGATCTGTCACACCATGGATGAGATTTTCGCAGCCGTAGTTCAACTTAATTATCCGGTTGTTGTTCGTCCTTCTTTCACTATGGGTGGCCTTGGATCTGGAATAGCTTTTAATGCAGAAGAGTTAAGTCAAATTGCTGGAACCGGTTTGCGTCATAGTCCAACTTCTGAGGTTCTTCTAGAGGAATCGATCCTGGGTTGGAAAGAGTATGAGCTTGAGGTTATGCGCGATCACAAAGATAACGTCGTCATTGTTTGCACTATTGAAAACCTTGATCCAATGGGTACTCATACAGGAGATTCCATCACCGTTGCACCTGCAATGACATTGACTGATGTTGAATATCAAAAGCTGCGAGATCTTTCAATCGACATCATTCGAGAAGTTGGCGTTGCAACCGGTGGATGCAATATTCAGTTTGCGGTGAATCCTGAAAATGGCCGAATTATCGTTATTGAGATGAACCCTAGAGTTTCAAGATCTAGTGCGTTGGCTTCAAAGGCAACTGGTTTTCCGATTGCAAAGATTGCAACAAAACTAGCAATCGGATACACCCTAGATGAGATCCAAAATGACATCACTA
>RGHD01000016.1 GCA_010024385.1 Actinomycetota bacterium | reverse complement strand
TCCTTCAACTAAAGACGAAAGAATTGCTGCTAAGTCACCGGCATGTGTAATCGCAGGACCACTGGTTATTCGAATCGGTGCTTGCATCTCACTTGCCAGAATTAACGCCAATGTTGTTTTCCCGAGTCCTGGCGGACCAGATAGCAATATGTGATCTGCCGGAGAGTTTCGATGACGCGCTGCAGTTAACAAGACATCAATCTGCTCGCGAACTCGGTGTTGTCCAATGAAATCTTTGAGAGTTTTGGGGCGCAGGGCCTGTTCAAGGGCTGATTCTTCTCCCTTGATATTTGAGCCCACTAAGCGCTCTTGATTATCAGCCACGTGAACTCTTTCCACTTGCTAACGCTAACTTCAATAGTTCACTTAACTCCATGCTGGTTGGGTCTTGATCATTGCCATGTAAATCATTAACCACATAACTAATTGCAGAATCTGACTCCTTAGGAGAAAAACCAAGAGAAACAAGGGCGCTGAGAAGCTGTTCACGCCATGCAGGTTGGTGACCTCTATATGTTGCACTTGATGAGAGATCGCTGAGTTTGCCCTTCAATTCCAAAATCATGCGCTGTGCACCCTTTTTACCAATACCTGGAACTCGCTCAATTGCAGAGGTATCTTCTTGAGAAATCGCGCGAGCTAAATCTTCAGGGGTTAGTGCGCCCATGATTGAGAGCGCTACCTTTGGTCCTACTCCAGAAACTGTTTGGACAAGTTCAAAAAGATTGCGCACCTCTTCCGTTAAGAACCCAAACAGAGTCAGTGAATCTTCTCGCACAACTAGGGATGTATAGAGAGTAGATTGAGAACCAAGAGTTAGCCCGGCACTTGTTGGTGGATTAATCAAAACACTCAAGCCCACTCCCCCGACTTCAATGACTAACTTGTCGAGTGAGAGTGAGCGAATAGTTCCCGTAACTGTTGAAATCATTTAGCCACGCAGTTTTCTAAGACGTGACTTTTCAGCCTCTGCTGCTTGATTGATTCTGGCCGTTGATCCACCTCGCCAAATATTACAAATGGCAAGTGCTAGTGCATCAGTTGCATCTACTGGCTGTGGAATTGAATCTAAATTGAGAATCTTTTGAACCATCTGCGCTACCTGTGCTTTATGTGCTCGACCTGATCCTGATACAGCCGCCTTTACTTCACTAGGTGTGTGCATCATGACTGGAATTCCCGCTTTAGCTGCAATCAGTAGCGCAATACCGGCAGCTTGTCCCGTGCCCATAACTGTTCTCACGTTATGTTGTGCAAAGACTCTCTCAACTGCAATCACATCTGGATTCCACAGAGCAATCCATTCATTTAAACCTTTATCGATTTCAAGTAAACGATTTTCAAGTGCCATATCCGCTGGTGTCATAACAACGCCTACTCCGAGCATCTTGAGTGGAGATCCTGGGCTACCTTCTACGATTCCAATACCGCAGCGCGTTAGACCAGGATCAATTCCTAGTACGCGCATTCTGGCCACCATCTCCTCTGATGAAGTTCAAGGTTTCTAGCCTAGGCCTTACCTGTGACGAACTTATTCCAGGCTCGCCATAACCTCATCTGAAACATCGAAGTTGCTATAGACGTTTTGCACATCATCGAGCTCTTCAATCGCATCGATAAGTTCAAATACCTTCTTGGCCCCATCAGCATCTAGTGGGATCGACATTGATGGCAGAAATGAAGAATCAGCTGATTCATAGTCAATTCCAGCGCTTTGAAGCGCAGTTCGAACTTGAACTAAATCAACTGGCTCACATACCACTTCAAAAGATTCACCTAAATCATTTACTTCTTCAGCCCCTGCATCTAGAACTGCTTCAAGAACTCGGTCCTCAGTTAATCCGTCGACCTTGTTAACGATTATGACACCCTTGCGATTGAAGAGATATGAAACTGAACCAAGATCTGCCATTGATCCGCCGTTGCGAGTAACTGCAACTTTGATTTCAGAGGCTGAACGGTTGCGGTTATCAGATAGACACTCAATCATGATGGCCACACCATGTGGGCCATAGCCCTCATACATAATCGTGATCCAGTCTTTGGCACCTGCCTCTAAACCAGCACCACGTTTTATTGCTCGCTCGATGTTATCTGCTGGCATAGAAGATTTCTTAGCCTTTGTAACTGCATCAAATAAAGTTGGGTTACCTTCCATGTCAGCTCCACCATTGCGTGCTGCAACTTCAATTGCGCGAATCTGCTTTGCAAAAACCTTTGCACGACGACTATCGATAATCGCCTTCTTATGCTTGGTCGTCGCCCACTTGGAATGGCCGGACATGGCTTACACCTTCAATCTCATTAACGCTGATTATGAAACTTACTTTACCTTCTCTAATGCAGGCTTTGCCACTTCCTCAATAAAGTAACGGTGGATTCGATGATCTGCCGTTAGTTCTGGATGAAAAGATGTGGCAAGAAGAGTTGCAGAGCGCACAGCCACAGGGTGTGAATCAACAGAGGCCAAAACCGTGATGCCAGCCCCCACTTTTTCCACCCACGGAGCACGGATAAACACCGCCTTAATCAATTCACTGGAGCCATCATTAAACGAGATATCTGTTTCAAATGAATCTACTTGACGACCAAAAGCATTGCGTCGAACTGTGATATCCAGTCCACCAAAAGTTTTTTGCCCTTGCTTAGCATCCAAGATTTGATCTGCCAACAAAATCATTCCCGCACAGGATCCATAGACCGGCATACCTGCATCTATTCGTTGTTTTATTGGTTCAAAGATGCCAAAGATTTCAGAAAGCTGAGCGATAGTTGTTGATTCTCCCCCGGGCAAAACAAGGGCATCCACTTCTGCTAACTCAGATTCTCTACGCACTTCAATGGGGTCAATACCACAGGCAATTAATGCACTCACATGCTCGCGAACATCACCCTGGAGTGAGAGAACTCCGACCTTCATGAAGGAAAAGAACTACCAGCCGCGATCGGCAAGTCGGTGCGGAGCTGGAAGATCTGCAACATTAATACCAACCATTGCCTCTCCTAGACCGCGAGATGCATCGGCGACAACTTTTGCATCCTGCCAAAACGTTGTTGCCTTCACACATGCAGCTGCTCGCTGTGCTGGATTTCCGGATTTGAAAATACCTGAACCAATAAAGACACCATCTGCGCCCATGGCCATCATTAGCGCTGCATCAGCTGGAGTTGCAATTCCACCAGCAGTAAAGAGCACGACTGGAAGTTTGCCACTTTGCGCTACTTCTTTAACTAATTCATAAGGAGCCTGAAGCTCTTTAGCTGCAACAAAGAGTTCATCTTCGCGCATTGAAGATAGGCGACGGATTTCTCCACCAATCTTGCGCATGTGTTGCATCGCATTTGAAACATCGCCTGTGCCAGCTTCACCCTTAGAGCGAATCATTGCTGCGCCTTCATTAATGCGGCGAAGCGCCTCTCCAAGATTTGTAGCGCCACACACGAATGGAACTGTGAACTCCCACTTATCGATATGGTTTTCATAATCTGCTGGAGTAAGAACTTCTGACTCATCGATGTAATCCACCCCGAGGGATTCTAAAACTCTAGCTTCAACAAAGTGGCCAATACGTGCTTTAGCCATAACAGGGATTGAGACTGATGCTTGAATCTTTTCGATCATGTCAGGATCAGACATACGAGCTACTCCGCCTTGTGCACGGATATCTGCAGGCACGCGCTCTAGCGCCATCACTGCAACTGCGCCAGCATCCTCGGCAATTTTTGCCTGATCGGCGTTAACGACATCCATGATGACGCCGCCCTTGAGCATCTCTGCCATACCGCGCTTTACGCGACCTGTGCCTTTTACCTCTGACATTTACTCTTTACTCACCTTCGCCTGTGTAGGGGAACATCCTACTTTGTCTTTGTCGCCTTCGCGCTCGCAGATAGATAGGTGAACTCAGGCTCCTTATCGGTCAAAGCAACCCATATTTGGCCTGGGGCAAACTTTATTTCGCTGCCATCACGTAACGTCCACGTAGTTCCAGCGCTCGCAGATGTGCGATTCCATAGGGCCGCATAGCTCTTTCCATCACGCAAAATAAATCCAGAGCCGCTACCCACAGTTTGTGAAAGCGGGGTTACTCCCCCGACTTTGTCTTTGTATTCAGAGTCAGTAATTGAAACTATCTGAATAACCAAAGTCGTAGGTCCTAGAACTATTCCAGATTCTGCGAGATTGCTCCGTGAGTTATGTGAGAGTAACCAGCGAGATTCTGTCTCAGACCACTGGGCGCTATATCTTGCCGCTGGCCAACGCATGATCACAGATTGAATTGGCTTACCACCTTCGGGTGCCTCGCCAAAGCTCCATCCAACTTTTTTAGCTGTAGAAATTTGGTAGTTCTTTTCTAGGACCTTGGCCATTAAAAGATCTGCGCGTAAGACCATCGCAAAAGGTGGAACGCGATTGGGATCAGTTGTGTAGATAGAAGGTGGCTGTGCTTGCGCTCCGAGGTTTTGCAGATTCGCTGCATCAATCACCGGTAACAGTTTCTTCTGTGCACCGCTATAAGCAAATACTACGCGACCATACTGGCTCAAAATATCAATGTCTGAAATTCGTGCACTGCGCACTGGCCCCACGCGCTCTGGAATAACAGATGAGAAGATTGCCGCAAGTCGGGTTAGGCCGCCTTCAACTTGTTCAATGTAAATAACATCTGCATCCTCTAAACCAATTTGTGGATGCGCGGCGTTCGTATCATCAATCTTGACTGCAAGAACTGGTCCATTCGTGCCCTCTCGCCCGCTTAGCACGTTACGTTCAACAGATTTTGGCAATAAATCTGAAAAAGCTGAACATCCAGTAAGCAGCAAAATTGCTGCACAAAAAACTACTAAGCGCTTAAAGAACATCTGATTCAAACTCATAGGTAAGAGGAAGTGGCGCGGTGCCAGCCAATCGAAATGTCTTTACGACAAACTTATTGCGCACCATTTGGGCCGATGAAACTGCATCTGTGTGAATAGAGATAGCCACTCGAATTTTGGCTGTTAATGCAGAGAGTTCTTGCAACAGGGCTTGTTCTGAATCTGTGGCGTGAGGCAATCCATCTGCGATAATGAGCCCTAGCGCTCCCGATAAACCACTCTCTGCCATGGATCTGTTTTTAACATTGGCATCGCGTGCTTGGTAGGCCGCCCCCGTTAACAACATAGATGATGCTGGATCAGCTAAATCACTATGAGCTATTTCAAGGGCAATAGCCGCTCTTTTTTGTAGCAATACATCAAGATTGGCCCAACTCGTTTCGACTCTATGGTGCAAGCGATCAAGACGAGTTGCTAAGAAGGATAAGTACCAAAGGCTAACCAATAAGAGAAAACCGACAAATAATAAACTCTTCATTTCTTTTCCTCATCCCGTGAAAGGAATCGACCCCAAGTGCGACCATCAGAGCTCAGGGAAACGCCTTTGCTCCCAACAATTGCCATTTCATAAATTGAAAAGATTTGTTCTGCCACCACATCCCAATCAAAAATTTGGGCATGTTTTTTACCTGCACTAGCTAATGCTTTACGTTTATTTTCATCACGTAATAGATCGATAATTACCTTTGCTAAATCTATCGAATTCTCAGATTCAAATAGGGCACCGAACTCTCCTCCACCCAACAGTGAATCAAATGCAGGAATATCACTTGCAACCACACAAGCACCACCGGCTAACGCCTCAGCCAAGATTATTCCAAATGATTCCCCGCCTGTGTTCGGGGCAACATAGAGCGAGACCGATGACATAAAGTCAGCCTTCTCTTGTTCAGAAATTCTTCCTAGAAATTCGAAGCGATCACGAAGTTGTGGATTAATCTCTTTCACAAATTCTTTTGGATCTCCAGGCCCGGCAACAAAAACCTTCACATCCGGTGCAAAGCGGGCGATGATGGGCAGTGCATCGACAAGCACTTGCAAACCCTTACGCGGTTCTTCAAAGCGACCAATAAAACCAATCGTATTTCCAGCCCATTTCTCGTGAAAAATGCCAGCCGAATAGCGCTTGGCATAAATTCCATTAGGAACAACTACTGCATCTGTTTCAAGATGATCAGTAAGAGTTAGGCGCGCGGCCTCTGAAACTGCGATACGTGCCGAGAGTTTTTCAATTGCAGGTTCAAGAATCGGGCCGATAGCAAAAATTACTTTCTGGCGCTTGGCTGCCGCATGAAAAGTTCCCACCATTGGACCTTCTGCTGCCCAGCAAGCAAGAAGTGATATCGATGGAATCGCCGGTTCGTGAAGGTGTAATAGATCAAACTCTCCGCTGGCAATCCATTGGCGCACACGTGCATATGCAATAGGACCAAATAAAACACGAGCAACTGCGCCGTTGTAGGGAATAGAAATCGGTTTACCTGCACTTACCACATAGTCTGGTAATTGATTCTCATCCGTAGCAGGCGCTAAAACTGAGACCTTATGTCCAGCTGCGATAAGAAACTCAGCTAAATCACGCACATGGTTTTGCACACCACCCGGTGTGTCCCAACCATATGGGCAAACTATTCCAATTTTGAGTTTCTTGGTCAGCATCAGTTGCGGTCCTTGAAATCGCCATCAATCCAAATGCGCTGCATCATGTGCCAATCCTGGGGGTATTTGGAAATACCTTCTGCAAATAGGTCGGCACTTTTCTGAACAAGTGCAGCTACCCGCTGTGTCTCAGTTCCCTCGGTTGGTATTTCTATGCGAGTCAAATCAATATGAATTCCAGTTGGAGTGTAAGAAACATATGCACTAATAAAAGGTGCACCTGTGCGAATTGCAAGTATTGCAGGACCTGGCGGCATTCTGGCTGGCCCACCAAAGAAATTCACATCTATTCCAGATTTAGAGAGATCGCGGTCGGCAGCTAGTGCGATGACGCAGCCGGTTCTAATGCGCTGCATCAATGTAGGTATAACACGACCATCTAGTGGCAGTGATTCCATACCAAAATCTGAGCGGTATTGCATGAACTTCTTAAACAACTTTTCCGGCTTCAAATGCTCGGCAACCGTGACAATCTTGGCTCCACGAGCACAAAAATATGCCGCTGCGTGATCGTAATTTCCGCAGTGCGGCAAGGTGACAATTGCTCCTTTTCCGGCAGCGATAGCGTCCATCAAAATGCTTTCATCATTAAATGTGACTGTGCCAAGAATTCGCTCCCTTGACCAATCAGGAAATCTAAATGTGTCACACCAATATCGAAGTGCTGAGCGCATTCCAGAATAGACAAGCAGATCTAAATCAAGAGCCGTGATATTGGGTTGAGTTCTAGCAAGATTAGAGCGAAGTCTTGCAACGCTCTTTCCATTTCGCCTGACTAAATAGTCAGCCACACCATTTGCTCTGGCGTAAACAAAATTCTCAGGCAACCAACGCAAAATGCGCCATGCGGCAAAATAACCCCATGCACTTACAGTTTGAATCATTATTTGAAGGCCTTGCGAACTATCAACATACGTTGCACAACCGTTACAGCTCCAAGCCCTGCAAGTAACCACATTCCACCTGCCAAGACATATGGAACCCCCAGGCCATCAAGTGCAATTGCAGACATTGCTATGATTAACCGCTCGGTGCGCTCTGCTATTCCCCCACTGCATTCAACACCAAAGCTTTCGGCTTTTGCACGAATATATGGAACAAGCATTCCTGTTACTAAAGTTGCGATTGATACAAAACTTAACTGATCATTATGGTTGATTAAGTAAATACTCACACCAAGAAGAATCGCTGAATCAGTAACTCGATCAATTGTGGAATCTAGGAAACTTCCCCATTTACTTGCTCCTGCCTTAGAAATTCGAGCCATAGTGCCATCAAAGAGATCACTCAGGGCAAAGAGAGTAATGACTGCTGTGCCAAGAAAGAAATCACCACGAGGATAGAAAAACAACGCTGATGCAATTACGCCCACAGCTCCTACCCAAGTGACTGCATTGGCTGTGATCCCAATACGCAAGGCAGATGCGGCTACGGGTGTTATTAATCTCGTAACCGCTGGTTTTAAAGAGCGACTTAGCATCACTGCACATCGTAGGCTGACCCAGTGCAGAATCCCACATCCCCTCTCAATCTCTGCGTCTTTGGCCACCCTTCGGCCAATCCTGGCGAAGTTGCCATGGCGCTCGGGGCATCAGTTGGAACTCACGCAACTGGTGATATTTCCTGCGCACTCTTTGTTGTTAACCCCAACACCGGAATCGACCAATTAACAATTGATCAGTGGCAATCCTTTGATGAGTTTCTGACGCCTCGCATGATTGTTGTTACACAGTTGAATGGAAACAATGCCGACTTTGATGATGCGGTTATGTTGGCTAACCGAGTCTTTGATCAAATTGCTACGCCGTACTTAGTTCTCCATGATGATGATGGATCACCTAGAGCTCTCATCTCACTCTCGGACATGGTCATCACCGATTATTCAACAACTCCCCCAACTAAAAATCCTTGTGAGCCAGAACATGAAACTTTAGTTCAAGAGTTTCGTGATGAGTATCTTGAGCTTGTCACATCAATGGGCGAAGGTGCTTTTGCCGCAGGTGTTCTATTTCCAGCAATTCCACTTGTAATGGAAAAGGCAATCGGCCTTGACGTTATAAAGAAATATCTCGCTGAACTCAACTAGCTCTACCAAGCAGCAGCAATCTCTTCTCTCGTCAAAGTCAGTAACTGCGGAAGTACCTTTGTTTTTCCAATAATCGGCATGAAGTTTGCATCACCGCTCCAACGAGGAACGATGTGTTGGTGGATGTGTTCTGCCACCCCAGCCCCTGAAATAGCACCTTGATTCATTCCTAAATTAAATCCTGCTGGGGATGACACTTTTCGAATAGTTTTCATGGCATGAGCAGTAAGAGATGAAATCTCATTGCGCTCTTCGACATTTAAGTCAGTTAGATCTGCAACGTGTCTGTTAGCACAAACCAATAAGTGTCCCGGGTTATAGGGGTATAGATTCATGACGACATAAGCAGTTGTACCCCTATGAACAATGAGGCCTTCTTCATCAGATAACTGTGGAATACGACAGAATGGACATTCGACTTCATTACCCTCTAATGGGCGGTTTTCACCGCGTAAGTATTCCAGACGGTGCGGTGCCCATAAGCGTTGCCAACCATCAGGCATTCCTGCGCCATCAATATGCATTGCTAAACCTGAGTGCGCTCTACTACTACTTTTTGAATTTCGGAAATCGCATCCTTGATAGGAATTCCATTTTTCTGTTCACCATTGCGATAGCGGAATGAGACAGCACTGGCTGCCATATCTTCCTCACCGGCGATAACCATAAATGGAACCTTTTGCATCTGTGCATTACGCACCTTCTTCTGCATACGATCATCAGATGCATCTAGCTCAGCGCGAATGCCAGCATTTTTCATCTGCTTAATGACATCAGCTAAATAATCTGCAAACGCCTCGGCAACAGGAATACCAACTACTTGAACTGGTGCAAGCCATGGTGGGAAAGCACCTGAGTAATGCTCTGTTAGAACGCCAAAGAATCTTTCAATGGAGCCGAAAAGAGCGCGGTGAATCATCACTGGGCGCTGGCGTGAACCATCGGCTGCTGAATATTCCAATTCAAAGCGTTGCGGAAGTTGAAAGTCCACTTGAATCGTCGACATCTGCCATGTGCGACCGATGGCATCTTTTGCTTGAACAGAAATCTTTGGTCCGTAGAATGCTGCGCCGCCCTCATCTAGAACTAATTCTAGTTTTTGAGCAACTGCTGCTTTGCGCAATGTCTCAGTTGCCTCTTCCCAATCAGCATCTGCACCAACAAACTTTTCAGGGTTCTTCGTTGAGAGTTCGAGATAGAAATCATTGAGACCATAATCGCGCAAAAGATTGAGTACAAATGTTAGAAGTGAATCCAATTCATCTGCCATCTGCTCTTTTGTGCAATATATATGTGCATCATCTTGAGTAAAGCCGCGAGCACGAGTGATGCCATGTAGCACACCTGATTTTTCATAACGATATACAGTTCCAAACTCAAAGAGTCGCAGTGGAAGCTCGCGATAGGAGCGCTGGCGGGATTGGAAAATGAGGTTGTGGAAAGGACAATTCATTGGCTTCATGTAGTACTGCTGACCCGGTTTTTTAATAGTTCCATCAGCATGGAGCTCTTCATCCATGATCATCGGTGGATACATTCCCTCTGAGTACCAATCCAAGTGGCCTGATTTTTCAAACAGGGCGGCTTTGGTTAAATGAGGAGAATAAACAAACTCATAATCTTCCTCTTCATGGCGCTTGCGTGAGTAATCCTCCATCGCCCGGCGAATGATTCCGCCTTTGGGATGAAAGACGGCTAAACCAGAACCAATCTCTTCTGGAAATGAAAAGAGATCTAGTTCAGTTCCAAGACGGCGGTGATCGCGCTTTTCAGCCTCTGCGAGTAGTTCTAAGTGAGCATTGAGTTCATCTTGTGATGGCCATGCTGTGCCATAGATGCGCTGGAGCATTGGGTTTTTTTCAGATCCACGCCAATACGCAGCAGCACTTCGCATTAACTTAAATGCAGGAATGTGCTTTGTTGATGGAAGGTGAGGACCTCTACAAAGATCTCCCCACACAGCTTTTCCATCTCTACCCAAATTGTCATAGATAGTGAGCTCTGCTCCCCCAACTTCAACGTTTGCCTCTTCTCCTGCTGGCCCCTTTAGGCCAATGAGTTCGCACTTATAAGGCTCATGTGAGAGTTCAGTTAGCGCTTCTTTTTCAGTCACAACACGTCGGCGAAAGCGCTGGCCATCCTTAATGATCTTGCGCATAACGCTTTCAATCTTTGTTAAATCATCTGGATTAAAAGGAGTCTTCGGATCAAAGTCGTAATAGAAACCATCTTTGATCGGTGGTCCAATTCCAAGCTTTGTATCAGCGAAAACTTCTTGCACCGCTTGTGCCATAACGTGGGCAGTTGAGTGGCGAAGGACAAAGAGACCATCAGGTGAGTTGATTAATACGGATTCAATAACATCGCCTTCTTGTAGGTCGGTCCATAAATCTTTAAGGACGCCATTAATGCGGCAAACCACTATCTCTTTATTATCTGCAAAGAGGTGGGTAGGGCGTTGATCTGCCTCTATGGAGCGTGATGCACCATCAACGGTTACCTGAATCATGTGGCTAGCCTACCGAATACTTATGTGCCAACGCCTTTATTTCTTCTCCGAAGGCGTGTGAAAGATGCAACGGCCGTGAGTCAATCGATGAAATAGCGTGAGATAAACGCAAACTACTAATAAAGAAGGCAGAGGTGATTTCAGCTAGCCGATCAATTGGGATGCTCTCGATGGCAACTAGCTCATTTTCAATCAGAATCTGACGAATAATTCCGGGCAGAACAACATCCGTAGTTGGTGGTGTCAACCACCGACCATCAATCTTTGCAATCAGATTAGTAACTGCGCCTTCACAGATATTGCCTTGACCATTAACGACGATTGCATCATCAAAGCCAGCTAGACGGGCTTGCTCAAGTATTGCTACACGATTGGTATATGGAAATCTTTTGTGAACATCACCGGCAACAGCATCTGGATGCATTCTCACATCACAGCTTTTCTTTTGCTCTACATATGGCATGTGAACTGCCAACCAGTTACCTTGATTATCAAATGAAATTCGTAGCATCCCTAAGCCGTAAGGAACTGCAGCGAACAATTCAGTCACACTTTGTGAAATCTCTTCTGGGTTTGGAATGCTAATCCCAAGAGCTGATGCGCTGGTCTGTGCTCTGGCAATATGTCTAGATAAAGAGAATGGTCTATTTCCCACACTCTTTATAGTTTCGAATATTCCTTCACCCTCTAGCCACCCAGAACTACTTGCTGGCACATCATCGATATCTTTTACTTCACCGTTATAGATCACTCTCATAACTCACCACCGGCAAGTGAAACTAAACGTCTTGCTTTAAGTTGGGTCTCTTCCCACTCATCATCTGCCACGCTAGCCCATGTGATTCCAGCACCTGTGCCAAATCGCAACTTGTCATCTTTATAAAAGATTCGGATTGCAACTGATAGTTCACACCTATCCCCTTGCACCCAACCCAGCGCACCGCAGTACGGCCCGCGCTTACCTTCATTGTCTTTGATGACAGAGACGGCAGATGATTTAGGGGCACCACTAATTGATCCGGGCGGACTCAAGCGAGTGAAGATCTCTGCCCACTGCGTCTCATATTTGAGTTCACCTTCAATATCTGACACCAAATGAACTAGACCAGGATGAGCTTCAGCGGAAAGCAAACGGGGGACAGTGACACTTCCGCTTTTGCAAATCTGCCCCAAATCATTTCGCATGAGATCAACAATCATCACGTTCTCTGCCTTGTCCTTGGCGCCAAATTCAACTGTGCCAACTGGGGCTGTGCCCTTGATTGGAGATGTGCGAATTCGCGCTCCATCGCGTTTAAGGAAAAGCTCAGGTGATGCAGAAGCTATGTTTATTCCAGGTGCTTCCAAATAAGAGGCCCACGGTGCTGGGTTTCCTTCAAGAATCTTAGAGAAAAGTCCACGTAGATTTTCAACATCCACAGCAATCGATATCTCTCTGCAAGCATTAACTTGGTAGACCCAGCCTTGTGCAATGTGCTCTTGCACTCTCTTGACATATGCAACGTATTGACTTTCATTTAAACTACTCGACCACTTTCCATCGATTTTCTGCCAAGGAGTTGTTGGAAAGATTGCTTCAGTAACGTAATCAAATTTGAAACCTTGAAATGCGCCTTCAAAAGTTGTCGAGACAGCCCAGAATCCCCCATCATCTAAACACGATGGATCATGTGAGACCTGCGAAAGCCCAGTAGCCAACCGCCCGTTCATCCAAAAAACAGGCGCATTCTTCGATAAACTCACAAGGTAACGGTAGTCATTGAATTCCCACTTTGGCGCTATGGCCTCACCTGCGATAGATTTGCCCTCCTCGCGGACGTAGCGCAGTTGGTAGCGCGGAACCTTGCCAAGGTTCAGGTCGCCGGTTCGAACCCGGTCGTCCGCTCTCAAAACTGTTCGCCGTTCACGTAAAAAATGAACGGCGTTAGTTTTTGGTCGGATGGCCGAGAGGCGAGGCAAGGGACTGCAAATCCCTCTACACGGGTTCAAATCCCGTTCCGACCTCCATTAGTAGAACGAGTAAAAGGAAGAGTTCATGGGCCAAGAAGTCAGACCGTGGGGTCGCTATGAAATCTTGTCTGAAAGCTCAGATCACAAAGTAAAGCGAATTTTTGTTAATGCTGGTGCTCGTTTTTCTTATCAACGCCATCAACATCGCACTGAGCATTGGTTCATCGTCAGCGGTAAAGCAAAGGTCACTCATGAAGGCCTTGAATTTGAAATGTCAGCTGGAGACTCAATTGATATCGCCCAAGGCGAGCTTCACCGTTTAGCAAACATCGGTAGTGATCCTGTTGTTTTTATTGAGGTGCAGACCGGCTCATACTTTGGTGAAGATGATATTGAGCGTATTGAGGATGACTACAATGGGGGTCACTGGTTCGATCCCAGTACGGTCCACTTCAGTAAGTTCATCTCGGCGCAGAGAAAACTATCGAAATGCCTGCAATGTCAGCCGATACAATTTCACTCATGAGCGCCCCAACAAAAAAGCCTATTGCCCGCGTGGTCAATACCGTTGAGCGCGCCGTGGGACGTCGTAATCTGGTGTTGGCGCGCAAAGGTGTTCGCGATTCTGTTGTGTCACTTGCAGGATTATTGGGATGCCCAGTTACCAATGAGGATGGCCGTGAAATCGGTCGCTTAGTAGATGTTGTTGTTAAGCATGGACAAGACTCTTATCCACCAGTATCAGGATTGATTGTAAAGGTGGGTCTGCGTCGGTCATTTATTGACGGAGCACGTATTGCAAAGCTAGAGCGCCACCAAATTCAGCTCTCATCCACAACCATAAATTTAACCGACTATAAACGCCGCAGTGATGAATCATTGCTAGATGCCGATGTTCTTGATCACCAGATTGTGGATGTCAATGGCTTGCGGGTTGTGCGTTCTTCAGATCTTTATTTGGCACCTTTGGATAAAGAGATTCGCGTAGTTGGCGTGGATATTTCCTTTGTTACTTTCCTTCGCCGCATCTTTCCTGGCGCACTTGGGCGACGTGCAACACCTCAACATGTTCTGGACTGGGCGACAGTTGCATCCCTTGCCGACACATCAGGAGTTGTTAAAACCTCAGGTTCTAAAACCGCACTTTCACAACTACGCCCTGCCGACTTGGCAGACTTAATTGAAGATTTAGCTGGACGTGAACAAAGCGCTTTGATTGAAATGTTGGATCCAGAGTTAGCTGCCGATGCCCTAGAAGAAATGGAAGATGAGGAGTTGCAAGGTCTTCTCCGTGGTTTGAGTGAAAAGCGAGCTGCTGAACTTCTAAGCCGCATGGAACCAGATGAGTCTGCTGAAGTACTACGTGATTTAGGTGATGAGCACCGAGAAGATATTTTGAGAGCAATGGATGCCAAGATGGCTAAGCAGTTGCGCCAGCTCATTGCATTTGATGAGACCCTTGCTGGTGGAATTATGACCACTCACATGGTCTTTGCTCAAGAAAATGACACTTGCGGTGAAGCTCTAGCTCGGCTCGTTGAAAACCGAGATCGCGATATTTCAGATGGCGTAATTATTGTTGATAACAAAGGCAAGTTAGTTGATCACATCCAAATTATTGAGTTGGTAGCAGCTAAATCCTCAGCGTTTTTGAGCACACTTATCGGACCTCCTTACCCAACATCTGTGCACATTGATTCTCCATTGGATGAAGTTATTGAAGAGTTTTCAAACAACCGTGGCGCCTCCATCGTTGTTATTGATGAAAAAGGTAGGCCCGTTGGGCGTATTTTGGCCGATGATCTAGTTGATGCACTCAAGCCTGGAGAACAACATGGTTTATCTAAAGGAACAGGTGCGCTCTCATGACAACTACGCGAAAGATTCGTTTTGCCGCACTTCTCTCAGTCATGGGTCCTGGAATTATCGCTGGGCTCTCAGATGATGATCCAGCCGGCATCACCACTTATTCTCAATTGGGTGCAAAGTTTGGATATCAACTGCTGTGGGTAGTAGTTCTTTCCACTATCGCTCTGATTATTTTCCAGGATCTGGGTGCACGCATCGGCGTTGTTACACGTCAAGGCCTCATAGGATTAGTTCGCCAAAAGTATGGTGCTCGTTCTGGAATTCTAAGTGCCAGTGCTTTGATCATTGCTAACTTTGGCACCCTGACTGCTGAATTTGCAGGAATTGCAATAGCAGGAGAACTCTTCGGTCTCTCACGGTTTGTGACAGTTCCTGCAGCTGCCCTCATAGTTTCATTTTTAGTTCTTCGAGGATCTTTTGCCAACATCGAAAAAGTTTTCTTTGCACTCTCGGCAGTCTTTATCTCCTACATCCTTGCTGGCTTTATGGCCCAACCAGATTGGTCTCTAGCAGCTCGCGGCGTCTTTGTGCCATCTCTGCCATTTACTCATGATGCACTTTTTCTTGCAACGGCAACTCTGGGAACAACACTTGCACCATGGGGTCTAGCCTTCATTCAGTCATATGCGGTGGATAAGCGCTTAACTCGTGATGATTTAAAACTTCTACGCATTGATGTGTGGACTGGTTCTTTACTCACCGGCATCATCGGATTCTTCGTTGTTATTACCTGCGCTGCTACCTTAAACAAAGAAGGAATCACTGAGATCACAGATGCTGCCCAAGCAGCACGTGCACTTGAACCTTTGGCCGGAACTATGGCAAAGGCTCTTTTTGCAATCGGCTTAGTGGGAGCGGCATTACTTGCTGCATCTATCTTGCCATTATCTACTGCTTATTCTGTTGGCGATCTGACCGGACAGCCTGCAGCCCTAGATGATGGTCCAAAAGAGGCTCCGTTGTTCTATACAACTTTTGGAGTGATGACGGTTTTTGCTGCGGGATTAATTCTCATTCCCGATCTGCCGCTGATTAAGGTTCTAGTCTTCACACAGATTCTCAACGCCGTGTTGTTACTACCGTTGCTGATCTTTATGTATGGAATATCTAAAGATCAACGGCTCATGGGCGAGTTTGTTTCTACCCGACGCATGCGTGGTGTCTATGGCTCGATTATCACTCTGGTTTCTATCTGCGTGATTGCACTTCTGTGGCTCTCGATCAAACCATAAATGATTAGACGCGCAACCGCCGGCGATATCGCGGCAATTACTTCCATCTACAACGATGTTATTGCAACTACAAATGCGATCTATCGAGAAGATACAGTAGATGTCTCAGAGCGCATGGCTTGGTTTGAGGATAAAACATCACACGGTTACCCAGTCATCATTTCAGAACACGACGGCAAAGTCGTTGGTTATGGCGTCTTTGGCTCTTTTCGCTTTGGAGAAGGCTACAACCACACTGTAGAACACAGCGTGCACGTGGCTCCATCCCATCGTGGCCAAGGAATAGGCAAACAGATTCTGGAACATTTAATGAAGTTGGCGCGAGAGCAAGAGCGAAAAGTAATGGTTGCAGCAATTGATTCAACCAATACTGCATCGATTAAATTGCATGCCGCATACGGTTTCAAAGAGAGTGCACGGATGCCACGCGTTGCACAAAAGCATGGGCAGCTTCTCGATCTTGTTTTGATGCAGTTGGAGTTATGAAACTATTTATGTAGATCTGCGATAACGATGCGTTTCATGTTACGCATTTGCGACCAGGCATAGGCTGAAACCTCAGGATCTGGGCTATTGAGATAGTCACCCATTTGCTTGGGGCTTACTTGCCAGCTCACACCAAATGCATCAACACACCATCCACATTGACCTTCTTGCCCATCTTTTGTAATTGCATCCCATAAACGATCTGCTTCATCTTGACCATCACAGGAAATCGAAAGTGAAATTGAGGGATTAAAAGTCGGACCACCCGGCCAGCCCATGCCCACGAATTGATGGCCATAGATTGTGTATTCGGCCGTCATTAGCTTGCCGTCTGCCTCTGGGCGTCCAGAGCTTTGCAGGACAAACTGATCTCCAAAAGTTTCACTATAGAAATCCAATGCTTCTTCCAGGTTGTTGTTAAACCAAAGGAATGTTCGAAGTTGGGCAGATTGAGTCATCTATTTTGTAAGCCCTTGTATAAAGGTCAGTGAATTCTGGAAGATCAACTCCTGGTCATAATCCAAAGTTGCAACGTGGTAACTGTTAACTAACTCAATACGAGATTTATTCGAAGAACCTAGGCCAGCCATAATTATTTCAGTGTTTGAAACTGGCAAGGTGTGATCTTCTACTGAATGAAAGAGCTGCACGGGAACAGTTATCTTGCCCAGATTCTTACGAGTGATTTTGAGCATTTTGAGTAATTCAGCTATCCCTCGAGTAGGTAGCGCGTCATAGCCATGTTCTGTTATTCCTGGGCGCTTAATGTCATTTCCAACACTAGAGCGAAGTTTTTGAAAGTGTGAGATTAGGTAGGCCAATTGATGAGGCAAGAACGCCACGTGAATCATAGGGTTTACTAAAATCAAACCTGCAAGGCGCTCATTATTTGATTGAGCAACATTGAGAGCCGTTCCCCCACCCATCGATAACCCAGCAATGAATACTTGATCACAGCTCTTAAATAACTCATCCAATTCCGATTGAACTTTTGCAGGCCACTCCTGCCATTTCACTTTATTGAGATCCTCAGGTTTTGTTCCATGGCCTGGAAGTAATGGGACTCGAACGGTGTAACCCTTGGAATGAAGGAACTCTGCCCATGGGCGCATTGATGGTGGGGCTCCAGTAAATCCATGAACAAGTAAGACTCCAACGCGAGCGTTTTTGCCTGATCCTTGCGCCGACCAATCTTGCATCCAACCTGGGGGTGCTGTTTCAACTGCCATGGTTAACACCATACGCGTTCTGTCAATGACAGTGCAATCATTTACTATCGCCACTATGCAACTATCAGAAGCCACCTTTGTGGTTGTGGATTTGGAAACCTCAGGTGCTGCCCCTTCTACGGGCGCAGGAATTACAGAGATAGGTGCAGTAAAGGTGCGCGGCGGTGTAGTGATTGGTGAGTTTGAAACCTTTGTAAATCCAGGTGTACAGATTTCAGAATTCATCACCGAGCTCACTGGGATTACAGATGAGATGCTTTCCAACGCCCCTACTATCGCTCAAGTGTATCCTTCATTTATTGAGTTCTTGGGGCCAGAGACTGAAAATGTTTTAGTTGCACACAACGCTCCTTTTGATGTGGGATTCCTAAAAGCTGCCGCTACGCATCTGGATTACCCATGGCCCAACCATCATGTTGCTGACACTGCCAGATTAGCTAGATATGTGTTAACTAAAGATGATGTCATCAACTGCAAATTAGCCACATTGGCAGAGTTCTTTGGAGCAACTACTTCTCCCACACACCGCGCGCTAGATGATGCCCGCGCCACGGTTGATGTTTTGCATGGAATTATCGAAAGACTGGGAAGTTTTGGAATTACGACTTTGCCACAGTTTAAAAAAGTTAAGAAGCGGCTAGTTTCTGGCTAAGAGCTACCCACTGTGAAAGAAGGATTGCAGCTGCACCGCTATCAATAGCCGCGATCGCTCGCTCAACACCTCTTTGGATTCGATCGTGAAGGCTTAACTCCATCTCGCCGTCATAAGCAGCTATTGCAGCCGCTGCATTTAATACAACAGCATCACGTGGTGCACCTTTTTCGCCAGCAAAAATAGCGTTAGTGATCCTGGCATTTTCAGTTGCATCTCCCCCGGCAAGGGCCGAAATTGGGGCTCGTGCAATTCCAAAATCAAGTGGGTCTAATAAATCACTAGCAATATGGCCATTACCTAGTGTTAGAACAGAAGTTGTTGTTGCAAGAGTTATTTCATCTAGGCCATCATCACCCCGGAAAACGAAGCCATCTACGCCCTTATCAGCCAACACCTGTGCCATCACTAAGTGCATTCGATCATTGGCAACGCCAATCGCTGCAGCCTTTGGTTTAGCTGGATTAGAAAGCGGCCCCAAGATGTTGAAAACTGTTGGGACACCTAACTCTTTACGGGCAGGGGCAGCAAATCGCATAGCTGGATGAAAAACAGGTGCGAAACAAAAGCCAATTCCAAGCTGTGAAAAAGTAGTTTCAACACCTTTGCCATCTAGCGTTACTGCAACACCTAAAGCTTCAAGTAAGTCTGCTGCACCTGATCTAGATGAAGCGGCGCGGTTACCATGCTTGACAACTTTTGCACCTGCGGCCGCGGCAATAATTGCAGCAGTGGTTGAGATATTAATTGTGTGGGCTCCATCGCCACCTGTTCCAACTGTGTCGACTGCGCGCTCAGTAATGAAGATTGGCGCTGAATACTCATACATCTGGGCAACTAGCGCACCCACTTCTTCACTGGTCTCGCCCTTTGCTTTTAGCGAAAGCAAAAACTTTTTAATTAATTCGTTATCCGATTTTCCTTCAAGAATCTGCTTCATGCACCATTCAACATTGGCCGGTTCTAAATCTAGCCCACTTTCAAGAATTGAGAAATAGCGATCCCACAACTCTTTCGACATCTTTTAAACTACAGCAGGGGTTGTGCCGCGTAGAAGTTCAGCAGCGCTTTTAGCAAGAGTGAATGGATCAATCGGATGAACTATTGATGCTTCAGCCATCGACCATGCAGCAAGCCATGCATCTTCTTTGCGCCCTGTGATGACTAGTACTGGTGGGCAGTTGAAAACTTCGTCTTTGAGTTGACGGGCAACCCCAAGACCACCCTCTGGAACTGCTTCACCATCGAGGATAAATAAATCAATATTTGTGTTGTTATCGACGTAAGAGCGAAGGGCTGCAGCCGTGGCAAACTCATGAATCTGGTGCTCTGCTACATCGCTGGCTGTTCTGGTACCCAAAGCGTCAATTACAGCCTTTCTTACAGTTGAATCATCTGCATAAACCAGAATCTGCTTCTTTGCCATGGCCTAAGTCTAGGCTCCCGGAAAGGGTGTGCGAGTTGATTTTTACTCTCAAATATCTGTGGGCTGTTTCACTCCAGAACCGGATGAATCACCTGCATATGAGGGGTCTCCCGTAAGACGTAGGCGTGTTTTTCGGGAATAATCATCCCCATGTCGAGCACATCAGTAGCGTCCCACCACAAGATCACCCGCCCCAACGCCGTTGCGGTTGGCACAATCGTGTGGCTATCAAGTGAGTTGATGTTCTTTGCCGCACTCTTTGCTATTTATTTCACTACTCGCGCAGTGCAGGGTCCAGCGATTTGGACAGAGGCAGGGGAGATTCTCAATATTCCATTTGCAGCTTTGAATACAACAATTCTTGTTCTCTCATCTGTTACATGCCAGTTCGGAGTATTTGCTGCAGAGCGATTCCAAAACCACCGCACAGGTTCCATACTTCAACTCAACAAATGGGGCATGCGTGAATGGTTTGCTCTGACCTTCCTCATGGGTTCTTTCTTTATTGGCGGGCAGATTTTTGAGTATGCCGCTCTTGTTGAAGAAGGTTTGACTCTGTCTTCCGCTGCGTATGGCTCAATCTTTTTCGTCGCAACAGGTTTCCACGGTTTACACGTAACCGGTGGACTTATTGCTTTTCTTATTGTGCTGATTCGTGTTTCTAAGGCCCGTCGTTTTACACACGAACAAGCCACAACTGCAATTGTTGTTTCCTATTACTGGCACTTCGTCGACGTCGTGTGGATTGCCCTCTTCTCTGCGATCTACCTAATTAAGTAAGGGAGCACAAAAACTTCGTGAAGCGTTTATCGCGTTACCGTCGACATAAGGCCGCTGGCCCATTGCTTTTAATTTTTGCTCTCTTGGCAATTGGCACTACATTCTCTGTAGCAAGTGCAACTGTTAAAGAGAGCCAGAGCGTTTTTGATCGCTCCGCTTCTATTGAAGAGGGAAAGCAAATTTTCCTTAAAGGGTGTTCTTCTTGTCACGGACTCAACGCTGAAGGTGGATCGATTGCACCATCTTTGATTGGCGTTGGCGCAGCTTCTGTTGATTTCCAGGTTGGCACAGGCCGTATGCCAATGGCTGACATGAGCACACAAGCAATGCGCAAACCCCGTGTTTATAACGAAGAGGAGACTGCAGCCCTTGCTGCCTACATTGCTTCCCTAGCTCCTGGCCCTGCTGTTCCAGGTGAGTCTGAACTCAATTATGAGCGAGATGGAAATACTGCTGAAGGTGGCGAACTATTTAGAAATAACTGCGCTATGTGTCACAACTTTGCTGGCCAAGGTGGTGCGCTAACACAAGGTAAATACGCCCCAACTCTTATGGGTGTTGAGCCAAAACATATTTATGAAGCCATGATTACAGGACCACAATCAATGCCAGTCTTTAGTGATAAAACAATTACACCTGAAGAAAAACTTTCTATCATCAAGTGGATCAAATCTGCTGAGGCTGAGCCAAATCTAGGTGGTGCAACCATGGGGCGCATTGGACCAGTTACTGAAGGTTTATTGGCTTGGGTATTAGGACTAGGACTTCTTATCGGTATTGCAGTCTGGCTAACTATGAGAGCAAGGTAGGCCCATCGTGTCTAATGAATTAACTCCTATTGATAACTCAGCACTGCCTCAACATTCACCGCGTGCGACAGATGTAAATCCTGCATCTGAAAAGCGTGCAGAGCAACAAGTAGCAATTCTCTTTGGACTCTCTGCTGTTGGTTCACTCCTTCTTATTTATTCCTACATCTTTGTTAAAGACAATGTATTCATATTTATCCCGATTATGGGTAATCAAAACGCTCAGCAATTAGGTATCGGTATTGGTATGGCTATGTCGCTATTCTTTATTGGCATCGCTGCAATTCACTGGGCCAAAACTTTGATGCCAGACAAAGAGATTGTTAATCATCGCCATGAATTTCGCTCAAGTGATGAAGATCGCGCAGAGTTGGTCCAAACTGTTAAAGAAGGTGTTGCTGGAGTTCAACTGGGTCGCCGTAAGTTAATTAAGCGCTCACTCGGCGTAGCTGCCGGACTCTTTGCTCTTCCTCCGGTTCTTCTTCTCCGCGATCTTGGTCCACTACCTGGGAAAAAATTAGAGACGACGAACTGGAAAGCAGGAACACGTCTGCTCACCGATCCAGGTAACCGGCCTATTTTGGCTTCAGATCTTGAAGTTGGCGCTGTAGTTCAGGTTTTGCCGGCAGTTGCTGACATGGAGCATCGGCCATTGAGTGATATCGCAAAAGATCCTGTCCTCCTCATCCGCTTGCGTCCAGAAGAGTTCCAATTAGATGCACAGCGCCTTGCAATGACCCATGAAGGAATCATTGCTTTTTCAAAGATTTGTTCACACATGGGCTGCGCAGTTGCACTGTATGAACAAACAACTAAACACCTCTTGTGTCCATGTCACCAGTCAACATTTGATGTGACTCGCGCGGCCAAGGTCATCTTTGGACCTGCAGCTAGACCATTGCCTCAACTCGATATTACAGTTGATGCAGAAGGGTATTTAGTAGCACGTGCACCATTTAATGAAGCAGTCGGACCTAGTTTCTGGGAGCGGAATTCACAATGACAGCAACTGAAAAAATAGTAGGAAATACTGCAAACTTTGTTGATGAAAGACTTGGCGCGGCCAAGTGGGTTAAGAAATCACTTAACAAAGTTTTTCCTGATCACTGGACGTTCATGTTTGGTGAAGTGTGTATGTACTCATTCGTCATCTTGCTTCTTTCAGGAACATTCTTAACTTTCTGGTTTGACCCATCCCAGAAGGAAGTTGTCTATAACGGAGCTTATGAGCCACTTCAGGGCTTAAAGATGTCGGCTGCTTACGCCTCAACTTTAAATATCTCATTTGAAATTCGAGGCGGTCTATTAATGCGCCAGATTCACCACTGGGCAGCAAACATATTCATGGCGGCGATCGTCGCTCACCTTTTGCGCGTGTTCTTCACTGGCGCATTTAGAAAGCCACGCGAGTTCAACTGGATTCTTGGAATCCTCCTTCTTACTCTTGGTCTAGTAGAAGGCCTTCTAGGTTATTCGCTGCCTGATGACCTGCTATCTGGAACTGGCTTGCGCATTACATCAGCGATTATTCAAGCTATCCCAGTAGTTGGCACTTACGTTTCATTCTTTTTATTCGGTGGGGAATTCCCGGGTACTGACTTTATCCCGCGCATCTTTACCCTCCATATTTTGATTATTCCTGGAATCTTCCTAGCCGTCATCACAATTCACGTGATGTTGGTTTGGTACCAGAAGCACACACAGTTCCCAGGTGTTGGTCGCACAGAGAAGAACGTTGTTGGTCACCCAATCTTGCCGGTCTACATGGCTAAAGCTGGTGGCTTCTTCTTCGTAGTATTTGGAATCACAGCATTCATATCTGCTGTTGCCTCCATTAACCCAATTTGGCTCTACGGTCCATACACTCCTGGACAAATTTCAGCAGGTTCACAACCTGACTGGTACATGGGCTGGCTCGATGGTCTTGTGCGAATGGCTCCCCCACTAGAAACTCACGCATTCGGTCACACTATTTCCTGGAATATTTTAATTCCAGCAGTGATAATTCCCGGAATTATCTTCACTGGTATGGCGCTCTATCCATTCATCGAAAGTTGGATCACTGGCGACAAGCGTGAGCACCACTTGCTAGATCGACCACGCAACGTGCCAAACCGCACAGCTCTTGGCGTCATGTCAATAACCTTTGTGATGGTTGCACTTATCAATGGTGGAAATGACATTATCGCTACAAATTTTGACCTATCGATTAACCAAATCATGTGGTTCTCTCGCATAGGAATTTTTATTCTTCCACCGCTAGCTTTCATCATCACAAAGCGTCTGTGTTTGTCATTGCAACGCGCAGATCGCGAACTCCTCCTTCACGGAGCAGAAACTGGTCGCCTACTTCGTTTACCACACGGTGAGTTCGTAGAAGTTCATGCGCCTATCTCTCCAGAAAAGGCTTACCAATTGCAATCTCATGAGCAGTTAGTACCTCTTGAAATTGCAGATGTTGATGCTCGTGGTGTTCGCAGACCCGGTGCACTCAAGAACAAGTTGAAACGCCGTTTGAGCAAAGCGCATGCAGTCTCTATTCCTAAGGTAACTGAGCAGGAATTAAAGGAGATCGAAAACCACTAGTTGGTTCTACGTATTACAAGCCAAACACCCAGGGCGGTAATTCCTATTCCAAGGAAGCCTTGGGTGTTTACTTTTTCACCAAATAAAACATAGGCCTCAAGGGCTGTTGCAGGTGGCACAAGATAAAACAGAGATGAGACTGAAGCGGCACTTGCGCTGTTGAGTAGCCGAAGCAGAAGAAGAACCGCGCCGACAGATAGAGCAAAAATTAGCCAGAGCATTGCGCCAGCAAACTTAGGCGTCAGATGTATGCGTGTTCCATCTGTTGCAAAAGCTGCGATTCCAAGGATCAGGCCTGCTGCTAGGTATTGATAGGCAGTTCCAGCCAACATAGGAATACCAGCACCAAATTTCTTTTGCATCAGCGTTGCTGTGGTGCTTCCTAGGAGTGCAACAAAGACTGCGGCGATTCCAACAGTGGAGACAGAACTATCAAATGTTGGACCCAGAACTAACACAACGCCAATTAATCCTGTCACTAATCCTGCAAACTGGCTCCAACGAAGCTTCTCACCTAGAACTTTCACAGCCAAGATTGAAACAAAGACTGGTTGCAAACTAGTTATCACTGCTGCAACTCCAGCTGAGACTCCTTTGGAAATTGCAAAGAAGACTCCCCCAAGATAAAACGCATGCAAGAACAACCCAATGAGTGCAGATTTACTAATTTCACTTCGAGTTAGTGCAATCTGCGCGCGCATGAAACGAGCTGCGATGAAGAGGATGCCAGCGGCAATAAAAATGCGCACCGATAAGAATATGAAGGGATCTGCATAGGGAAGGCCGTACTTAGCTCCTATAAAACCAGTGCTCCACAGGAAAACAAAAAGATATGGAGCTAAACGTGCAGTTTTCAACCTTCACATAGTGCTTTAAGTTGCACCAAGCTCTTTGCCATAAACTTTGGATTTCTAGCTACAGCTCCAGTCTTCTTTAGCCACCAGCGGGAAAAGGCAGGAATTGAATTACCATCAAAGATTTCAGTAACTTGAGTTGTTGAATTACCCAAATCGTGGAGCTCATATGACCAAGTCCACTTCATTAGGTGACACCAGGTAATCTTTTTGTTCTCTTCAAAAGCCACAACGGTATTTGTGATGCGATATGGCACCTTAATCTTCATAGCCATTCCAAATTTAGCACCTTGGTAAAGACGCTCTGGACCTGAAATACTCTTTTCAATGCTTCCAGAACCATCAAAGGAGGCATGAGCACGAGGATTTGCTAATAATTCAAATATCTTTGAAGCTTGTGCATTTATTACTATTCGTGCAGCAGCCGTATTTGGATAATCGACATCCAGTATCTCTGCCCGTACTTTTGACATTAGTGAGCTGAAGCCGCAATTGGCTTCTCGTACTGAGTCACCATTCCAATGATTGATATAACAAGAGCACCCAGTGAGATAACAGTGAGCCACCAACCAATGATTAGCGAGAGCGTCAGCGCACACATGCTCAAAGCAACCGGCAATGGCCACCATGAGTGAGGGCTATAAAAACCAAGCTCACCTGCGCCATCAGAGATTTGTGCAGTCAGATTATCTTCAGGAAGAATCTGTCCGATGCGACGCTGTGTGAACCACACATAAAAGCCAACCATCCCAGCAAGTGCTGCTGCAAGAAGCATGCCGCCAATTCCTACTGGCTCACCGCCCACTTGCCAATAAATAACAGTCATCAAAACATAGAACAATGCAAGACCAATAAATAGCTGCCAAGAAACCTTCATAGTTTATTAGTGCCCTTCAGTCTTAATGTGTGGATGGTGCAGATCAAAAGCTGGTCGCTCTGATGAGATGCGAGGCATAGTCAAAAAGTTGTGGCGAGGAGGTGGACATGTAGTTGCCCATTCAAGAGATGATCCGTAACCCCAAGGATCATCAACACCAACTAGTGGTGCTTTGCGCGTAATCCAAATGTTGACCATAAATGGAATCATCGAGAAAGCAAGTAAGAATGAGCCGATTGTTGACACTTCATTCATAAATGTGAAGCCATCAGTTGGAAGGTAGTCGGCATAGCGACGAGGGAAGCCCTTGATGCCTAGCCAGTGTTGGATAAGGAAAGTCAAATGAAAACCAAAAAAAGTAGTCCAGAAGTGAATCTTTCCTAGACGCTCATTGAGCATGCGGCCAGTCATCTTTGGCCACCAGAAGTAGAAGCCTGCAAACATCGCAAAGACCACAGTTCCAAATAGAACATAGTGGAAGTGAGCGACGACGAAGTAGCTAGCAGAGACCGCAAAATCAAGAGGAGGTGAAGCCAAAATGATGCCAGTTAATCCGCCAAAAAGGAACGTAACAAGGAAACCCATAACCCAGAGCATTGGTGTTTCAAAAGTAACGTGGCCACGCCACATTGTTCCAATCCAGTTAAAGAACTTCACGCCAGTTGGGACACCAATGAGGAAAGTCATGAATGAGAAGAACGGCAAGAGGACCTGCCCAGTTGCAAACATATGGTGAGCCCATACTGAAACTGAGAGCGCTGCAATTGCGATAGTTGCAGCAATCAAACCCTTATAGCCAAAAATTGGCTTACGGCTAAAAACCGGCAAGACCTCTGTTGCAATTCCAAAGAATGGAAGTGCCAAGATATAAACCTCGGGGTGTCCAAAAAACCAGAATAAGTGCTGGAACAACATCGCTCCACCATTTGCTGGATCAAAAAGATGCGTGCCATAAATACGGTCGGACTCAAGACCAAGTAGGGCTGCAGCAAGTGGAGGGAAAGCTAGAAGAACAAGGATTGAAGTAAGCAATACGTTCCAGGAAAAGATTGACATACGGAACATCGTCATACCAGGCGCACGCATGGTGAAAATTGTCGTAATAAAGTTAACGCCACCAAGGATTGTTCCGATACCGCTGACTGCAAGACCTAGTAACCACAGATCTGCACCGATACCCGGTGAATACTGTGCATTTGAAAGTGGAACATAAACAGTCCAACCAAATGATGCTGCTCCTCCAGGTGAGAGGAAGCCAGCAAATGCCATGATGCCACCAAAGAGGTAGAGCCAATAAGAGAGCATATTCAAACGAGGGAAAGCCACATCAGCGGCGCCAATTTGTAGCGGCATAATCACGTTTGCAAAGCCAACAAACAATGGTGTTGCAAACATAAGCAACATAATTGTTCCGTGCATGGTGAAAATCTGGTTGTACTGCTCAGCGCTCAAGAACTGCATTCCTGGGCGGGCAAGCTCTGAGCGAAGAAGGAGCGCTAAAACTCCACCAATAAGAAACCATGCAAATGATGTCATCAGATATAGATATCCGATGGTCTTGTGATCAGTAGAAGTGACCCACTTTACGAATGCTCTACCTTTTTTGGCTGGCAGCGGTGGCAAGCTAGAGATTGTTGGACGTTCTGCATATGTTGTCATGCGCCACTCTCCTCAAAGGTATCAAGATAAGCCTGGTATTGCGCCGGCGTTACTACGCGGACCGTGAAAAGCATTTGTGAGTGATTTCTTCCACACAAGATGTTGCAACGTCCTGGAAAATCACCCAGCTTGTTGGCTGTAAATTCCAA